>JAILQK010000100.1 GCA_024699045.1 Lachnospiraceae bacterium | reverse complement strand
AGATTTATAGAGATCAATCTGTCGGTTTCGGACATGCTGCAGGATGATATAACAGGGAAGCTTGCCAAGATGGTCGACAGCTATCATATCCATCCTTCGCAGATCAATATCGAGATCACGGAGACCTCCGATGATACCTTTACCGGGGTTGTGGAATCAAACGCAAAAAGACTGTCGGGACTCGGTTTTCATTTTTCGCTGGATGATTTTGGAACGGGATATTCTTCTCTGTCCCGTATCATCATGATGCCTTTTGATATCATAAAGCTGGATAAATCGATCATCCAGGCGCCGTTTGTGATGGAAACGGAACAGGAGAGGACAAACGCGAGGATCCTGCTGAGCAGCTCCGTCGATATGGTACGTCAGATCGGCGCGCAAACTGTTGCCGAGGGTGTGGAGACTAAGGAGCAGCTTGCGGCGATGGAGCGTATGGGGGTCGATTTCATTCAGGGCTTCTATTTTTCAAAGCCGGTACCCGAGTCGGATTTCATCAATCTTGTAAAGTCGATGAATCAGAGAGAACGTCATATAAACGATCAATACATACAGCCTTCCGTATAGTATCCGAAAGAAGATCATACCGGCTGTTCCGGAAGGAGCGCTGGTCAGTCTGGGAAGAGGTGTCGATCCTGACACCTTTCTTTTTTGCAAGAGCATTCAAGACGGTACCGGTGATCCCGGGGCTGTCAAAGAATCCATGTACATAGGTTCCGTATACATCTGTAACGGATCCGGTGATCATCCGGGGAGACTCCGGATCGTCCGGACTGACTGTGCGGCCCATATGGATCTCGTAGCCTTTGCAGGTTTTGCCGGAGAGCTCTGAGAAGATCCCCGGGACGGGGGTGCTTATCATACCGCTGACCTGTCGTTGGATCTTTTCTTTTTGCAATACGGTTTCGATCGGGAGGAGTCCAAGACCGTCCACGGAACCTCCCCCTTCGAGACCCTGAGGATCACTGACGGTACGGCCGAGCATCTGATATCCTCCGCAGATCCCGAAGACAGGGATAAGCCCATGTTTCTTTTGAAGCAGTCCGACGAGACCTTTTTCATGCAAAAATCGCAGGTCCGCTATCGTGTTTTTGGAGCCGGGGATCACGATCATATCGGCCTTTTCCAAAACTTTGGGATCCGTAGAGTAGACTACCGATACATCGGGATTTTGCTCAAATGGATCGAAATCGCTGAAATTGGATATCCTGGGGAGTTTTATCACACCGATTGTTAATTTAGCTGACGCATCAGGCCTGCGGTCAAAACGCGCCGTCAGACTGTCCTCGTCTTCCAGTCCAAGGTCATGGATATATGGCACGACACCCATCACAGGGATGCCGGTCAGCTCTTCTATCCTGCTTATGCCGCTGTCAAGAAGAGAAGGATCTCCGCGAAACTTGTTGATGATGAATCCTTTGATAAGCGAGCGTTCATCCCCGGGAAGGAGCATGACGGTCCCGAAGAGCTGGGCGAAGACTCCGCCTTTATCTATATCGCCGACCAGCAGTACCGGGGCATCGATCATTTTTGCAAGGCCCATATTGACTATATCGTCGGTCTTCAGATTTATCTCGGCGGGACTCCCCGCACCCTCCACGATAAGTGGATCATATTCCAGAGTGAGTTTATCAAAGGCTTTTTGTATATCGGGGATCAAAGTTTTTTTATATTTGAAATAATCTACAGCGCTCATATTACCGATGGGTTTCCCGTTTACGATCACCTGAGATCCGGTATCGCCGGTAGGCTTAAGCAATATCGGATTCATCTCGATGCATGGCTCAAGCCCGGCGGCATACGCCTGCATTGCCTGCGCCCGCCCCATCTCGAGTCCGTCCGAAGTCACGAAGGAATTAAGCGCCATGTTCTGAGATTTGAAGGGCGCGGGATGAAGACCGTCCTGCATGAAGATGCGGCACAGCCCGGCGACTATAAGACTTTTTCCGACACCGGACATGGTGCCCTGGATCATAAGCTTTTTTACCATATCTCATTATTATACCCGTATGAAGCGGGAGAGCAATGGAAAACTTGTATCAGTTGTGATATGATAAGCGGTGCGAACGCAGTACGAGATGCAAAGGAGAGACCGCGAATGATCCCTGCAGATCCCAATATGCTTTTTTGTTATATCAATACCGGACTCAGGGATAAGTACGAGGATCTTGAGGATATGGCTTCAAGCGAAGGGTTTGACGTCAGGGAGATAACGGACAGGCTTGAGGCAGCGGGATTCCGATATGACAGCTCGGCCGGGAAATTTATCGCCGGGGGCAGCAAAGAGCCTTAAGGCTTCCTGTGATATGTGTCCTGTCCCGGAAGCGTTTGGCCGGATAACAAACCAATATTATATGATATACGGAGGTAGATATGAGACAGAAACCTGTTGTTATGATGGTGCTTGACGGATACGGACTTTCGGATAACCATGAGGCGAATGCGGTCTATATGGCGAAAACACCGGTGATGGATAAGCTTATGAAGGAAAGCCCTTTTCAGAAGGGATATGCTTCGGGACTTGCGGTCGGACTTCCTGACGGACAGATGGGAAACTCCGAGGTAGGACATATGAACATTGGATCCGGACGCATCATCTATCAGGATCTTACGCTCATCACAAAATATATCAAGGACGGGGACTTTTTCAAGAATGAGGAGCTTCTCCGTGCCATAAACAACTGTAAGGAACATCATTCAGACCTACATCTGTGGGGACTGCTCTCGGACGGCGGCGTTCACAGTCACAATACGCATCTGTACGGACTGCTTGAGCTCTGCAAGAGAGAGTCGTTTGAGGATGTGTACATCCACCCCTTCTTTGACGGCAGAGATACTCCGCCGGCATCGGGCAAGGATTATCTGCAGCAGCTTATCGATAAAACAAAAGAGATCGGTGTCGGAAAGGTGGCATCGCTTTCGGGCCGTTATTATGCGATGGACAGAGACAACAACTGGGATCGTATCCAGAAGGCCTATGATTCCCTGGTTCTCGGAGAGGGCGTAAAAGCTGTGGATCCCATTCAGGCTATGCAGGATTCGTATGACAAGGAGGTAACCGATGAATTTGTACTTCCTACGGTCATCACAAATGAGGACGGCTCGCCCGTATCGGTCGTAAAACCTTATGATTCGGTCATCTTCTTTAATTTCCGTCCGGACAGGGCAAGAGAGATCACCAAGGCATTCTGCTTTACCGATGATGATATAAAGGCACAGGGAGGGGATCCTTCGGATACCAAGACCATAGCGTATCTTAAGAGAGCGAACGGGTTCATGCCTCTCACATATGTCTGCTTTAAGGATTATGATGAGACCATCCCCAATAAATTCGTGGCCTTTAAGAAGGAGGAGATCGTCAATACCCTCGGTGAGTATCTGGCAAAGAACGGACTGAGACAGCTCAGGATCGCCGAGACAGAGAAATATGCACACGTTACGTTCTTCTTTAACGGCGGGATCGAGGAACCCAATAAGGGAGAGGACCGGACTCTTGTAAATTCTCCTGCGGTAGCGACCTATGACCTGAAGCCTGAGATGAGCGCGCCTGAGGTATCGGAAAAGCTTAACGCGGCGATCACATCGGGAGAATATGACGTGATCATAATCAACTTCGCGAATCCCGATATGGTAGGACATACGGGAGTGCTGGAAGCTGCGATCAAGGCTGTGGAGAGGATCGACCAGTGTGTGGGAGCGGCAGCGGAAGCAGTCAAAAAGATGAACGGAGTTCTCTTTATCTGCGCTGACCACGGCAATGCCGAACAGATGGTCAACTACGAGACCGGCGAGCCTCATACGGCGCATACGACAAATCCGGTCCCGTTCATCCTGTATAATTACGATCCGGCTTATACGCTCAGAGAGGGCGGGAAGCTTTGCGATATAGCTCCGACACTGCTGCAGATAATGGAGATGCCGCAGCCTGCGGAGATGACAGGAGAATCACTTCTTATAAAGAAATGATGCAGAATATCATGATGGGCAGGACCCGGGGAAGAAAATGCAGGATATCGAGTTTGTAAAGCCCGAGGAAATAGAAAGAAAGAGCTTTGAGATCATAAAGGAAGCACTGGAGGCACAGAATATATCTGTGCCTCTTCAATATACCTTTCTTCCGGGCGAAGATCCGGAGCCTGTAAAGAACATGATCTACCGATGCATCCATACGACCGCGGATCTTGATTACGCCGGGACACTGAGGTTTTCAAAAGGCTCGGTTTCGGTGTTGCGGGAGCTTCTTCGCAGCGGGGCGGATATCGTCACGGATACGAATATGGCGCTTGCCGGGATAAACAAGAAGGTCTTAAGCCGATACGGTGGAAGAGCCTGCTGCTTTATGGCCGACGAAGAGGTAGCGAAGGCAGCGGCCGAAAGCGGGGTGACCAGAGCATACGCTGCAATGGAGAAGGCCTCGGGGATCTACGGAGCGGAGGACGGAAAGCCGGTCATATTCGCTGTGGGAAATGCGCCCACCGCCCTGATAAGTCTGTACGAAATGTACAAAGAAAAAAGATTCACTCCCGATTTTCTGATAGGGGTCCCGGTCGGGTTCGTCAACGTGACGGCTTCCAAGGAGCTGATCATGAAGACAGATATCCCCTACATCATAAACGAGGGGAACAAGGGGGGGAGTCCGGTGGCATCAGCTATCGTCAATGCAGTCCTGTATTCTCTCTGAAAGTTCATTTAAGGCCCCGGATCCGGCTGGCCGAAATCCAGATCTCACATGTAAACTCTTTATGTTACTACGCACGAAAACACGCCTTTCATACAATATGTAGTAGTTTTCAATAACAACGGTTTTGGTATATGATATGCCAAGGGTCAGGACGTAAGACCGATCATGGGGGTGCATAACGTTCGGACCGGAAGCGGTTAAACAGCAGGAAAGGGAAGATACGGATGACAAACAGGGTCACGCTTAAAGGTGTGAAATCCGGGATCGTGATCAGACTTCCGGAGGAGGGAGATTTCAATGAGCTGCTCCCCGGGATCGAAGATAAATTCAAGAACGCGGCTGAATTTTTCGGAAGCAAACACCTCATCCTCTCGATAGAAGGACGTAAGGTGTCCGAGATGGAAGCGGCCCAGATATTGAAGCTGCTCGCTGAGAATACCAAGGTGAAATGCGAAGGGATCGTAATGGAAAACCCTGAGCTTGAAGAAAAGTTCCAGTCTCTGCTCGGACCGGATCCGGGACATGAGAAAGAGCTGGCAGCGCTTAAAAAGGAGCGGGAGCAGATGACGGAGACGATAGAGAATCTCCGGGCTGCCGTCGATCCCATGAACTGCAGGATCGTTCAGGGAAATCTCAGATCCGGGGCAAATCTCGAGTCCCCGGGATCGATCCTTATCATCGGAGATGTCAAGCCGGGAGCTTCCGTTACGGCAGGGGGATGTATATTTGTGCTCGGAGCGCTGCAGGGGAATGCGGATGCCGGAGCTTACGGGGACCCGGATGCGTTCATATTCGCGATGGAGATGGATCCGATCCAGGTAAGGATCTCGGACGCAATGGCGATAGCGGCGGATAATACCTCCAGGCACAAGAAAGGGATCTTTGCAAAGAAAGAGATCGCTCCGCCTGAGGTGGCGCTGATAGATGAGGGGCATATCGTTATAACTCCGCTTGACAGCGATCTGGTAAGGGAAAACAGGTTCTGTAAAAAACTGAAAAAAAACGTGAATGGAAAAGTTGCTGCCGGAGATGCCGCAGATAACGGCAGGCCGACAGAGGATCAAAGGAAGTAAACCGGGAGGAAGAAATGGGAGAAGTAATAGTCATCACATCGGGAAAGGGCGGAGTCGGAAAGACCACTACCACGGCTAATATAGGTACCGGTCTGGCAAAGCTCGGAAAAAAGACGGTGCTCGTCGATACCGATATAGGACTTAGAAACCTTGATGTTGTACTGGGTCTTGAGAACCGTATAGTATATAATGTCGTGGATGTCGTGGAGGGCAACTGCAAGCTTAAGCAGGCGCTTATAAAGGATAAGAGGTATGATGGGCTTTTCCTCCTTCCTGCCGCGCAGACCAGGGACAAGTCGGCAGTGACTCCGGAGCAGATGGCAAAGGTTGCCAAGGAGCTCAAGGATGAATTTGACTATGTGATAATGGATTCGCCTGCCGGGATAGAGCAGGGATTCAAGAATGCGATAGCGGGCGCTGACCGCGGGATAATAGTAACGACTCCCGAGGTATCGGCCGTAAGGGACGCGGACCGGATCATCGGTCTTCTCGAGGCAAACGAGATGGAGGATGTGAGGCTTGTGGTAAACAGACTCCGAAGCGATATGGTTGAGAGCGGAAACATGATGAATGCCGAGGATGTAGTTGAGATCCTGGGGATCAAGCTTATCGGAGTCGTGCCCGATGACGAGCAGGTCGTCATCGCGACCAATAACGGAGAGCCTCTCGCGGGTGATGATTCACTTGCCGGAAAGGCATACATCAATATATGCAGGAGGATAATGGGAGAGGAAGTTCCTTATCTCGATCTTAAACGGAGGAAAGGCTTTTTTGCTAAGCTTTTCGGAAAGGGCTGACAGGAGGCGGATATGTCATTTGTTGATTTTTTTAAGAAAAAGTCATCAGGTGAAACGGCCAAGGAAAGGCTTAAGCTTGTACTTGTATCCGACAGAGCGGCCTGCTCACCTGAGATCATGGAGAGGATAAAGAACGATATCATCGAGGTACTCTCCAAATATGTAGAGATAGATAAAGAAGGTCTTGATATCAAGATCACGCAGGCGGACGGAGAAGGACCGGATGAGAAGTCGGGACCCGCTCTTTTTGCCAACATACCGATCAGAACGATCAAGGAGCGCAACTGATCAGACGGAGATCGATCGGGGAGTGTAACCGGGCGGACGGAGAAAGGTCACGTCGGTTTTATCTCGAGGAAGAGCCCCCGCCCAATTCCCGTATCATCAAGGAGCACGGGCCTGTTGCTGATACCGTCGGCTGTGATGAAGAGACCGTTTTTGTCGGTGCCGTAGATCACCATCTGATGCCATCCGTATTTCGGATGACCAAAGAGTTCTATGAGAAGATAGGAACCGTGCGAGAGCACGGTTCTTGCATTGTCAGCGCTTAAAGTATGTCTGACGGAAGGCCTTATCGTAAGGGGAGAGAAGGCCTTAAACGCAGCTTTGACATAAAACCACAAAAGGAGATCAGTGGTGCCGTACCTCCGGTTGTAGATGAGCATGTGTCTTCCTTTGGTAGCGACGTTTTCAAAGATATCCCTGCACTCATCCTGCGGAAGGATATCTCTTTTCTGGTGCTGAAGGGAAGTGATTATCAGATTGGTTATCGCAGTGGGACCACAGTGGTTTCTGTAAAAGTCCCGTCCAAACTCCGAGGTGCTGTGAAAGCTGTATAATTCAGTCATATTAGTGCTTGCTTTATTCATATCTTCGTTGTATCATACTTATGTCTTTATTTCAAATCCGGATATAAGATCATCGGATAAAGGATCATAAGCAAAGATCAGGCAGAGAAAATCAAAGATAAAAATCACAGAGATCTATATATGTTATTCATGAAAAAAGGAAGGGTTATATGAGAGAGAAATTAGCGACGCTACCGCTTACGCAGTTGAAGGAGCTTGCTAAGTCGCAGGGGCTTAAAGGGACTTCTACTATGAAAAAGGCGGAGCTCATTGAGCTGCTCGTTGCCGAATCGGAAAAGAACGAGCAGGCCAAAAACCAGGAAAATCATGCGCATAAAGAAGGACAGGGCAAGGGCCAGGAGAATCATGCGCATAAAGAAGGGCAGGCAAAAGGCGCGGATACCAGAGCTGCCGGAAAAGAAGGCGACGAGGCGGAGGATGCCGAGGCACTGCAGGAGAATAAGGAAGAGCTTGATTCCGGGATCGTTGCAAACGGCATACTTGAGATCATGTCGGACGGATACGGTTTCATCAGATGCGAGAACTATCTGCCCGGAGAGAACGACGTGTATGTCGCTCCCAGTCAGATACGCAGATTCGGACTTAAGACCGGGGACATAGTGGTCGGTAATACGAGAGTCCGTACGGGAAACGAGAAATTTTCGGCTCTGCTCTATGTAAAGAGCATAAACGGCATGCATCCGTCAGAGACGGCGACCAGATATAATTTTGAAGACATGACTCCCGAATTTCCCAGGGAGAGGATCCATCTCGAGCTTGGAAACAATAACATAGCCATGAGGATAATGGATCTGATAAGTCCTATCGGAAAGGGCCAGAGAGGAATGATCGTTTCTCCGCCCAAGGCAGGAAAGACAACACTATTAAAGGCGGTCGCAAAAGCCGTGACGAGGGCAAATCCCGAGATGCACGTCATCATCCTTTTAATAGATGAGCGTCCGGAGGAGGTCACGGATATAAAAGAATATATAACGGGAGATAATGTCGAGGTCATTTATTCCACCTTTGACGAGCTGCCCGAGCATCATAAGAGAGTATCCGAGATGGTCATAGAAAGAGCGAGAAGACTTGTGGAGTCAAGAAAGGATGTCATGATCCTTCTCGATTCCATCACAAGACTTGCAAGGGCATACAACCTTACGGTCCCGCCTTCCGGCCGTACGCTTTCGGGAGGTCTTGATCCCGCGGCGCTCCATATGCCGAAGAGATTCTTCGGAGCCGCCAGAAAGATGAGGGAGGGTGGTTCGCTCACCATACTCGCAACGGCTCTCGTAGATACCGGAAGCAAGATGGATGATGTGGTCTACGAGGAATTCAAAGGCACCGGCAACATGGAGATGGTCCTTGACAGGAAGCTTCAGGAAAAGAGAGTTTTCCCTGCAATAGACCTTGCCAAGTCATCCACGAGACGGGATGATCTGCTTCTCACGAAGTCGGAGCAGGAGGGTATAGATATCGTAAGGAAGACCCTGAATTCCATAAAACCCGAGGAAGCTACGGATAAGCTCATAGATCTTTTCTCGAGGACCAGGAACAATCGGGAATTCATAGACATGGTAAAAAAGATAAGATTTTATTGATCAGCAGCATGATCGATGCAGATACTATGATAAACGGAGGTATGTCTGCATAACGACCTGACTTTTATGACTAATGCGCAACTGTTTATCTTTAACTACACATCGGCCGGAGACGTTATTTCAATTATCATAAGTATAGTCCTCTGTGCTTTGTTGCGCGTTTCATATATAAAGAGAGAGGAAAACTTTCTCGTCCTGAAGAAGATCCCCGTTCTTATCATCATTGCGGCGGTAATCAATATTTCAAAATACTGGCTGGCAGGGTTTTCGGGACCGTTGGTCGATCCCGGAGTCCGTGCTCTTGATCTTATATATCATATATGTCTGACCGCAGCCCTTTATTATTATATGGACTATATCAGGATAACGATGCAGACCGAGGATGTACGGTGGGTAAGGCTCTCCGGTATCATCAGGGTGCTGTCGGGACTTGCGGTCATTATACAGGTTGCCGCCATTGTATTTCTTGATGCCGGCTTAGTGGATTATGTTTTCGTAGCGATCTATACGATCTATATGATTGTCTTTATTTATATGATCTACCTCTGCCGGGATCATGTATATATGAGGATACTCCTCGGAGGGAGTATCGCGGCGATGCTGTCGTTTGCCCTGATGTATGCACAGCTTTTTGAGGGGCATACCTCATATACGACCGCTACTTTTCTGTTTCCCCTTATAGCGCTCATATATATGATGCATTCCAATCCTTATGATTTTACTCTGGGGACGGTAGGAAGCGCGGCATTCGAGGACATGGTCGCATACAGCTTTATGAAAGGGCACGGGATTTACCTGGTAAGCATTTTCATAAGAGAGATCAATAACGGGGAAAGGATCATGCCAAAATCATTGCAGACCGGGCTGCGAATATACGGAGAGAGATTTTTCAAAGGAGGACAGCTTTTCAAGATCACTGACGGACATTTCATCCTTTGCTTTGACCCGTTAAAGAACCCTTCCCATTTTGAGAAGATCACAAGCGCGCACAGCACATTTGTGAAAGAATACGAGAAATTTAATCTTGCTTATAAGGTAATATGCATGGATTCCATAAGTGAGATAAGTTCAAAGAGCGAATACCTTCCGTTCCTGCAATTTATAAGGGAGAGGATGGAGGCCAACTCCATGCTTTACATATCCGAAGACGACATCGCCGGATACCGCAGGCATGAGTATATCCTGGATGAACTCAGGGATATAAATCTGAAAAAAGATATCAGCGATCCCCGCGTACTGGCATTCTGCCAGCCGGTTTATAACACTCAGACCGGTCTGTATGATACCGCGGAAGCCCTGATGAGGCTTAAACTTGAAAAGACAGGGCTGGTGTTTCCCGATCAGTTCATCCCGATGGCGGAGAAGCACGGTCTGATACACACATTGAGCCTTATCATTCTGGCGAAAACCTGTGAAGCGGTAAAGCGGATGCTTGAAGCCGGATACAGGGTGAAGCGGGTATCGGTCAATTTTTCCATGATCGATGTCAGGGAACCGGATTTTGCGAAAAACGTAAAAAAGATAATCAAGGACTGCGGAGTCCCGTTTGAAAACATTGCCATAGAGCTTACCGAAAGTCAGAATGAACGCGATTTTGAGTTGATAAAGGACAGGATAAACGAGCTTAAGGATACCGGGATCAAGTTTTATCTTGATGATTTCGGAACCGGATACTCAAGCTTTGAAAGGATCATGGAGCTTCCTTTTGATATAATCAAATTCGACCGTTCGCTTACGATCGCAAGCGGACAGGATGTGAAGCTTGAGACTATGGTAAGCTATCTCGCGCATATGTTTTCGGATCTCAGATATTCGGTGCTGTACGAAGGAATCGAGGATGAAAACGATGAGGCCCGCTGTATGAACATGTGCGCCAGATATCTGCAGGGATATAAATATTCAAAGCCTGTCCCGTTTGAAAAGCTCACGGAATTTTTCTCAAAGGAATGACAGGATCCGGGATCGGAGAGCCCGGCTTGTCAGATCGTAAAGGATCTCAGTCGTTCAGCCACTCAGCCGCTCAGTCGCGGGCGAATATGTCTCTCGTGTAAACCTTATCTTTTACGTCATCGAGGCAGGGATCATATCTGTTTGCTATTATCGAATGACTTCTTTTTTTGAATTCCTCAAGATCGTTCACTACGTATGAACCGAAGAAGGTTTCTCCGTCATTAAGGGCCGGCTCGTATATGATGACGGTCGCGCCTTTTGCTTTTATCCTCTTCATGATCCCCTGTATGGAGGACTGGCGGAAATTATCCGAATTTGATTTCATGGTGAGCCTGTAGACTCCGACCACCACATCGTGCTCTTTTTCACGGCTCCAGCTGGACGAGCTCTCATAGGCCCCCGCGATCTCAAGGACCCTGTCGGCGATATAATCCTTTCTGGTCCGGTTGCTGTCAACGATAGCCTGGATCAGGTTTTCGGGAACATCCTTATAGTTCGCAAGAAGCTGTTTGGAATCCTTCGGCAGGCAGTATCCGCCGTAGCCGAAAGACGGGTTGTTATACTGGTCTCCGATACGCGGATCCAGACATACGCCTTTTATGATATCCCCGGTCACAAGCTCTTTGGTTTCGGCATAGGTATCAAGCTCATTGAAATAAGATACCCGGAGCGCCAGATAAGTATTGGCGAAAAGCTTCACGGCTTCCGCTTCCGTAAGGCCCATGATGAGAACCGGCACATCTTCTCTGAGAGAGGCTTCCTTAAGGAGAGCGGCAAACTCATCCGCGCGATCCCTTGAGGTCCGGGAAGAGCCCTCTTTTGCCGCAGAGGAAGCAGCATCATCGGCAAGCCTGTCATACCCCACTATTATGCGTGAGGGATAAAGATTATCGTATAAAGCCTTGGATTCCCTTAAGAACTCGGGACTGAAGATGACACGGTCCGTTTTGAACTTTTCCCTTACCGACATGGTGTATCCCACGGGAATGGTGCTCTTTATCACTATTGTGCAGTTGTCGTTTGACTTCAGCACCAGATCTATAACTTCCTCTACATGTGAGCAGTCAAAGAAGTCTTTTTTGGGATCGTAGTTGGTGGGCGCGGAGACTATGACAATGTCCGCATCCTTGTAGGCTGAAGCCGCGTCCAGAGTCGCGGTGAGCATAAGTTCCTTTTCAGCCATGTACTTTTCGATATAGTCGTCCTGGATCGGAGACTGCCTTTTGTTTATGAGATCGACCTTTTCGGGGATGATGTCAACGGCTGTGACCTTATTATACTGGGACAGCAGAACGGCCAGAGACATGCCTACATATCCGGTTCCCGCAACTGCGATATTTTTCATTTTGATTGAGCCTCCTTCGATCCTTTTACCATAGCTTAACGTTCTGCGTCATCTTGTAAACGCCGTCGCCTTCACTGCCTATAAAGTCAACGGACATTCCTTTCGCTCCCTCAACGGATTCAAAAGCCTCATTCATGAACCGGCTTTTTGCGGACCCGTTCGCATACGCAGACATACAGGTATTATACACTTCTTTGTCCGTAGTATAAAGGTCGAAGGAATAGGTGCCTTTTCCGGCATCCTTAATGGCATTAAGGCATTTTTCAAAATAATCATCGGCATTATCAACGTAGGTTCCGTCCGGGAGCTCCGAGCTTCTGTTATCTTTATCACGCCCGTTTCCTTCGGAATCGTTATTAGCTCCGGAACCGGTCCCGTTGCCGTTTTCATCATCGGCCGGCTTTGTTTCCAGACCGGAGTATTTTCCTCCGTTGCAGGGAGGGAGATAGACAGAGAGACTTGTGCGGCGGTGATCGCCCGCTATGTCGTCGTCCGAGACATTAAAATATTCATACTTCCAGGTCTGGTCGGAATCATCCCAGGTTGCGTCTACGTTATAATAGTCACCGTCAAGCTTGATTATGTTCCAGGCGTGGGGTTCTCCGGCATATCCTCTGCAGTAGTAGCAGGGGACGCCGAGGGTCTGCATGATATACTGAAAGCATCTGGCATATCCGGCGCAGACCGTGGAGTTATTGGCAAAGCCGCTGTAAGCGCTCTGATTCATCTCCGCGGAAAGGTTATATGAAAAGTTATCCAGTATCGAATCATGGGCCGCTTTTTCCTGGTCATAGATATCTCCCTGTGTGGTATTCAGGATCTTATTTGCGCCTTCATCAAATTCAGCGGCGGAGCCTTCCAGATCTTTTGCGGTACGGTTGAAGGAGAGCACTATCTCAAGACAGTCACCGTTATTCCGGTATCCGGCGGAATACTGGGTGTTTAGCCAGAAAAGCTCCGGATGATCGTTAAAGACAGCTTCGAAGACATTCCGGAATGAGGACCAGGGCATATCTTTTTCTACTGCGCGGAAATCGGGATTGAGCTCTAAGGCATTGGCGTATATCTGACGATACAGATGCTTGCCTTTGTCGTCAAGCATATGATAGTAGGGATAGAATTCTTCATCGAAATCAAGGTCGTCGCCGGTGGGACCCGTGGAAAGATCGGCTTCCAGTTCGTCAGCCTTGTCGTCGTCAAGGATATCGTAGGTGCCGTGAGGTTCCGTGAGACCGGTTTTAGAGCTTAGTCCTGAAGGCACATCCAACTCGGAGTCTTCCGCGACATAGGAAGGAGAAAGTCCGTTTTTCAGACCGGAACCCGGGACGTCTTCGGCAAAATAGTCTTCGGAGCCGTCAGGGATATTCTGTGATACGGAGTCGGAGGACACGGCATCCGAGGATACGGTATCGGGAGAGACCGTTTCCGAAGGCTCTTCGGGCAGAGGCTCCTGTACCGAAGGATCGGGCTGAACGGCAGTCGCATCCTCACTTGTTGTTCCGGCCTTCTTAAAGCCCCGGAAAAGATCGGGGCGTACCGCGCTCAAAGCTATGATCGCGCAGAGCAGTATGATGGCCGAAAGCAGCGCTATTAATGATATTTTTAATGCTTTCAATTGTAGTTGGAAGCAAAGCGCTTAGAAGCCTTTGCTATCTGACCGATCACGTCTTCAGGGGCGGTGAGCCTGACCTCGGGGCCGAGACTCATGATCCAGCCGAAAAACTGGTTGCTTACCGCGACATCGACCGAAAGGCGGCTGCGGCCGCTCCCGGATTTTCTGAAGCTGATGTCCTTACCGAAGCGGTCTATGAAGACTCCGCACATTTCATCGGGAAATTCTATGGTCACCCGCTTTATCTCGCCGCTGTACATCCCAAAATTCATTTTAGTGTAGGAGACGATATCGAAGTCCTTGAACCGGTCTTTTCCTTCGCGTCGTTCCTCGATCATCTCTATCTGTCCCATCTTGTCGACCCGGTAGTGACGTATCTCGCGGCTAAGGTCGTCAAAGCCGATGAGATAGTAGTTCTCGTCATCCCAGGTCAGCGCCCATGGACTTACATAGAAATGATCGCCTCCGTGACGGGCGACAAGCTTCTTGCTGATGCTCCATTTGTAGTAACGGAATCTGATCTTGCGGTCGAGGTTGATCGCATTATGGATATCATCCACATTATAGTAGATGCTTTCGTTCATTGTCTTGATCCGGCCGTGGACATAGACCTGACGCTGAAGCTCATTGGCTTCGTTTTCGCTGGCCAGTGTTTTCACTTTGTTTATCAGCTGTCTGGATTTCTTTTCGGTAATGAATTTCGAGGACTGGACGGCATCGATCAGAAGCTTTAATTCCGGAAGTTCGAATTGTCTGGATACGACATGGTAAAGATGCTCCCTTCCCTGCCGGTCGCAGACTATATCTATCCCGAGCTGTGCCATATCCTCAAAGTCCGAGTATATGCTCTTGCGCTCGGCGCTTATATCATAGCGCCCCAGCTCATCGATTATCTGCTGCATCGTAAGGCCGTGATCCTCATCGGTCTTTTCAAGCATTATCTTCATAAGAAACGGAAGCTTTAATTTCTGATTGGAGCTTTTCGACATGACTTCGTGATCATCCTTTCTCTGAGATTCCTGATATAAAATATATCATGATTATAGCCTTTTCGGTTTTATTGCTCAAATCTTTTATTGTAAGGGGATAAAAAAAAACATATAATATAATAGATTTACTGTATTTTTTTACAGGGAAGGGCGCAAAACTGCCGCTGACCCGTAAATGTTTCCGGTTTTAAGGGGAAAGCAATGGATCTGCTCAAAAAAGCACTGAGTAATATGGGGGTTTGCAAACACTCGGCGTATAAAAAGCGATATCTGAACGAAACGAATATACGGATGGCGATCTATATGTCATTCATTGTGCTCGTGCTGGAATTCTGGATGCTCGTCCGCTATGTCTATAAAAGACCCGGACGTACTTTTATCGAATATTTTGACGGAGAGACCAATTACCTTATCTTTTTCTCGGCGGCACTGGTCCTTATGGTCTTTGCACTGAGATACACGGAAAAGATAACACGGGAGCTTCCGGGAAAGATCGTGTCCGTTCTGGTGCTGGCGCTGGACATCAGCATGATGATCCGGTTTATCTACCGGAGCATCGGCGAGCAGTCGGTGACGGGGATACTTTGGGGGATGAAGTACCATTATCTTCTTCTTGCGCTCGCGCTGCTGCTTCTTATCTATGAAACGGTCATCGTTAAAAGGGACGGTAAGAACGATTCGTACGGGCAATGGTTCAACGTGATCTTTGCCGTGATATGCATGGGCTTCGGGGTGGAGACCTCGATGTATGACATAAGCAAGCATCGTCAGATACTCTGCTTCATCACGATGATCATCTTCGCGGCCTGTCTTCTTATCTGGAAACCTTATGTTTCCGTGCTCATCCTTGGAGCCGCGTTCCTGTATTTTTATTCGCTGTGGTATCCGCATCTGATCGAGCTTGATAATCTGTATAACGAGAATGTGTTCGAGGGCGACCGTATCAATTATCTGATCTTCTGGATCGTCATGGTGATGCTGAGCATAAGCATCTATATACAGAGAGTACATGAGTCTGCCAAAGATGAGGAGCTTATCGAAGCAAATGAAAAGCTTGAGCGGAGCGCGATAGTTGACGATCTGACCGGCATCAACAACCTTTATTATTTTAACAGAGAGGCCGAAAGGATCCTGAAGGATCCGGAAACGGATATAGAAGGCAAGGTATTTTTGTTCCTTAATGTGGAGAATTTCAAGACCTATAACGATCAGTTCGGCTATCAGTCGGGAAACGAGTTTCTGATATCGTTTGCACGGCTTATCTGCGAGGTCTTTCCGGATGATCTTGTGGCAAGGCAGTCCGATGATCATTTCGTCGTGCTGACGGACGTGGAGAAGGTAAGGGAGAAAACAGAGATCGTCCGGAACAGGGTACATGCCTATGCGGTCGAGGTATATCTTGAACTTAAGGTCGGTGCTTTCCGACCCAAAGGAAGAGACACGGATCCGAGGATCGCGATCGACAGCGCCAGATATGCCTGCAGTCTGACCAAGAACAGATATGACAGGAATTATAAGGAATATAACGAAGAGGTGGACAACCGCTTCCACAAGATGCAGTATATCGTCAATCATATCGACAGCGCTGTCCAGAACGGATATATAAAGGTTTATTACCAGCCGGTGGTCTGGGCAGACAGCAAGGATCTGTGCGGATGCGAGGCGCTTGCCAGATGGATCGATCCCACATACGGATTTATCTCTCCCGGAGAATTCATACCCGTCCTTGAGGAGTACAGACAGATACACAAACTGGATGCCTGTATCTTTGAACAGGTATGCTGCGACTTAAGGCGAGCGATGGATGCGGGCAAAAAGGTGGTTCCGGTTTCGCTCAATTTTTCAAGGATCGATTTTGAACTGATGGATGCAGTGGGGGCTTTGGAGAAGCTTCTTGAAAAATACGGGATCCCGAAGGAGTATATTCATGTCGAGATAACGGAGAGCGCGCTTACTGAAAATATCGGAGCTCTCGAAGAGGGGATGAAGCGATTCAAGCAGGATGGTTTTTCCCTCTGGCTGGATGACTTCGGAGCAGGATATTCTTCCTTCAATGTATTGAAGGATTATGATTTTGATGTATTGAAGATAGATATGACTTTCCTTAAGGGCTTCGAAAAGAATCCGAAGTCGCCTCTGATCCTCAACGCGATCATCCGGCTCGCAGAGAGTATAAACATGTTCTCTCTGACGGAGGGGGTAGAGACCGAGGAAGCGGCGGAGTTCTTAAGAAATGCCGGCTGCGGGAGACTGCAGGGATACCTCTTTGGAAAGCCCATGCCGGTAGAAGAGCTTGAGGAGCGGATGACTGACGGCACATACAACATTTCGGATAAGCTGTTGCTGTGACCGCCTGCAGGAAGCGAATAAATATTCAGGGGGCAGATTACGAATAAACGTATAGTTATCATCTTATATACCGGGATCCTTGTGATGCTGTTAAGCGCATGCAGTTATAAGCCGCCTTATCAGCGGGGATATGATGAGGGTTATGCTGCGGGAGTTGCCGCATCGGGCGGGAGTGTTTCGTCTGACGGGGCAGAGGAGAACGGAGCGCAGGATAACGCAAAGGGAAAGATCTCGCATACGTTAAGCCTTTCCGCAGAAGACGATGATGAGAAAGGTGATCAGACTGATGACGTCACGGAAGGGACTTCGACAGCAGACAATGCGGCCGGTGATGCGGCAGGTACCGGCGCAGACGATACTGCGGAAACGGTGACGGCAGAGTCAGCCCCGGGGGCGGCGGAGGTTTCGGAGAACGGGACAGAAGGCTCCGATTCGGAGGTTTTGGGTGAAGGTTCCGAACCGGCAGAAGGCGGGTCCGGGATACCGAGCGGACGTATCATAGCGGCAGAGGCCGTAAATGAGGCGCTTTTTTCCAATCCCGAGGTGATTGACGGGCTCAGGCAGATATATCCGGACAATGCGATATTCGGAGAATATGTGGGTGATTCAGAGACGAACCTTCTTCACAAAGTGGGAAGCCAGCATTTTAACGAGCTCGGATATGACACCATCGTGGTGTTTGATGATTCCAAATCTTTACAGGATATACTGGATGAAGGCTTTTTTACCAAATGCGAATGCATGGACTAGTCCCGTGAGAGCCGGCCTTCCTTAAAATGCTTCCTGCAAAGGGAGATATAGCTTTCGTTTGCTCCGATGAAAACCTGTTCGCCTTCGCGGACGATCCTTCCGTCAGCTATGCGTGCATTGAAGTGAGCTCTTTTTCCGCACCAGCATACGGTGGGGATCTCTTCTATCTTGTCGGCAAGCTCCATGAGTCTCATGGATCCCGGAAAGAGTGTGCTTGAAAAATCGGTTCTGAGACCGTAGCATATAACGGGAACGCCGTTATAATCCACGATATCGGAGAACCTTTCAACCTGTTCCGAAGAAAGAAACTGTGCCTCGTCAACGATGATCGCATCGATATCGCTCCAATCGGTCTTTCCATCCGTGCGCGCAAGGAACTCCTCAACGAATTCGCAGGGAGAATCGAGACCTATGCGTGATTTTACGATCCTGTCGCCGTCCCGGTTGTCAAGTCTGGGTTTTAACAGTACGGCGTTTTTTCCTTTTTCCTCATAGTTGTATCTTACCATCAGAGCATTTGCGGTCTTAGAGGACCCCATGGCTCCGTATCTGAAATATAATTTGGACATGCTGTTCCCTGCTTCCTAAATGTGTTTTGCGGCAGACGGTGTTCGTTTTGCCGCCATATTAAAGGAGTATACGTTACAAAACCTCACAGGGCAAGTATCGGGAATCAATACGGCTTGACAAAACAGGGTTTCGATTTTACGATTATTTGAGTCGGAAGGGGTTGTCGGCGCAGGGATCCGGAAGCCGGATCTTAGAGACCGGTACAGGGTTTGAGGTTACTTCAGCCCGGCGCCCTCAAAAGAAAATTAGGAGGAAGAATAATGAAAAAGAAGCTTTTGGCAATCGTTTTGGCTGCTTCCATGGTGATGTCTCTTGCAGCCTGCGGATCATCGGCCGGCACTGCGGCTCCCGCAGCAGAGCCTGAGGCAGCTGCAGACACTGCAGATGCAGGGGCGGATGCTGCTGCTGATACCGCGGATACCGCTGCTGCCGATACTGCAGCCGCAGAACCCGCTTCGTCAGGAAGCACAACAGATGTAGCATTTGTAACAGATGTAGGAAATATCGACGATCAGTCATTCAACCAGTATACCTGGGCAGGTGTGCAGCAGTTCTGCTCAGATAACGGATTGAACGCAAACTACTATAAGCCGTCCGAGGATTCGGATGCAGCACGTGTGGAGCAGATGGACAACGCAATAAAGGATGGGGCGAAGGTCGTCGTTATGGCCGGCTATCTTTTTGCGGCAGCCCTCGGTGAGGTACAGGAAAAGTATCCCGATGTATCGTTCCTTGCTCTTGACGTATCAAAGGGAGATCTTGAGAATCCCGCAGCAAATACCGCGCTCATCACATATAAGGAAGAGCAGGCCGGCTATCTCGCAGGCTATGCGGCAGTAACGGACGGTTACAAGGAGCTTGGGTTCCTTGGCGGAATGGCGGTTCCCGCAGTTGTCCGTTACGGATACGGATTTGTTCAGGGAGCTGAGCAGGCAGCAAAGGATCAGGGAATAAGCGATGTAAACATCAAGTACTGGTATTCGGGATCATTTGTGGCTACGGATGACATCAAGGCAAAGATGGACAGCTGGTATTCGGAAGGAACCGAAGTAGTATTTGCCTGCGGCGGATCGATCTGCAATTCATGTCTTGCGGCAGCACAGGCAAATAACGGCAAGATGATCGGAGTCGATGTGGATCAGTCAAATCTTGATCCCTGCGTTATAACTTCTGCGATGAAAGCGCTTTCAAACTCCGTTATAGTCACTCTTACGGATGCGAAGGCCAATGGCTGGAAGTTCTCGGATGCATATGCAGGCAAGGAGACAACTCTCGGCGCAGCGGAGGATTGCGTAGGCCTTCCCATGGACAGCAGCGTATTTACGACCTTTAATCAGGAGCAGTATGACAAGCTCTTTGCTTCACTCGTAGACGGTTCTCTCGTTGTCGACAACAGCTTCGACACAGCGGTAACCCCTAAGGTCTCAAATGTAAAAGTAGATTATCAGGAGTGATCAAGAGTTAACAGACAGAACGGATCGAATGATCATATCAAAGACTCCCGGATGCAGGCATCCGGGAGTTTTCATTTAAGGGGACATCTGTCAGGGAGAACCAATCAGAGAGTGTCAGTCGCCGGAAATTGCCGGGCATCAGGCCGTCAGGATCCGATATGCGTGGGATTGGTTTATTCTTTACAGAACATGTAGCAGAAGGCCTGAGACCTTCCGGCAAAGGGATATTTTTTAAGGAGGCCTGAAATCTCTGCTTTTGTGTACCAGGCTGAAGAGATCTCCTCAAATTCCGAATCGAGATCTTTTCTGGGTTCGCCTTTTGCAACGCCAACGATAGTGAGATTTTTTTCGTTTGAAAAACCGATGGCGGAGTAGCTTTCGCCTATGATATCCTCGATCTTTACCAGTTCGAGACCGGTCTCCTCGTAGAGCTCCCTTTGGGCGGCCTGCTCGGGGGTCTCGCCGGGATCGATGAGTCCGGCGGGAAAGTTGTAAACATTGACGCCGGCAGCCAGCCGGAATTCCTTGTTCAAAAGGAGTCTTTCATGGTTTTCGTCATACATGACGAGCACGACGGCATCTATCCGGGGATTATTAAGATCATCCAGTGTGGAGATGTTTTTATTACGGCTTATCATCTCGTAGATCTTTTCGTGTCCGTTGCCGGTCACGTATGAGACATCGTATCTTGTGATGAATCTTCCTTCATGGATCTTTTTCACTCCGTTAAACTTCATTTTTCTGCTCCTGTTCTTTATATGATCAAAATTGATATTTGGACTTTTGGCGCTGGTATCATATAATTATAAAATATAATCCGACAAATACAATACGATCTTATTTCGGAAAGGAGTATGTATGGACAACAAGGCGCTGTATAATATTTCGTACGGAGTTTTCATGCTCGCTACCGTGCACGACGGCAAGGCAAACGGATGCATAACCAATACCTGCATGCAGGTTGCCAACAGTCCCACCAGAGTTGCGATATCCTGCATCAATGCGAATTATACCTGTGAGCTGCTGAAGCAGAGCGGGGTATTTGCGCTTACACTGCTGGATGAGACCTGCGATTTTGATACGATAAAGCATTTCGGTATGCAGTCGGGAAGGGATACCGATAAATTCACGGGGGAATTCGATCTTTCAAAGCTTCCTTCGGATCTTAACCGGATCCCCTACCTTAAAGACCATGCATGCTCGGTCATAAGCTGCAAGGTCCTTGAGAGCACGGATCTTGGAAGTCATACGCTTTTTATCGCAGAGATCGTCGATGCGATCCTTCTGAATGATAAGAAACCTCTGACATATGCGGATTATCAGGCACGGGTCAAGCCCAGGCCTGCGGCGGCTCCCGGCGACAGCGGGAAAAAGATCGTTGCCTGGAAGTGCAAGATCTGCGGGTATATCTATGAGGGCAGCGAGCTTCCGGCGGATTATCTCTGTCCTGTCTGCGGACATCCGGTCGAAGATTTTGAACCTGTGTACGGTTAAGATATGGACAGTTCGGTTGATATAAAGGTTTCGGGTGTCTTTGAAAAGGACGGAAAGCAGTTTGCCTATGTTTCGTTTTCCGATGAGGGAAGATCAGCGGAAGGACGGATCCCCGATTGTGTGATCACGCATAACAAGGGCTTTTCGGACCCGGAGAAAGAGCAGCTCGAGGATTATATGAAAAGAGAGCTTACCACATTGAAGAAAATGGCATCGGGGATCAATGTGGTGAAAGCGCTCATGGAATAAAAACATCGCCGGGGACAGGGCGCGGCAAAACGGCGCGCCGGGAGTCGTACGGCGAAATAAAGTATGGGGGGATGAAGGTGGCTGAAGATTATGTGATCGAGATGCTCCATATTACCAAGGAGTTTCCCGGGATCAAGGCAAACGATGATATCACTCTTCAATTGAAGAGGGGAGAGATCCATGCATTGCTCGGGGAAAACGGAGCAGGTAAATCTACGCTGATGAGCGTTCTTTTCGGACTGTATCAGGCTGATCAGGGAATCATCAAAAAAGACGGCAAAGAGGTTAAGATCAAGGATCCCAACGATGCAAACAGGCTCGGGATAGGGATGGTGCATCAGCATTTCAAGCTGGTGGAATGCTTCACCGTGCTGGACAATATCATACTCGGAGTCGAGGATACCAAACATGGATTTTTGCAGAAGGAGGCGGCTTCCAAAAAGGTGATGCAGCTTTCCGAAAAATACGGGCTGAAGGTGGAGCCGGACTCTTTTGTGTCCGACATCTCGGTCGGGATGCAGCAGCGTGTGGAGATCCTCAAGATGCTGTACAGGGATAATGAGATCCTTATCTTTGATGAGCCTACGGCGGTCCTTACGCCTCAGGAGATAACCGAACTCATGGAGATCATGAGGGGGTTCAAAAAGGAAGGGAAAAGCATCCTCTTTATCACACACAAGCTTTCCGAGATAATGGCGGTGGCCGACAGATGCTCTGTGCTCCGGAAGGGTAAGTATATGGGAACCGTGAACATCGCGGATACGACCCGCGAGGAGCTGTCCCGGATGATGGTCGGAAGAGAAGTCGAATTCGATATCAAAAAGAAGAGCCAGGAAGTCGGAGACGTCATCTTAAGCGTCAAGGATATGGTGGTCGCAAGCAAAGCGCACAACAACAACGCGGTCAAGGGAGTGAGCTTTGAAGTGCATGCGGGAGAGATCGTATGTATCGCGGGAATAGAAGGAAACGGACAGACGGAGCTCGTACAGGGGATCACCGGACTGGAACCCTTAAAGAGCGGCAGCATCGAGCTTTGCGGTAAGGATATAACAAATGCTTCCATCAGGGAGCGCAGTAAAGCCGGAATGAGCCATATCCCCGAGGATCGGCATAAACACGGACTGGTGCTTGACTATACACTCGAGCAGAACCTTGTGCTCCAGCGCTATTGGGAACCGCGGTTCCAGAACCACGGAGTCATAAAGAGCATGGAGGTGCGTAACTACGCCGAGATGCTCATAGAAAAATATGACGTGAGGTCGGGACAGGGTCCTGTGACGACTGCCAGATCGATGTCGGGAGGAAATCAGCAGAAAGCGATAATCGCCCGTGAGATCGATAAGGATCCGCAGCTCCTTGTGGCGGTCCAGCCTACAAGGGGACTGGATGTCGGGGCGATAGAATACATACACAGTCAGCTTATCGCGGAACGTGACAAAGGCCGCGCGGTGCTCCTTATCTCCCTTGAGCTTGACGAGGTAAGGTCTCTTTCCGACCGCATACTCGTGATCTATGAAGGAGAGATCGTCGGAGACTTTGATTCGGTCGCAATGGAAGAGCTCGGGCTTTATATGGCCGGAGCAAAAAGAAAAGACAAAAAGGAGGCGGCATCATGAAAGACAGAAAGGCTTTAGCCGAAAACCAGATGTTTGTTGCGATCCTTGCGTCCGTTGCTTCCATAGCGATAGGACTGATCTTCGGATCCATCCTGCTGCTGATCCTTAACCCCTCGAAAGCCGGGCTGGGGATAAGCGCTATCCTGACCACCGGTTTTTCTTCGCTCGACCAGTTCGGAAAGGTTCTCTATCAATCCGCGCCGCTTATGCTCTGCGGTCTTTCGGTCGGATTTGCGTTTAAGACCGGCATGTTTAATATAGGAGCCACCGGACAATATACGATCGGAGCTTTCTGCGCTCTGGTCGGAGCGATCGCGTTCCAGCTTCCGTGGTGGATGTGCCTGCTGCTTTCATTTGTCGGAGGGGCGGTCTGGGGAGTATTTCCCGGATTATTCAAGGCACTCTTTAATGTGAATGAGGTCATCACCTCCATAATGTTCAACTGGATCGGGATGTATCTTGTGAACCTGCTGCTTGCCAATATGCCGATAATGCTCGCATCCGCATGGGGGGCAAGCAATTCCGACAGGACCGCGAATCTGGCGCAGGCCAATCCCGGGGCAATGATACCGAAGGGCGGACTCGACCGTCTTTTCGGAGATTCAAGCTGGATCAATATAAGCGTCTTTATCGCGATCATAGTGGCGGTCATCTGCTGGTTCATACTGGAGAAGACAACCTTCGGATATGAACTCAAGGCCTGCGGATATAACAAGGATTCCGCAAGGTATGCCGGGATCAATGCAAACCGGAACATCATATCTTCCATGATAATCGCCGGCGCGCTTTCGGGACTCGGCGGAGGGCTTTATTATCTTGCGGGGACAATACAGTATGTGCTGGAGAAGAAGACGCTCGCCATGGGCTTTAACGGTATCCCGGTGGCGCTCCTTGCAAACTCGAATCCGATAGGGACGATCTTTTCGTCGCTGTTCATAAGCTATATCCAGGTCGGAGGTTCGGCGATGCAGCCTAACTTCTCCTCGGAATCCACCGACATCATAATTGCCGTGATCATTTATCTCGCGGCCTTTGCTCTCCTTATCAGAGGATTTATCACAAAGCTTCTGAAAGGCGGGCAGAAGGAGGAGGTGAAAGAATGAACATACTGGCGAACATAATCTCACTTACCGTGGTGTTTGCGGTACCTTTGATGCTGGTAGCGCTCGGGGGAATGTATTCGGAGCATTCCGGAGTGATCAATCTGGCGCTTGAGGGCATCATGGTCATCGGGGCGCTCTGCGCGTGCTTTACGCTCCAGGCTTTTGACAAGAACGGGTTTGGACCGGCGCATCCACAGCTTTCGATGCTCATTGCGACCCTCGTGGCAGCGGTCACGGGAATGATCTTCTCTCTCTTCCTCGCTTTTGCGGCGATAAACCTTAAGGCGGATCAGACGATAGGAGGAACGGCGCTCAATACCTTCGCTCCGGCTTTTGCGGTAGTCGTGACATGGGCGGTACAGGGACAGGGTCTTACAACGATCCAGATACCGAGCTGGATACGTATCACTCAGGAGAATTTCGGACTGGAGCCCGGTAAAGGCTTTCTGGATATGCTCATATTCAAGTATTTCTATCTGACCACTCCGATCGCGATCATCCTGTTTTTTGCGGCGTGGATCCTTATGTACAAGACCCGGTTCGGACTCAGACTCAGAGCCTGCGGAGAGCATCCCCAGGCGGCGGATTCGGTCGGCATAAACGTTTACCGCATGAGGTATGCCGGGGTATTGATATCCGGAGTGCTCGGAGGCATCGGTGGCATCGCATACACGATAGCGGTCGGGAGCGGGTTCAGCTCAAGCGTGGGCGGATACGGATTCCTCGCCCTCGCCGTAATGATCTTCGGTAACTGGAAGCCTGTGCAGATAATGGGCTCGGCGGTGTTCTTTGCGCTTTTCAAGGTCATAGCGGCGTATAACCAGTCGATCCCGTTCCTTCCCAAATTTGAGGGCATGAAGGATCAGTCATCTTTATACCAGATGCTTCCGTATATAGTGACGATGATAGTTCTGATTTTTACTTCGAAACATTCACAGGCACCCAAGGCAGAGGGAATCCCGTACGATAAGGGATCAAGATAGGAGGAGACAGGATGGATATCAAAGAGATATTGGGAAAATGCGATCATACCCTGCTGAAGCAGGAAAGCAGATGGGAGGATATAAAGACGATCCTCGACGATGCAAAGAAATATCACACTGCCTCGGTCTGCATCCCGCCGTGCTATATCAAAAGAGCCAGGGAATATGCGGGAGATGAGGTAAAGCTCTGCACCGTGATAGGCTTTCCCAACGGGAGTCATACCACGAAGACAAAGGTATTCGAGACAAAGGATGCGATCGAAGACGGGGCGGATGAGGTCGATATGGTGATAAACATAGGCGAGCTCAAGACCGGAAACGATGAGTATGTGCTCGATGAGATAAAGCAGATCAGAAAGGCTTCGGAGGGAAAGATCCTCAAGGTCATAATCGAGACCTGCCTGCTGACAGAGGATGAAAAGATCCGTATGTGTGATATCGTCACAAGATCCGGAGCCGATTATATAAAAACCTCCACGGGCTTTTCCACGGGAGGCGCTACGTTTGAAGATATCGCCCTCTTTGCGGAGCATGTGGGCAAAGGGATCGGGATAAAGGCATCCGGCGGCATATCGAGCATTGAGGATGCCGAGAAGTTTATAGAGCTTGGAGCAACCAGGCTCGGGACCAGCCGGATCGTAAAGATCGTCAAGGAAAAGGGACTTGCTTAGGGCTATCATCAAAGGGACAAAGGAGGATATCGGATGAGGCGCAGCGGCATACTTATGGCAGTGTCATCGCTTCCGGGAAGGTACGGCATAGGATGCTTTTCAAAGGAAGCCAGGGCTTTTGCGGACGACCTTAAAGCGGCGGGGCAGAGCATATGGCAGATCCTGCCTCTGGGGCCTACGAGCTTCGGGGACTCACCCTACCAGTCGTTCTCAACTTTTGCGGGCAATCCTTATTTCATAGATCCCGAAGCATTGACAGCAAAAAAGTGGCTGACCCGGAAGGAATGCGAAAGCTATGACTGGGGTAAGGATCCGGAGAAGGTCGACTACGAGAAGCTGTACCGTTCAAGATTTAAGCTTTTGAGAAAGGCCTATAAAAGATCGGGCATCGCTTCGGACAAAGGTTTTCAGCGTTACTTAAAAGCTAACAGATACTGGCTTCCCGACTATGCGCTTTTTATGGCGTTAAAGGATGCTCACAAGGGAGCAAGCTGGGACTGCTGGGAAAAGCCGCTGAGATTCCGGGAAAAGGAAGCGATCCTTAAGGCGGAACAAAAGTATGCGGCTGACATAGAGTTTTACGAATTCCTTCAGTACGAGTTTTCGTCGCAGTGGAAAAAGCTGAAGCAGTATGTAAATCATAACGGGATAGAGATAGCGGGAGACATACCGATCTATGTGGCTTTTGATTCTTCCGATGCATGGAGCCATCCGGAGCTTTTTGAATTCGATGAGGAGCTTTTGCCGTCAGCTGTTGCAGGCTGTCCTCCCGACGCTTTTTCGGTCGACGGGCAGCTGTGGGGAAATCCGCTCTATCGCTGGGATGTGCATAAAAAAGACGGGTATTCGTGGTGGATGAAACGGCTTGAAAACTGCTTTAAGCTCTATGATATCGTACGGATCGATCATTTCCGGGGATTTGATTCGTTTTACAGCATCCCCTATCCTGCAGAGAATGCCAGAAACGGAAAGTGGGTAAAGGGACCCGGATACGAGCTTTTTGCCGTGATGAAAAAGAAGCTCGGAGAGAGACAGGTCATAGCCGAGGATCTGGGATTTCTGACCCCTTCGGTAAAAAGACTTGTGAAAAAGTCCGGCTATCCCGGAATGAAGGTCCTGCAGTTTGCTTTTGATCCAAGAGAGGAATCGGATTATCTTCCTCATAATTATAACAGCAACAGTGTGGTCTATACGGGAACACATGACAATGACACTACTCTTGCATGGTATCAGGAGATCGGAGCAAAGGACAGACGATTTGCGGCGGCCTATACAGGCATACCCGCAGGAGCGCGAAACAAGGATATTCCATGGTACTTTATCCGAAGCGCATTTGCATCGGTTTCGGATACCGCGATCATCCCGATGCAGGACATCCTGTCCCTGCCGCATAAGTCAAGGATGAACCATCCGTCGACCCTCGGGGGTAACTGGCAGTGGAGGATGAAGGAGGGGGCTTTCAGGAAGTCTACCGTTGTGAGGCTGAGGAAGCTCACGGAGCTCTATGGAAGACATCGATCGCGGGCATGAACGTGGCGGATCACGATGATGGATCACAGCAATTTATCATACCGTTGATCAGAATATGATGATGAAGGATATGCGGCCGTCGTGATACTCGGCCGCTATTTTTCCGCCGAATTCATTTACGAAGCCTTCGGCCATGGAAAGGCCGATCCCGTATCCGGAATTCTTTTCGCCGCTTGTACTGTGGGAGGTATCACCGCGGTAGAAACGATCAAAGAATTTTGTGTAATCCACGTTTTTGCCGTCGGCATAGTCGTTTGATATGACAAGCTTCGCCCCGGAATTCCTGCGTGTATGAGTAAGCTCGATATTTATCGAGCCTTTTTCATCGCAGTATTTCTGCGCATTGTCAAGGAGGATGTTGACGATCTCCGTAAGGGCATCCTTCGTTCCTTTGACGATTACCTTCGGGGTGATCTCCATATTGAGCGTCTTTCCCTGATTCGTGATGATCACTTTGTAGTTGTCGGCTGAATTCTGTACACACTCCGAAAAATCTATATCGGAGAGGCTTTCCTTATCGAGCTCTCCCATTTTGGCGAGGGTTATGAGATTTCCGACCAGGACCGTGAGCCTGTCTACCTGATTGCGGATGCTCCGGGTCCATTCGTTTTCACCCGAAGACATCTCAAGGACTTCCGTGTCGGCTTTGATCACGGCAAGGGGGGTCTTCAGCTCGTGCCCGGCATTTGTTATAAAGGCTTTTTGATTCTCGATATTCCGGATGACGGGCATCATTGCCTTTTTGGAAAGGAAGATGATCACCACCACGAAGATGATAAGACAGAATACACCCAGAAGGAAGGAACGCCTTATGACGGAGGTCGCGTCATCCAGATCCCTTGTCGAGTCCATAACGACCACGATCCGGCCCTTGTCAGCGGTGCGCCGGTTCATGAAGGTATATACATGCATGCCGTCGGAGAAGTGTCCCCTGTGAAGAGGTCTGGACAGGAGCTCGGTCGCCTGTTCAACGGCGTCATGCGAGTTTATGGAAGCGATATGGTCGGTGTTTACTTTGACCACGTTTTTGTCACGGTCAAAGGTGACGGAGTAATAACGTATCATATACGAAGCTTCACCGGTAAGATCTATGAGACCGCTTCCGCTCAGGAGTCCCGATACGTACTGATTGATGTCCGAGATGGCATCAGCCGGTTTCCTGCTGTCGGACGGGCTGCCTTCAGTTTCGTCGTCCGGTTCATCGTCCGTCAGGGGACCGACATTGATCTCCCTGTCGGGGGAGCCGATCTCTCCTTCGTTGTCCGCTATGAAACGCAGGACACGGTAAGCTTCATTATAGGTGGCGCCGTAGTTGTAGATATTGAGCACCGCAAGAAGGACCATCATCACCATGGCGATGGAAAAAGTCGTTATCGATATGAAACGGTATTGAAGCTTTTTGATCATACGCCGGTCCTCCTTTCAATGATGGGTCAGGATCGGGCTTCCTGCCTGACGCTGTAATCCTTTAATACGAAGGAATCGCCCTTCATCCCTTCGATCCCTATATCGGCATTGATGCTCATGAGCTTCTGGCGAAGGTAGGATATATATATCCATACTGCATCGGCGGGATCTCCTTCAATGCTCTCCTGATCCCATACATGTGAGAATAAAGTCTCCGTAGAAAGCTCCTTCCCTACGTTGAGCATCAGATATTCCATGAGTCTGGATTCCTTGTTTGAAAGGCGGATCGAATTCCTTGCCGAAAGCTCCTGCTCGGATACCGACAGCTTCACGGATCCGATCGTAAGGTCTGTGGGAGTATAGGAGGATTTGCGGCGGGTCATCGAACGGATACGGGCAAGAAGCTCCTTCATTGCAAAGGGCTTTGAAAGATAATCATCGGCGCCGGCGTCAAGTCCTTCGACACGGTCGTCGATCTCCGTCTTTGCGGTAAGAAGGAGTACGGGCGTGACATCACCCGCAGCTCTGATCTCCTTGAGCGCTGTTATGCCGTCTTTTATCGGCATCATGATATCAAATATCATACAGTCATAGCTTCCTGACAGTGCATGATCAACGGCGGCCTGTCCGTCATAGACCGGGTCGGTCTCATAACCCTGCATGGTAAGCACCTGGGTTACCGCGCGATTCAGCTCTTCGGTATCTTCAGCCAGCAGTATCTTCATAGTAATCCTCCGGTATTTAATGCGTTGAAACGATCTGTCGTGTCAGAGAGGGCAGTGTGAGGTCTTATTCCTGCCGGATCAGATCCCGGATGGTCTGCATCGAGAGGTCGCAGGAAGCAAGCTCATCAGCAACACGCTTTAATTCACTGACGATCATCTTTTCGTTTCCGATCTGATGCTTATATTTCAGCTCATGCTCAAGCGAGGCCCAGGAGTCCATCGCGATGGTGCGAAGCTGGATCTCCGCAAAGTAATGTCCTGGATCATTTCCCGAAACATCCTCAAAGGGCACCGTAAACTCGAGTATCATGTGATATGATCTGTAGCCGTTCGGTTTCGAGTTTCTTATGTAGTCCTTTTCTTCCACTACCCGGCATGAAGGAAGGGATCTAAGGTGTCCGATCATTACATAGATATCATCAACGTAGCCCGCGATTATGCGTATGCCCAGCGCGTCATGTACTTTTTTGAGAGCGGATTCCGTGGTGACGGGGAGGCCTCGTTTTTCAAGCTTCTCCCGCATCGATGCGTCCGATTTGATACGGTAGAGCAGGTGGTTATATAAGCCGTGTCCCGTTTCTTTTTCGGTCTCCTCATTAAAGCGGATGATCGGCTTCACGATGGCGTCCATAACCTCAGGCAGTATATCGATGTAATGTCCGTATATGCTTTCTTCGCTGTTCATGTTTCCAAAAGTATTGCTGAAAAGTTTACTGTTATATTATACACTGTTTTATGTATATTTTGTGAAATAACCGAAGGCTGCCGGATCGCAGCGCAAAAAGGGCCGGGAATGCCGGATCGCGGCAAAGAAGCTTTGTAAATATGCCTGCGGCGGCGTATAATCTTTGATAAAAAAGAACGGGGATACCATGAAGGCACCGTTGGTGATATTTGCATACAACAGAGAGGACAAGCTTAGGGAATGCATAGGATCGCTTTCCGAAGCTGACGGGCATGACGAGACTGAGGTCTTTGTTTTTGCTGACGGCGCAAAAGGTGAACAGGACAGGGCCGGGGTGGAGGGCGTTGGCCGCTTTCTTGAAGAGCTTTGCAAAGAAAACGGCTTTAAGGAACTGACTGTCGTGAAGAGACCCCGTAATATGGGACTGGCTGAAAACGTCATATCCGGGGTGAGCGAAGTCATATCAAAGCACGGCCGGGTCATAGTCGTGGAAGACGACCTCACCGTCACCGGGGACTTTCTGGATTTCATGAACGAGGCGCTGGACTATTATGAGGATGATGAAAAGATATGGTCCGTAACGGGACTCAGCGAGCCCCTAAAGTCTCTTTCCGGATATGGGCATGATATCTATTACAGCTACAGAGCCAGCAGCACGGGATGGGGAACCTGGAGTGACAGGTGGGAGACCGTGGACTGGGACATGAAGCGTTATGAGGAAGTACTTTCGGACAAAGGCCTGAGAAAAAGATTTGAACGGGGCGGAAGGGATATGACGAGGATCCTTAAGGATCAGAAGATGGGGCTGGTGGATTCCTGGTCAATAAGATGGTGCCTTGCACAGAGTCTTCAGGATAAGTATACGGTTTATCCCACACATTCTTTTATCCATAATTCGGGATATGACAGCAGCGGGACCAATTCTCCGAAGCCGTCGGTCATGAATGAAAACCCTCATACATACGGGGATCCGGTAAAGCTTGAAAAGCTTGCCCCCGATGAAAGGATCTGCAGGGATTTTTACGATCATTATTCGGGCTTCTGGCGAAGACTCATCCGAAACATCAACCGCAACGGAATTAAGCGACAGCTCAAAAGACTGTCGGGAAATTAGGGAGCGCAGCCGGTGAAGCGGCACAGAGGCTCTTTTTGCTTATGAAAACAGTTGTACTGCTCACGTGTCACAACAGAATAAAGAAGACGGAAAGATGTCTGCGTTCTCTTGACGATGCCGGGCTTGACATCAGTTATGTGGCGGTCGATGACGGGAGTACGGACGGAACGGGGGAGATGCTCCGTGGATTCGGCAGAGAGAAAGGCCGTGAAATGACCGTGATCAAAGGAAACGGAGATCTCTACTGGGCAGGCGGGATGAGGCTTGCCATGCGGCGGGCTTTGGACCGGGATATAAAATACGACTATGTCCTGCTCATAAATGATGATGTGCTCTTTTATGAGGGGGCGCTCCGGCGCATGATCGAATATGCCGGAAAGCGCGGCCGCTGCTGCGTCACCGGGGCGATGAACGATCGTGACGGAAAGGGGACCTACGGGGGAGTCAGGTATGACAGAACGAGGGTCAGGGCTTACCGGGTAGGGATAACGGACAGCGAGCTTGTCTGCGATGCGGCGAACATGAACGCATTCCTGATCCCTTATCCGCTCTTTAACGAGCTTGGGGCTTTTGACAGCCATTACAGACATCGTATGGCGGATTTTGATTACAGCTTTGAGATCGGAAGACACGGATGTCCCATATATCTGACGGATTTTTATGTGGGAAGGTGCAGGCTGAATGTCCCGAAGATGAGATGGGAAAACAACAGTCTTCCCGGGAGGATAAGGCTCAGACTTAAGGAATCTCCCAAGGGGCTGCCGGCGGGAGAATGGTTTTATTATCTCAAAAAGAATTTCGGGATACGGCAGGCTTTGTGGAACAGTGTAACCCCGTATATAAGGATAGCATTCGGAAAATGATGAAGATACTGTGGCTTACAAATTCAATACTCCCCGTGACGGCAGAGATCATAAGGGCGGAAAGGGGACTGACCGGGGGCTGGACCGATGCGCTGTCCCGGGATCTGATATCATCCAAAGAGGCGGAGCTTATCTCGGTGTACCCTTCAAAAGGGGCGAAGAAAAACGTTTCGGGAGAGGAAGCAGGCCTTAAATGGTACGGCTTTAAGGCTCCCAAAACCGCTCCGTTAAAATACGACAGGAAACGATACAGGTATTTCCGGAAGCTTATCAAAAAGGAGAGACCGGATATCGTGCATATATGGGGGACGGAATATACCTATGCCGCAGAGATGTCCGATGCATCGCGAGGCATCGTTCCCACGGTGGTCTCGATACAGGGGATCATATCCGAATGCGCCGCAAGATATACCGAACGCATTCCTTCACGGGTGCTCGGGCGGAAAACGTTTCACGACTTTATTCGAAAGGATGATATCCTGCGCCAGCAGCAAAAGTTCAGCATCAGGGGAGAGTTTGAAAAAAAGGCGCTGGGCGGTGTAAAGCATGTGATAGGAAGGACCGACTGGGACAAAGCGAAGATAAAGGAACTTAATCCGGACGCGGTATATCATCACTGTGAAGAGACTTTGCGGGAGGAGTTTTATAACGGAGAGAGCTGGTCGTTGGATAAATGCGAAAAACACAGTATCTTTATGGCGGAATCTTATTATCCGATAAAGGGAATGCATATCGCGGTCAGGATCCTCAGAAGATTAAAGAACAGATACCCCGATGTGAAGCTCTATACGACCGGAAGGGATCCAAGGTGCAGGGGGATCCGGAACCGGTTCAGACAGAATACATATGAAAACTATATCAGCCGGCTGATCCAAAGATACGGGCTTGACGGGAATCTGATCTGTCTGGGGAGACTGGGCGCCAAAGAGATGAAAGAGAGATATCTCCTTGCGAATGTTTATCTGCAGGCGTCGGTCATCGAGAACTCACCGAATTCACTGAGTGAGGCTATTATCACCGGGACACCGTCAGTAGCTTCGGATGTGGGCGGAACCTCGAGCGTGGTCGGGGAATTCGGTCCGGTATGCCTGTATGACATTGATAAACCGGAACAGGCGGCGAAGATGATCGGGAGGATATTTGACAGGAGGAAGGCGGAGGATTTCGGGGTGTACCGGGAAATGAGAGACTACGCCCTGAAAAAGCACGATATCCAAGCCGTGACGCGGCAGTATATGGACTGTTATAAAGAGATCCTGCAGGAAGCAGGCGGGGCGGGGAAATGAAGCTTTCAGTCATAATGCCTGTGTACAATACCGGAGCGGAGTACCTGAGGGCTTCGGTGCAAAGCGTGCTGGATCAGAGTTTTTCCGACTTCGAGCTTATCATAGCCGATGACGGTTCCGATGAGGGCTGTCTTGACTGTATAAGAGATCTCGGTGATGACAGGATCGTTTTCATAAAAAATGACAGGAATCTTGGTCCTTCCGCAACCTCCAACAGAGCATTGGATATCGCTAAGGGGGAATATATCGCAAGGATGGACAGTGACGATATCGCGATGCCCGAAAGGTTTATGAAGCAGACAGAGCTTCTGGATTCAAGACCGGACGTGCTGGTGTGCGGAAGCGCCTGCAGGCGGCTTGGGTCCAAAGAAATATATGCTTTCCTTAAAAGCGGGATCCCAAGAGAGGTCATTCAGGTAAGACTGCTGACGGGAAACATCACCCTGGCAAATCCGACCACCATGATAAGGGGAACGGTCTTCAGGGAGCTTGGGATAAGATATGACGAAAATATAAAATATTCTCTGGATTATGCGCTCTGGGTCGAATGCATAAAGCACGGGAATATACACGTGATCCCGGAGATCCTCCTGGACTATCGGGTCCATGAGGGACAGGTTTCAAAGGCCCGCAGGAGCGAGCAGGCGGAATGTGTCCGTTATACAAGGATGAAACAGCTCGATCATCTGGGAGTAAGGCTCACTGAGGAGGAGACAAAAGAGTTCCTCAAGCTTGAGGGGTTTAAGGAGGCTATCGATCTTAACCGGCTGAATGCTTTAACGGAAAAGATCGAGGAGGCAAATCGGAAATGCGGGATCTACGATCGACGATATCTGCACCGGGAATGCGTAAGATGGTGGAGCGCGGCGATCCGCAAGCAGAGGCATTCGGGAAAGGAGCTTATGGGGCTGCCCGGGAATAAAAGAACATGGGAGATCCTGTCTCCGTCCTGTCTGTCCTATATATTAAAATACCGGGAGATATACGATCACAATGCTGGCTGTTAGGATGGCCGGGGGTCTCGGGAATCAGCTTTTCCGGTATGCGCTGTATCTCTATCTGAAGACCAAAGGCAAAAAAGTAAAGCTCGATACAGGCTTTTACCGGAAGCAGGATCTCTCGCTTGCCGATGAGAGAGAATATGTCCTGGAGAAGTATTTTGACATCCGGGCGGATTACCTGAATGTTTTCGAAAGGGCCGGGATCCGTTTCCTCAGAAAGATACGAAGATACGACCGTATTAAATACACGGACAGGGGGATCGGCTTTGAGAGTGAGGTGACGGAGCTTGACGGAAAGATCCTGGAAGGCTACTGGGAGACTTTTTTTTACGCGGAAAGCTGCGGCAGGGCATTCAGAGAAACTCTTGCGACGGATACCCGATATGCCGGGGATGCTCTCATCAATGAGATGAAGACATGCGAATCCGTATCGATCCATGTAAGGAGGGGAGATTACGTAAGGCTTGGAAGGACTGTTTCGGACCGGTATTATCACGAGGCCTTAAGATATATGAGAGAGAAGCTTGAAGAGCCGGTGTTTTACTGCTTCTCCGATGACCCCGGATACAGCAGGGGGCTTTTCGGGGATAAGGTGAGATATGTCGATAACGAAAGGGGAGAGCTTTTTGATCTTTGTGCAATGAGCGCGTGCAGACACAACATCATAGCCAACAGCACGTTCTCGGCATGGGCGGCATGGCTTAACGAAAATGAGGGGAAGATCATAGTGT
>JAILQK010000054.1 GCA_024699045.1 Lachnospiraceae bacterium | reverse complement strand
ATCTTTGGCTGATCAGCCTTGACAGATGAAGCCATGAATGCTAACTTTGCGTTATAATCATCATATGATCGATCAGGAGGAGTAAAATGGAAGAGATCAGAAGGCCGGAAGGAATGGAGCGTATCACCACGGCAGAGAGCGCAAAGGCTTTTATCGAGGAACAGATCGGACTGATCAGGGAGCAGGTTAAGGACAAAAAGGTCCTGCTCGCCCTTTCGGGCGGCGTGGATTCCTCTGTTGTGGCAGCGCTTCTGATCAAGGCGGTGGGGCAGCAGCTGGTCTGCGTGCATGTTAACCACGGGCTTCTCAGGAAGGGTGAGCCCGAGCAGGTCATTCAGGTTTTCAAAAATGAAATGAAGGCAAACCTGATCTACGTGGATGCCTCTGACCGTTTCCTGGATAAGCTGGCGGGGGTCAGCGATCCGGAGCAGAAGAGGAAGATCATCGGAGGTGAATTCATAGAGGTGTTTGCCGAGGAAGCCAGAAAGCTGGACGGCATCGAATTTCTGGCCCAGGGCACGATCTGGCCCGATATTCTGGAGAGCGAAGCCGGGATCAAGGCCCACCATAACGCGGGCGGGCTTCCGGAGGATATGAAATTCGAGCTGGTGGAGCCGGTGCGCATCCTCTTTAAGGATGAGGTGCGTATCGTGGGAAAGGAACTGGGACTTCCCGACAATATGGTCTTCCGTCAGCCCTTCCCCGGCCCCGGCCTGGGCGTCAGGTGCCCCGGCGCCATCACCCGGGACAGGCTCGAGGCGGTGCGCCTTTCCGATGCCATCCTCAGGGAGGAGTTCGCCAAAAACGGCTTGGAGGGAAAGGTCTGGCAGTACTTTACCGTGGTTCCCGATTTCAAGTCCACGGGAGTCAAAAACGGAAAGCGCACCTTTGACTGGCCCTGCATCATCCGCGCCATCAACACGACGGATGTCATGGAGGTGACGGTCGAGCATCTTTCCGATGAGCTCATCGATCATCTGGTCAGCCGCATCATCAGCGAGGTCCCCGGGATCAACCGGGTGCTTGTGGACTATACGCCCAAGCCGCCTGCAACGGTGGAGTACGAATAAGAAAACGGTGTCGCGTGACACTCGCGATGAGCCTGAAAAAGACAAAATCGTTGAGCGCCTGACACAGCGAAAATCCGGCCTGGAGAACGCTTTGATCAGCGTTTCCCAAAATAAACCTTACTGATCTTCAGAAACAGACCGGAGAATCGGTAAGGTTTTTCTTTTGCCGTTGACATGGCATCATAGTTTCGGGAATCTGACAAAAAATGTGCTGCGATTAAAACCCATGGTGACTAAATGGCGATTGTCAAGCTCCAGCTTTTCCATATAAGAAGCCACAGTATAAGCAGAAAGTGAGACAGTGCTTACATTTTCATCAGCCATATCAAAGAAAACGCCCTCATCCTTCGAAATGATCCGAATACCGTCAGGTAAAATAAACACAGTACATTCGACAAGGATGGCTTTATTGTCGTTCATCTGTCGAATAAGCATAAATACCTCTTCGATCAGCAGCATAACACGTCCGCTGGTCTGTTTATCCACATCAGATTTTTCAAGAATCGTTCCGATCTTTCCCTGTACTTCAATGATCTCTTTTGGATCTGTGGAAAAATTAAACATATAGGAGTTTTTCACGCCGGGAACCTCTGACAAAAGCAGCGGACAATCCTCTTTTCCATAGCGCGATCTGAGATAAATCATGATCAAAAGATAAGCGGTAAAAGGGGCGATGGCAAGGCCGATAAACATGCCTGTAATTCCAAAAGCGATTCCCAGGGCCACAGCAAACAGGAGATTAAAAACCACATCTCGCAGTGCGCAGGTGATCAATCCCAGAAGGATCTTCTCAATTACCAGGTAATATGATGTGAGTAAATATAACAGGCTGATGAAAGTGTATCCCAATGCTGTCAATTGAATACAGATCACAACCGATCTCGCAAGCTGAGCATCCGCTATATTCAAAAAACCCGGCACAAAAGGGGCAATAATGATCAAAAACAGAGTGACCAGGATACCTTCTATGATCGCTGTCCTGTTGGCAGGTTTGTAACTGGAGCGCAGGCCGCTATGGTTTTGTTCACCGAAATAAATACTGAAGATAGGGCAGATTGCAACGCCAACTCCATCAAAAAGCAATTGAAACTCCTGGCTCAGAGTAATGACAGAGGAAAGGATCAGATACTCAGGTCCAAATCTGATGCCGATAAAAGCGTTAAGTGCAGCAGTAAAAATGGTCAGAAAAAGATAAGAACAGGAATCGATGACACTATAGCGCAAAACATCTTTCATGATCTCAAAATCAAAATACAGATTGATCTGAATGGAATTTTTCTTTTTGAAAAAATGGAAAAACA
>JAILQK010000028.1 GCA_024699045.1 Lachnospiraceae bacterium | reverse complement strand
ATACCGAGCATGAGCGCCATGATAGCAATAATGACCAGAAGTTCGATCAGTGAAAATCCCTTATTGTCATCTCTTAAACCAGTTCTCATATCTTACCAGCTCACCAAAATTAACTCTCTGCGTCTCAGGATCCACACCATTAGCGGATACAGTAGTTCCTTCAAGTACATACTGGGGACCATCGACAAAATACTGCAGGGGCTTTGTCACTCCTGCCTTGGGAGATCCCGTATATTCAACCGTCTGAAGCAGTCTGATGACGGCATCACGGTTATCTGTAACTTCTATATTTGCGCCTGTCTCAAAGCTGACAGTTCCCTTTGCAAGGACAACACCACTGAAATCATCCTCCAACACCACATCGCCCATGGCGATAATAAGATGTATGGTATCATCCGTACCGGTATAAATATAGTCACCGCCGGTTACTATCGCTTTTACGGTATCAGCAGGATCGGTGCCTGAGGTGTATACAACCTCACCTGCCGGCATCTTTGATTCATTTATCAGATTCTCAAACACGGTTTTGCTCAGATCATTTGCACTTACCGAAGTTGAATCCGTTATAAGCTTCGAGCACAGGGAGTTATACGTTGCTGATATATCCTGATAGTTCTGACTCTGAAGTGCCGAAGAGCTCTTTGCCACTGAATATGCAAGATTATCCATGTCTGTTCCGTTCAGATAATGTCCTGCAGTTGTTATACTGTTTTCACTTGTACTCTCATCCACATACGGATCATCCAGATAATATCTGTAGAAGCTGTCTACGTTGTTTTTCTTGTTTGCATAATAATCCTGAGCATATTGCTTGGCATTCTCTTCTGTCATTACCAGGTAAAAATATGCCAGAAGCTGTCCATACTGGTTCTTGTATATCACCTTATAATTATTTGAATAATCACCCAGGGTTTTTCCTCCCAAAGCTGCTATCGATCTGTCAAAATCAACCGTATCTATATAACCTTCATTGATCTTGTCCCCAAGATTTTCGACGATTGTAGAAGTATAGAAATTCGGCACAGCCTGTCCGGCAGCATTAAATGATACCGTTATATTCGAAACGGGATTCTGTCCGATCAGGACATCTCCTGTCCCTCCTGTATTGTACTTCCATACTCCGATACAGGAACCGGGTATCAGATACTGTACCTGGTCTCCCTTGACGGATATAGACTCGTCCATAAGCACATCTCCGCTGTTGGAGCTTAGTGTTGTGGTCCCGTCTTCCGTATTTGCTGTTTTTTCATCCTTATCCTCGGTTCCCACAAAGGCATGTCCCGCAAGTATCACAGCTCCCGCATTCTGCATATCCAGATCTGCGTTCTTGGAATTTATCAGCATAGCTGATGAGCTGTTGGCGCTGACTGTTGAATTTCCGAAGCCGAAATAATCGCCCAGGATCTTCATGTCTGCAGCCCCACTGTAAACAAGGTCATTTGCGACATAGGTCTTCCCCTTGATCTCACCCGATCCCTTGCTCAGGTCTATATCATGAGCATAGAGCCTGGTCATTTCCCCGGTCTTAAGTTCCGCTTTTTCCGAGGTTGCCATACCGTTTAACGAAAGAGTACCTCTTGTCACAAGATAGTCAACATTTTCTGCATTGAGCGAAGCTTTGGCGGAACTTCCGGCAGAGTATCCCTCTCCGACCGTGATCCCGTTCTCCCCGGCATATGCACTCTTTTTAAGAGTTACAGAAACACCGTTATCTATAGTGATACCTTTATCTCCTATGATGGAATAATCAAAGATAGCCGGCAGCTCGGACGCCTTGCTGAACCTGACATTTGGAAGTCCGATGCTGATATCCGATGTAATCTCGGAATAGTTTCCGGTGCCGTGGTCATAGAACTGGACCGTGATATTTTTCAAAATAACGCTTTTTGCTGTTTTCTGTATATTATCTCCCAAAGGTACAACTATGGCTGACTCATATATTGTCTTTCCGTCAGGTCCGTATGTAAGCGTTCCTCCGGGATTGACTTCGTCAAATTTCTTATCTCTATCTTTTGTAACATAGGGATTGAACATCTCTTCCACGTAATCCCTCAAGATTCCCGCATCAAAGCGGTTCGAATCCGAAGGATCCATGTAGAAAAGATATATCTCATTTAAGTATCTGTCCTGGAGTTCAGCCTCGCTGGTACCGTTTGTATAATCACCGAAGGATGTCTGATAGACTTTCATCATGGCATCCGAAGCTTCCTTCTGCATTCCGGCCTTGATCTCTTCAAAGACTGTCTCTGCCGAATAGAAGGTTTCCTTATTTTTTGCATCTGTCGTCTTCATGAAGAAGTTTGACATGGTAACCCACATCAAAGTAGCTACCAAAATTGAAATAAAAGCCAAGGCAACAATAACCATTACCAACGCAGAGCCTTTGTTATCATTATGCGGTTTTCTGAACATGCGTTTAAACATACAGACTCCTTCTTGTAAGGACCTATCACTGATTTATCTTTGTACTGTCTAAAGTCGTAAGAAGCTTACTGTCAGGGAATCCCTCCGCAGCAGCTCCTTCTTCATATACCTTTACTACTGCATCAAACATCCTGTTGACTGTTCTTTGTGCCAGAACCTTGTCGGCATTCAGATTGGATGCCGGCACCTCACTTGCTCCAAAGAAAAACTTCACAAGAGGAGCCGGTATTGTCGTCCCGTCATAAAGACTTGTCATCAGATTTGTACACAACGTTGTTTTTCTGTTAACGAAAGATGTAGTGCTCTTTTCCTTGATATATACATCAGGATCATACAGCATCTCCCTGGCATACAGTTCCGGCAGGATGACCGAATCATTTGTTTTTTGTTTCATTACATATAAGGTTATCGGTATTTCATCCTCATTTTTAAAGATGATCTTGTCTTTATATGTGATATGCTTGTC
>JAILQK010000017.1 GCA_024699045.1 Lachnospiraceae bacterium | reverse complement strand
AACAGAATAAACTCAAAACACCATCGCCAGCGTGCTTCCAAGAAAAATGAAGAAGATGATCAGCGCCATCCCGATACCACGTCCACCCAGATCACGGATCAGCCCGAACACGGTCAGTCTCTTTCCGTTCCTGTCCATACTTCCGATCCCGAACATAGACAAGACGCTTAACTTTCTTTCGCGCCTCTTTCCCATCAGTCTTGTTTTTCCGTTCGAGAAGAGCTGATAGATGATAGGGTGATCATAGGCATCCTTTCTTACTCCCTTTACAAAATACAGGATGACAATAAAAGCCGTAAGGGTATACCAGGCAGCTCCGTAAAGAGGATGGAAACCCTCCATGAACGATTCGCCCTCTTCCATCGAGCACCACCGGAGAAATGCTGCAACAATGAGAGGAAGAGTTACCGTGATAATACCGTTAAACAATATGGACAGCCATCTGCCGACTGTATAGAATCTGATCCGGACCGGAACCTTCTGTCCCTTTTCGTCCGCCTCATAGAATACCGGCGTATTGTCATATGGATTTTTCAGTATGTTCTTTGATTCATCTATGACTAGCTCGCCGTCCTGTCTTTTTGCCGCTGAAGCCTTACTTTTCAGTGTCACTCTCTTTATAAGCGATCCCCTGCCGTCTCCCATGGCGGAGAAGATGATCAGTCCGAAAACCGCTGCTGATAGAAGAACCATTTCCAGATACCAGTGGCTCCACCAGCCCATAATACATGTAAGAATGGTTGTGTATATGAGCGGCTCTATTATCCACGGATACGATACTTTCTTGCGGTCTTTGGATACCGCGATCCGCCCGGTCTGTCCGTTCATTACGGCAGTTAGCTTACCCGATTTAATAAAGTACACGGGCAGAAGCGCTGAAAGCGTACTCATGTTTCCGGTCTTCGTATTGATCGTAACGCCGCTTGTCTGCATGACCTTCTCAACCTCGGGGCGAAAATCCTCTGCCACCTCTTCGGCTACTCTTGCATCAATATCCGCATCCGATGAATCATTGAGCTTTACAGGCATACCTGCGATCAATCCATACTCAAAAGGTCTTGCAGCTGACCAGTCAAACGGTTCCGCTTCGTTGAGCACAAGGTTATCCAGCTGCTTTGATGTATTTACCGCTGTTCCCTCTATGAATCCGCCGCATTCGTATTTTCTGTCATTCCCATCCCTGAACACATCGGCATACACGGGACCCTTAACGATACGGTAAGGCAGATAATATCCACCAAACTGCCCCATGGAAGAAACGATGCTCTTCCCCTCCGGTGTTTTCTCATGTTTATGACCCCATTCAAGCATACGTTTTCTTGCTTCTTCAGGGGTGATGACGAATGGGATGATCATGTCCGGCAGCTGGGCATCGTCGGCAAACTCACTTCTGACCAGCTTGTTGCCGCAAAAGCCGCATTTCTCCGAAGCATCACCGATCCCAAATATAACTCGTGCACCACAGCCCGGGCACGAGCACTCCTCGCCCTGCTGTGCTGCAGATGATGAAAGAAGGTTCTCCTTCTGCAGCTTCTTCCATTGATATACGGATTCATTGGCTTCCTGTATTCCGGTAACCTCACCACAGCTTGTACATCTGTATGTCTGATTTATGATATCAAAGCCCGCCGGAGCGCCGCAGTTTTTACAGTATATCCGAAGCGGTGATCTGTCCTCGATCATAGTTTTTTGTCTCCCCATTTTAGTATCCTATTCTTCATTTTGCTTTCTATTTTCTCATTCGCCTGAAAGATTATAAGTGATAAGCCAATATCCGCCTTTTGATCTGTCCTCTCCAACCTCCGAAAGAAAAGCAATTCCCTCTGTTGCAGGGTGCAGCTTGCCGCTTGTGGCAAGCTTTTCTGCCTCGGCTGCGCTGAGTGAATAATACTTCCTGTTGATGCCGCTTGTTTCATATTCTTCCGCATCAAGACGGTATATCTTAAAGGGCAGACGAAGGAAACTGTCATATTGACCCTTGATCCTTTGAGCATCAGTCACCACGGTAAATGAGTTATACTTAAACATTTCCCCGTCCGCAGCCGGCTCATAATATAAGGTCTTGTCGTTTTCGTATTCTACAGACCCATTATACGGATTATCGACGCCAAGATCGTAATAATCTCCCTCTTCAAAATTGGTTCCGAAGAATCTGTCAAGCAATTCCTGCATTTTGTTCGAATCGACTCCGTTCCTGTCATCCGAATACTTAACGCTTGATGGTTCGTTTACCTTACACCACTCAAGTACAAAATGAGCATAAGCGTAAGGCCATGTCCTGTCATCGAAGCTCATTTTTTCAAAGCCCTGTTCCGAGAAATTAGACAGATACAGGTTAAGCTTGCGCTGAAGATCACCGTCAAGAACTACAGGATCACCCGTAACCTCATACGGCCATTCTCGGATAAGAGCGCTGTCGGAATCAATTTCGTAACATCCATAATCTCCCTCTACAAGATACTGTGGAAAGAAGTTCATGTTAAGGTATGCTGTTCTGTAATCCGTTGTCTGGGAGGGTCCGTCTTTACTTCCAAGATCAAGTAACAGAGATTGCATATGAATATCCGCAACCCTTACCGATCCGGCCTCATAAGGTTTTCCCGTCTCTTTTGCGATCAGCCGCTTAAGCTCGCTCGAATTAACAACTCCATCCTTATCAATGACAGGAAACGCTCTCCACTCTCCGTCCTGCCAGGAATATACCACCGTATCCGACACACCCGTGCCGCCGGTTCCGAATGTGTAATGGACTACCTCTATCTCATCAAAGTTCCTGCAGCCAAGATCCTTAAACTGGATCACTTCTCCCTCGTTAGGACTTACCGAGTAATCATCAGTCTTAAATGTACCTTTGCGTGTCAGTTCGAAGACATAGTGCGATCCCTCGCGTCTTATCACATCCGGCTTATGATCACCATCAAGATCCCTGTCCTTATATTCAGGTATCACATCTCCTATATCACCTTCATAATCGTGATACTTACCGCCATCAAAAAGTGTGATCGAATACTTTTCCACCGCATCCTCCAGACACATCCGATCTGTAGGCAGTATAAATTCATCGGCAAGAGTTACCCAGTCAGGGCCTCCGTCAAATGGATTCTCCTCCTCGGAATCCTGATCGATGTCCGTCTCGGCATCCTGATCGGCTTTCGCCTCGCTGTCAGGCAAAGCTTCCTTGTCTGTCTTATCTTCGTCTGATGACATATCCTTCCCAGACTCATTCTCCGATCCGTCTCTGCCCTCCTCTTTTCCATCATCCTCAACTGAATTCTCTTTGACATTTTCAGACTTATCTGTGGAATTGAGATCAGGATTTTGTGCGCATCCGGCCAGAAGCATTACGCCCATTATACAGAATATCAATATTTGTATTTTAGATTCCTTCATATAGCCTGCCTCACTTTTTGCGAATGATATTATTGCAGTCGGTAATAAAATCCCTCATATCAGAATACATTTTTTCGATGTTCTCCGGGTCGCCGTTACCGAGAAAATCATTCTCCTCAGATACACTTTCATAGAATTCCCTGCTTCCTGTCCCGTCAGATGTATAGTAGTCCTTCAGAGAATAATATGCTCTGTATATTCCGCGGAAATTGTCATCGAAATTGTTGGACACATCCGTTCCGAACCAGAATTCGTAGCGCTGTCCTATTTCATCGCCTTTTTCCCTGATACTGTTTGGTATCCTGCCGATATTATCCTGTACCCATCCCCCGAGCCGGAGAGCTTCATGATCAACGGTAGCGGAATCCATTACAGGATTTGTTTCGCGGAATTTTGTAAGCATATCATTTGAAACCAATCCCTCAAGCGGATCTCCTTCATTCTTGCTGCCCTCTTCTTTATCGGTATTTGGATCGTTGTAACTGCTTTCTTCACTTCCTTCTTCGAAATAAATGACGGACTCCATCTGTCCCTTATCTTCATGACGTCCGTAATCAAAGGGGATCGCACATATGTGCCAGCCCGTCATCTTATAGCCGGTTCGCCAGCCTACACTGTACTCATCATCTTCCTCAGCATCTGCATATATGACAAAAACTGTTTCGGGGAAGGCTGTGATATCCTGAATGATCTGACACTTTTCGCCATAGTCATTTTTTATGAAATCCTTAACGAGAACGCGTTCCTCGTAAATATCATCGTAGTAACAAAGATCACCTCTGTTATCGCCTGCACCCATATATACCTCATATGGTCTGTGTTCCGAATAGAATATGGTTCCATCGGGCTCGAAACAAAGCTTCGGAACTGTATTCTCCGGATACTCACTGTATTCATCATCAAAAACATCAGCTTTTCTCAGACTCCCCTTTGCACCAGGTTCAGCACTAACTGTCTCATAGTCATATAAAAAGTGGCCTGTTCCCTCATAATAGCCGAACGTCAGATACAGTTTACCATTAGACATTATGAATTCTTCAAGCTCGGGATAACCGGTCTGCCACCCGCCAACCTGACCAAGTTCAGTAACATCTCCGCTGTCATCTACCGAGCACAGAATAAATTCATCACTAGCCGTATGCAGTAGAACTATGAGGGTTTCCCCTACAAATCCACAGTACTCGTAGTAGATATTCTCTCCACCAAGGGTTGCTGTCTCATTTCCGTCCCTTACCAGTGTCGTACAGATGCTCTGTCCTATAAACTGTTCTACTGCAAGCAGCTTTCCGCTATCAGACACACCAAGCGGTATCCCTTTACAATAAAAATCCGACGCGCCTGTTTCAAGGTCATACAGATCAGTGCAGTAACTGTCAAGACTGTTGGGATTCAGTTCTCCAACATAGAAGCCCTCCGGGCACGCATACAGTTTTCCCACTCCCCTTATCTCCCCGACTTCTTCATAATCTCCCGTATCAAGGTCATAACAGGTAAGAGGGCACTTGGTCGGAGTAAACTCCGTATTCAAAAAACTGCCGAATTCTGCTCCAGCATCCATCGAGTCCGGCGAGATCTTCCGAAAATACACTTTATCCCTGATTCTTACGAAATACGTTCCGTTGTTGTATACCCTGTTTTCCTCAAATGCATTGGCAAAATCATTATCTGCAGCTTTGCCGTTTTTATCTGTATCGCGTTTGATTTTTTTCGTCTTTTGAAGCTCATCTTTATCTTTTTTGTCGCCTTCTGAAGATTCTGTATTGTTTTCGACTTTTTCCGACATGTCCCGGAAAACGCTATTGGAAGATTGGCCGCACCCCGCAAGAATACAACAGATAATAAGACCGGTGATAATTGTAGGAAATGATCTTTTCTTCATGACAAACCTCACTTATTACGGGTTCCTATCGGAGTCCATTCGATCCTGATACAGTTATAGGCGAGGTCGCCCATGATCTCACCAAAAATCTCATCACCGTTTTCCATCTCTTCCGACAGGTCCGCATCGATCACGCCTGTTTTATTGTAATAGAATCCGATACTGCCGTCTTCTTTTTCATCCGTAAAATAACAGCCATCCCATACCATATCGCATCCGTCGTTACTCAGATGAAATTCTCCGAACACGGTAAGAGATACTCCACCGGAAAGTGAAGAGTAGAAATGGGTATCATCCAGGCGCTGGCAGCTGCCTTTTGTTCCGCCTGCATATGCTACATAAGGCTTGCCGTCTTTTATGCTGTAAATGCCCGTTATATAACTCTCGCCTCCATAATTCAGATAGTCGGCATCATAGCCTACCAGGAGCTCAGGAACGCCATCACCGCTGATATCCTCCAGACGGTATCCTACCTCATTAAGAGGATCCTTCATTCCGCCGTAGTTGATATGCTCCGTAAGGCTGCCTGATGCATAATCATATTCACTGTCAATGTTATAGCCATAGTTTATGATATCAAGGATTTCCGTAAATACCGGCTCGTATATATCTTCATCCTCGCCGTCTGCCTCTTTTTCCATCTGCCCGAAAGCACCAAATGAATCTTCATTAAAGACTATTTCATCCATCGTGGTGATATGGACATCATCTTTCGTTATACGGTGAAATGCCTCCGGGCTCACTAACTGATCAGGAACATCATCGCCCATTATATCAAGGGACAGATTGTCTCCTCTTACCTCATAATTGGCGGTAAACTCAAACGGCATTCCTCCACTGTCTATCATTGTGGCCATGCAGTTAAAATACCTGTCATGGAAGTCACAGCTCCCTGCAGCAAAGAACACCTCCCGGTCGGGGTATTTCCTGTACATATACATATCTGATCCTGAAAACTCTATATAAAGATCAGCACCACTATCGTCTGCAGCCCAAATCCCCTGAAGATCCTTATCACCTTTTTCTTTCTTGCGGTCCAGATACGGGAAAGCATCTTCGATGCGGTCATCCTTGGTAAACAGCCTGCTGTCATCACTGTCTGAAGCCACGAGAAAGCCTTCACGATCAAAGCCCTCAAATACAAGACCGTCATCCGTAAGCGTGATGGTGCCGGTATGTCCTGCGTCCCAGTATTTTCCGGCATTTGACATTATAGAAAAGCATAATTCATTGACCCTTACCGTGTCACCATCGGTACTGCTCATCTCATCAGCATCATAAGGAACAAACTCAGTTGCCCAGAAGGTATATGCTTCAAGGCTGTCAGTATCGTCAGAAAAAGCCTGTCCGCAGAATGCATACAGATTGTCACCGAACGGGACTACATCCATTATGTAATACTCTTCTTCCTCACCTTCCGAAGCACGAAAACTGTACTTTCCTGCCATACGCTGTGCAAGCGATTCTTTTTCTGCTTTATCCTCTTCATTCTCTGAAATATCCGGTTTCTCTTTTTCCTGCTCTGACACGGCGACAGCCTTATCCTTCAGTTTATCGGATAAAGCGCTGCTGTCTGTGCTTTTATCGCAGCCCACAAGGAGACAGCAGATAATAAGGCTGATTATAACTGTAACAGACAATCTTTTATTCATTTCATGGCACTCCTCTCTTTATTTCTTCATCCTGTTCACGCTCCGCTTGTAAAGATCAGAAATGTTAATAACCCCAAAAAGCATGCTACCGACATTATTATCGAGGCGACTATATAAAAAGCGTCGGAAGATGTTCGTTTATCCTTATTAACATGCCGTATTATCCTGACGATGAACATGGCAAAATAAAACAGCGGAAACAGAAGATGCATCACAAGAAGCGGACCCCACTGCCACTCCTGATTGTAACTGTACCATCTTCCGTCCTCGTAGAATAACCATATGAGCGTAATTGTCGCCAGTATTACAGCCGGCATGAGAAACAGGATTTTCTTCTTCATTATGTATCGCCTATATTATCTTCTCATTTTTCTTCAGTTTTACAAAGCAGGAAATGAAGTATCCACCAAGTATAAACATAAAGATCGGAAACCATATAAGCAAAAGAAAATCTTTCATCATCGCATCCTCAGCAAGATGCCACTCACCATTCTCACGATACACCTTTATGGTACCGTCAAGAGATCTGGAATCCACTCCGTTATCTTCTCGCCCAGTGATCCTGTCGTCATTTCCCAGTTCGTGGTATTCCTTGTAACTGTGGGAATACCTGATTATCTGTCCATCAACCTCTGCTTCATATCTTTCTGTGATCTCATTTGTCGTACTGTCGATCCATTTTTTCTCTTCATCCACAAGATAAAAATCTGCTTCTGCTCCATCACGCAGATACTTGACCATATCCCCGGTGAAAACAGGGATCACAATGATACCTATCACAATGCAGGCTATTCCCCATTTTATCGATCGTTTAGGCGAAGAGACAACACCACCAAATACAGAATCTACAAGCTCAAAAAAGAATGGCTTTACCTCAACAGATTGGCCCTCTTCCTGCACAACGTCCGATATCTCATCAATGGTGAGTTTCTTCTTGAATGTTCTTCCAGTCCCGGTATATCTCTTATAACATTTTCCGCAGATGGTACCGTCATTTACACTGAACACACCGAAAATGCCAAGTCTCTTACCGCAGCAGTCGCACTTTTTTGACATAATACTATTTCCCCTTTTTCCTATTGAACTGCTTAATATCAAGGACTCCAAAGTATATTGCAAGAATTCCCAGAACGGTACATACTATAGCCCCAAGCTTTCCTCCGCTGCTGGTTTCGTGAACAGTACCGTTTTCATCCCGCCAATAATCATGTGTATAAGCCACGGGGATTCCTTCCTCTTTTGTCTCATAAGTGTATGTTTCTCCATCCACAGTATATGAGCGTGAAACAAGGTATTCGTGTTTTTTCTTGTCTTCGTCCACATAACCGCCTCTTCTTTCACTAAGATCCTCATAGCTTATAGATTCAGTTACCGAAAACCTTCCGGGCTTTGACAGATAATCAACATAACCTATGCCGGCCTTGACCGCGAACACAAAGAAAAGTACCGCCGCGATTAAACATCCGATCCCAAATACCGGCTTGCCCGTTTTCTTTGCCCATTTCTTAATAGAATCACCTATTGCATCTAGAATTGCATCCAATATACCCATCATTCATCACCTTCTTAATCCCACCAGTAGCTGCCGTAGAAACTGTCGATATGGTTTCCTGTTATGCCAACTTCAAATACTCCCATAATATCTTCTCCGCTTGCACTGATAAACCATTCCAAGGGTGATTCTCCTTCCTTATATCCCGGGAAGAATTGCATATCGCATGTCTTATCAAATACAGTGTCCGAATCAGCGGTCAGCGTCATTGGCCCTTCATCTTCATAAGTTCCGGACAAGGCTTCGGTAGGAACTTCTTCTAAAGTTACCTTTGACGTTGTTATCACAGCATCAGAGGGCGAATACATATAATAATAGATCCTGTGGCTCAGCTGTCCTCCGGTGTATTTAACATACGCATCCTTATAGCCTGCCTTTTTTGCATCTTCGATAAGAGCCTGCGCCTCAGCCTCGGAACCCGATTTCCCGATAGTCACACACCAATAGGGATCTTTGCTTAAATTCTCATACTCAACCGAATATATACTGTATGCCTCTAACCCTTTTTCCCGCAGTTTATCAGTAAGGTCGAGTGCATCCTGCCTCTCCTTAAAGGCGGTTATCCACAGACCGAAGAACGACTCATCATACTCTTCATTACCAGCCTGTACGGGTTCTGATCCCTCTGTATCGGTATCATTATCACTTTCAATCATTTTTACATTCATGGCCGAGATGATCATTCCGTACTTCGACTCATTGCTTGGCTGTAGTGTATAGGTGAGCACATAATTTGAATAACCCGGCTTTTGCTCCAGTTCTCCCCAATACCCCCAGAACATGTTGACCTTTCCGATGTATTCTCCACCTTCCTCAGTGACCGTACATTCATGGATTTCAAGACTCATTTCCGTCTCAATTTCCTGTTCTACGATCAACACGTATGTGTCATTCCCATCCGTATACTTTACCGCATCATACAGATAACACTCCGGTCCGATCGGAAGGTCATCCCATAAAGCTTTCGTTCCGAACAGATCAAGACAGGTTTTCTCCACTTCTTCACGTGATACCGACATCCCATGATATCCGCCATCTTCGGGGGCGGTTTCACCACTTATATCCTCGGAAAACCCTCCCATGCCAAGAACGAAGGTACTGTCGATCACATTGTCCCCATCACAGGCAAGTACAGAGGCTCTGATCTTATCCTCATCCGATAATTCAAGATCCCTATCCTTAATTGGATCAGCATTATAGTCAGACTCCGACATCATGAAAGCCCACATGAATCCGCTTAGAGCATCACTCATCTCCTTCAGTGAATCCGCGGCTTTATCCATATCATACCCAGACTCTTTTTCTGTCTCTTTCTCTACTGTTCCGTCTTTTTCTTCTTCCTCTTCGGTCTCTTTATCTGCCTTTAAGGATGCAGTATTATCCTTAAGCTTATCTGACACATCCCCTGCCCCATCTTTAGAGCAACCCGCAAGGATACAACAGATAATAAGACTAATGACGATCGTAACAAGTGATCCTCTCTTCAAGGTTTTGTTCTCCTCTTCTCCCAATTATTTGTTCACTTTATGAAGGTACTCATCTGTGGTATCCGTCCTGATATCTGCCACACATCCCATATGGCTGAATCATATCCGGGAGCCTTGACAGTTATTTGAGCTGCCGGCAATCCTTCGGGTACGGTTACATCAAATACAATCGCCCTGCCTTTTTCGACATCTTCAGTCTCTTTCGGTTTCTTATCGCCGGGAATGTCTCCGGGCATGGTAGATTCTATTGTTACCGTCGCATCATCAACAAGCGGAACAATAACAACCTTATCAAGTGCACTCTCCTCAAATGCAACAGGATACGGCATCCTGCTTAAGATCTTCTCGGGAGGATCAACCATAACAAGTGCCGTTGCATCTCCTGCCATGTCTTTAAGCCTTCTCCACTGGCGGCCTCCACCGAGCATATATTCGTAATATGCCCATACAGCCCCGTCACACGGCTCATACTCGAATTCCTCGGTAAACTCTTTTTCACGGCCTATGTCATCAACGATCCAGCATTTGGCAACTATCGTGTTCTTATCCTTGAAAGAAAGCTCATATAACTCACCCTCCTGAATGTGGCCTATCGGACGACCCCAGATATCATAAATATCGTTGTACTGCTGGTATACGGCAGTTGACAGATCATCACCCTGCCATATCAGGTTTGCTCCGTCTATCTGATACTCGAAGTAGTCAATCAGTCCGTCGGTAATGTTATAAAACAGATAGGTGCTGATATTGGGGTTAATATGGCAATCAATTATTATCCAGTCTCCGACGAGCTTCGCGTTCGTAATTGCATTCGCGGCAGGAGCATCTGCAGTAACGTCAATCTCATACCCATCAACAGTAAACGTAGTACCATTGTATGAAAATTCAGGTTCAAGCTCTCCCATGTCATATGAGCTGTACATCACAATATCAATATCGCGAAGCTTTGTTACATTATAGTCTCTGTCAACTGTTACTTCACACATCATAAGCGGATAACCGCTGTTCCAGCCTTTGGTATTAACAAGACCTTCAAAGTCGGTACTGTTTGTTATGCCGTAATGTGCTATCCCGATATTATCCGTCTCGTTAAAGTATCCACCCAAATACTTCCAGTCCGTATATTCTTCATGAGTCTCAAATATATGTTCAGTCATAGGCTGAAGCCACACACCGTCCTCATCCGTCTTCCACGCCCAGGCGTAGAAGGTGTCATCCTCTATCATATCCGCGGGATTTTCTACGTTATTATCGCGATAGAACAGCCAGTCACGCGGCCAGTCCCCGATAAGTTCGGATTCTTCTTTCGTGTTAAATATGTTCATGGACACGACGGAATCACCGTTACCTATCTCCTCCAGATACAGGTAATCTTCGTTGCCGAACGTCCCAACATGAAATATTCCGCTTGTACCTTCGCTGCCGTACGGTTCATATCCCGCAGGTAGGAGCTTGCTGCATTCATCAAAATCAAGCCTGAAGAAATCCGGCCCTTCCCCTTTTTTCGAGCGGCTGTATTCAAATGACAGTGTACCTGAACCCATGGTCTTGTCAGAAAGCCTTGTGAACTCAAAAGATCCGTCCTTTTGTATCGAAAGTGTTCCGAAATCTCTGCCCGTATCCCGGTCAAAAAGAGTCCACTCACCGTCAAGATATGAAAGGATACCTTCCTGTGAAGTCAGATCAACCGAAAAATCCTTTTCCTTAACGGGTTTCTCTGCCTCGGACTTAACACTATCTCTGTCCTCTTCTTCTGTATTTTCCGCGGCATTTTCGAGTTTGTCCTTCAGATTGTTATCAGTATCTTTTACGCATCCTGCTATAAACACCGTACTTATCAGACAGATCAAAATTGTGGTCAGAGTTTTTCTCTTCATTTCAGGATTTCCTTATTTCTTCAGAATATACTTATCTCCCGAATAATTCGGATCAGCGACGAAAGAACCTGTTGTTCTTATCCATCCCCAGCAGCCTGCTTCGAGAGTCTGGCTCTGGCCTGACTCAACACTTTCTTCAAGAGAATAACCGTCAGGAATAACGATCGCACTGACAGGATGCTCTGCTCTGATATCACCCTCGACACGGATTATCGTATCACCAACATTAATTGTTCCTTTACAGCATAAAACGGTAATCCATACAGCATCATCCTCCTGATAATCCGCCATACAGTCATAATATCCCACTGCCGTATATTCAGGAAACAATGACGGTACCTCTGATATCCTTCTTTCGTCCTCTGCGAGATCGTGTTTCACATCATCTATCGTTAGAATATCCATTTCATCCTCAAAAATCATCAGCTTATCACTCTTAATAAGCTGACCGGCATTCTGGGCTTCAAGCATTTTCTTTTCTTCCCAGTTAAGGTCATATTCATTCTTATAGCTGGTAGTCTTGAAATAGGCATATCTCATCTTTTTCTCACAGTTGTTACAGATCATTCCGTCCCGAAGTTTCTTCGGAAGTGCCGGAAGCTTCCCGCCGCAGACAGGACAACTACCAAGCTGCTCCTCACTTTTTCCCTGAGAAGAAAGAAAATCCTTGATCTCCTCTATTGTCATGTTCGCATAGGCGGAGCCGGGACGCAAAGCCTCAACAGCATCCTTACAATCCACACAGATTATCCCGTCCTTGGTTTTCCTGTCGTTATACTGCGCAATCTCCCTGCCACATACAGGGCATACAGATGCCACGTACTCCTTCGGTTTCAGAAAATCAAACAATCCCATAGCTTTTTACCTCCGTTTTCGTTTTTTCTATTTCAATCGGCTATTAATGTCGGTCTTTTACCTCTTATACAAAAACCTTATCATCATAATCAAGCTTCTCTCCTGCCTCGGCAGGTTCAGTCTTAACAAGGAGCCAGCAAGGTTGTCCTTCCGAAGCCTCACCGGTAAGCATTTTCATATCGCACTGCTCTTCAAATGAATCATAATCCTTTGTACTGCACTCTGTTATGACACCTTCGAAGAATTCTCCCTCATGGTAAAACCTTACCCGGTCGCCGGAACCGAACTCGCCCAGCATTACAACACAGTCAAGCAAAACAGCATCCCCGTATTCTTCCATTGTTCTTTCTGTAAAACTTTCGTCAAGATAACGGAAAGCTATGGATGAGTAGATATCCGCATAAGCTTTTGTTCCACCTACGGATTCGAGCTCAGCTTGTTTTTCCTCATCCGACATATCCTGCTTGTAGATGATCTTGCCGCACTCATCAACAGTCGTATCCGTCAATGGCTTCGACCACCACTCCTTAACCTGCTCCGCGCAGTTGTCGCACAATTCCCCATCCTTAACGGGATTGTAGGAGAATTTCCCTATCCCCTTATTGCAGACAGGGCATGTCTTTCCCGCCTTCTTCTCGCTTTCATCATCCGATTTCTTTCCAAAACCAAATAATCCCATTCAGCACTTTCCTCCTTCCTTTCACTTAAACTGTTTTCTGATTTTATCTGTAGAGATCGTAATACCGGAGCCTGTATGAATCTCCGGTTTTCTTTATGACTGCATAGCCGCTTCCTTCTTTGATAAGGACAGACTCTGACTGAGCTTCGGCCACACTATAGGAATAGAATTCTTTCGGAATCCGGTCCACATCCTCATTATTTATGAAATAATCCCAGTCAAGATCATATATATCAAACTGCGCCCTGTAATTGTTCGAGCCTTCCTCACTCAGCGAAGTGACAACGGCAAATCTTGTATACGAATCACCGTCAGCCGCAGGAACACAGTACCTGCCCTTGCTGATAAAGCCCTGATATATATTGGGCCATGTATAGGAATTAAGATCATCATCGGTCAGGGTGATATCCATATACTTGTTTACCACATTCTTGACCTTATCCAGGCTTAACGTGTAATACCCGTCAGTTGTGATATCCAGGTCGGTCCACTTATTGATATATGTCCACCTGTAGGCAAAATCCGCAAGATCGCCTGCATTCGGACGTCCGTAATCGAAATAACCCATACCCTGCTCGACAAAATTTGAAAGGAACACGTTCAGCTGCTTCTGCATATCCTTTGTGATCTCTATCGTATCTGCAATATCCTCACTGTGAGTATTATCCGGTATATCAGCGTATTCGTAATCATCAGGCAGGACGATATCTGAAATCGCCTCGCCTTCCGGAAGCTTTATCGGATCTGTCGTCGGAACGATATTATCATATTGCTCTTCGGTCAGTTCACCTGACCACTCATGCAGCCATACGGGGTAAGTTCCGATATCCCGGTACGATTCCTCAACCTGCCTGCGCTCCTCATCATTCATGTTATAGGCACCAAATGTATAATATGAATCATTGCCGTCTTCAGACCTGCATTCATACACTTCAAAATAGTCACCGAAATACGTATCATACTGATACCATGACGTGCTTCCGGAAGATACAGATAAAGAATAGAAAAGCTCTAACATGCCATCCGGATGTATCTCGGCGATGCCTCTGTATGGCGTTGAGAAAGCCAGTCCTGCTTCCCTACCGTCATAGCCGTATATATCGATCACTTCGTCATAATAGGTGATGATAAGCTCATCGTTTCCTTCTGAATCAACATCATAATACAGATACTTCACATCCCCGTCTGCCACGCCCTGCGGCCAGCCGCGCTGCACAAGCTCGGTATAAAGTCCCATGCTGACGACGTCTTCCATAGAGTACTGCATATCCTGGGCTTCTTTATACTTATACAGCACCTCCTGATATGCTTTCTTACGGTCATCTGATATATCCGCGGAAGATTCTTTTTCTTTCTTCTTTTTCTTCGTTTTGGCAGACTTCTTCACAGGAGTCTCTTCTTCATCTTCAGATGATCCTTCCGTCTCCTCAGATTCCTCCTGAATCTCTTCATTTATTTCGCTGCCGGATGAAGCTGCCGTATTACTGCAACCTGCAATGAGCATAGAGCAAACAACACATATCAAAACCGATGCAAGTGATTTTCTCTTCATTTCCTGTTCCTTTCAAATCAGGTTCTATCTTATTCCAGCCAGCTTTCACCGGTCGGCTTATCCTTCGTAAACTGCCCAGTCTTACTGTTGTATATGAGAGGTGTTATCAGGTAATCATGACCGCTGTCGAAGTTATCGGTCAGCGTATAGAAATTACCGGGAGTGTCTTGATAGAACCCTTCCGCGTCCATAGAGATATCAAGTTCATAAGGCTCGCCGTCATTTACTCCGAATATGAACGTTGTCCATCCGCTGCCGTAGCCGCCGCAGTCACCATAGAAGAACACCTTGTTCTCATCGGCATATTCCATATAGAAATGATCGTTCTCGGTGTACAATGACAATCCTTTAAAGTCATCCCGCACCGTTTGTGCCTTGCCATCCGAAGATATGAACCATATCTCATCCGGCAGGTATCCGCCGAATTCGTCCTCTCCACCCAGCACTGCAAATGCCTCATCTGCTCCATCACCATCATAATCATGGACTTCAAGAACGCACACATTTCCTCCGAGGGTATCAGCTATTTCGGTTGCTTTTACTGTTGACAGATCGGCCTGTTTCATTGATCCCGAAGACGATTCTCCAGATAATTTACTGTCTTTGTCTGGCAACTCGCTGACCTTCATCCTTCCGTCGGTTGAAACAGCAAGTATCTCGTCCGGGTATTCCGTCATTTCATCGCCGCCGTGATCCGAATACACACGGATCGCTGACATATCGGTCGGAACCAGCCATCCGCTTGCCTGCTGTGCGTAGTTCTCATATTCGGGATAAGCGAATACCCTGTCGATGCTCTTGACGATGTCATTTGTAAGCGAGAACGAATCCCATATCGATTCCGCTTCCTCATAATGATGCTTCACAAGAACCGTCTGATTGTCCTTATGCATCAAATATACCCTGTAATGGCTCCATGGCATTTCATCCGCTGGACATATTTCCGACGAGTCAAAATACCGGCCGTTGTATTTTGCTCCAAAACCGGATTCCAGATATTCTCCGTCCAGATAATCACCGTCCGGATACCAGTAAATTGAATCTATTATCCCATCGTCATCACAGTCAAAATACGTTTCACTGCTGTAGCTTTCCGGTATACGCATTATCCACTCATTCGGAGCATTCTTAACAAACTCTTCATTAAAAACCGTACCTGTCTTATCTGCCGAAAACAAAACCGTGGCACTTGCATGACCTATGAGTGCATTGACATTCTCAAACCAGAATGTTACACCCTGCGGATCAAGAACCCAGCCGTATCTGTTATCATTCAGGCACTCATTTATTGCTGACGAAGCATCAAAGTCATCCACACTGATATCAAATTCTCCGACCATTATCATCATTACTTCCGTGACATTTTTATATAGTTCATCGGAAAGCATCTTGTAAAAGGCATCCTCATCATCTACGATGTCCGAAAGTTTTAATTCCTTTCCGGTGTCGATAAGAAACGAATGTCCCCGCATCTCAACATAATCCGCCTCTCCGTCAGGCTCACGATACTCATGGACAAAGGAAAAGACCCTATCATCCGACCTTCTGACACAGATATTATGCACTGTATCTTCGATCCCGGTATCATAAGCAGCCGCGACAAAATCATCGTTTAACGCCTCAAGCCTCTCTGAAAGCTTGGCATATGAACCGTCCACGTCTATTACATGGATAGTTTCACATTCAACATCGCCTGGCGAGGAAATGCAGTACACCGGCACCGATGACGGTTTCTTCTCTTTATTAGCGGTTTTCTTCTTCATCGATTCTTTCTTTTTTGGGCTGTCATTATTTTCAGCGACACTTTCCTCAGCCTTTTTAATCTTGTCTGCAAGGTTTGCTTCTTCAGTTTTGCCACCGCAGCCTGCAAGGACATATGTCATGATGCAGATTATCAAAAGAATCAGTGATTTTCTTTTCATTTCCAACTCCTTACAGATCAAGTTATTTGTATAAATGTAACAGCTCAGGATCCGGAAGCTCATCGGTTATCATCTTGATTGGATCATCCTTTTTTGCATTCTTGCTCCAAAAATCCTGCATAAGCTCAAGATCATCCTCAAGCAGTCCTGTATCAGAAGCGGCCATATTGTTCACATACGCATCGAAATCCTTTTTCGTTATCACTTCATCAAGATAGCTGTAATCCCACTTGGAACCAAGGGGTTTCATATAGAACTCAAACAGCGGTGTTTCATAATCCGAAGTCAGCACTCCCGTAACGCACATCGGCTCATTACCTACAGGCGGTCTGATGGTGCCAACCCATTCAGTCGGACCATCATCCGTACCCATCACTCCGGTAATTCTAAGCCACCCGTCATCATCAAACTTACCATCAACATGTTCAATATTTATTGATTCGCCATATATATGGCGCATGTATACAAGAGGCTGCTTATTCTTATCTATGACCACACGCGCGTACGCATCCCCCGTTATCCCATCAAATGATCTTCCATAGCAATGTGCGCCTTCCTTAAAAATAATAAACCCCTCATAATCCCCAACAAGTTTAAGGGCCTCATCAAAGTCATAGTCAACATTTACCGTTCCCTCATCGGAACCTCCGGTAATATCAACAGCACCGAAGTCCCCGACACCGAGCGATCCGCCTTCTTCGCCCATGACAGAGCGCCATTCCTTCCACAGATCGCTTCCTTTTTTTGCAAAGGTATACTTGACCTCGTCGGACAGACTGAGGGTAATACTTCCGTCGTCATTGATCTCTCCGACCTTGGTATCACCGTCAAGATAGAACTTGTTGTTTTTGATTGTAGTGTCAAAGTCAAGATTCTGCTCGGCTACATACATGCTGACCGTATCATCATCGTTGACTGTAAGATATTCGCCCTCTTCTATCCACACCTCGCCATCACTGTCTGTTGCGCTTACTGCTTCATATCGTCCATACAGAGAATCCGGATCGCCGGTTTCTTCTTCAGAAGTATCTTTCTTACCTTTCGATGTAACCTTGGCGTCGTCCTCTTTGCCTGTATTGGCAATGATCTCATCGCATTCAAGGTACAGTGTCATTCCCGAATCCATGACGTTTTCAAGCACCATCACTCCATCAGAAAGTGTTCCGTCAAGTACGGCTCCTCCACCCTCGGCATGGAACTTATCACCATCCAGCGTCCACTTGATAGTACCTCCGTCTTCGCCGTCAGCCTCAAGATGTGCCTTGCCCTTACTCTTGAGCTCGATGATAAATCCGTCCTCGAACACTTCCTCTACGCCGACTTTAAATCCGGCCATCTCAGCGGATTTAGCCTTATACACTCCAAGGTTCGGATCATCCGCATCATCACCGCCGCATCCAATAAGCAGCACTGTCATTGACGCCAGAATCACTAATAATGTCTTGATCAGCTTACTCTTTCTCATTTCGGTAAATCCTCCGGTATAATATGTTTATCAGTATCAGAAAAACCACATTTTCCAATATAGCCATAGTTATATTGTTCCGCTACCGCCAAATGTCTAATCTTTGTTACGATCATGTTACAGGCTGATCCTTCTCATTTATGGCAATCCCGTAATGTCTTGCCATAAGCGCAAGCTCCAGACGGCTGTGAAAGCCTGATTTCTGGAGCATATTGCTGATATGCATCTTAACGGTTGATTCTCCCATGCACAGTTTTCCGGCTATCTCCTTGTTAGAAGCGCCGCTTACCAGCTCTTTTAATACCTCCGCTTCCCGATCCGTAAATTCCGTGCTCTTTGCATTGCCTATAGGAACCTCGACCTGTTCGCTCGGATATACCGTCTCACCTGCCATAACAAGATCCATGACCTCCTGTATGGGCTGCTCCTGAATCTCCTTCTGCCAGAAGCCTTCCACTCCTGTCTCTCTTGCCCTCTTCTCATATGACAGCTCCGGCATGGAGGTTACGATTATTATCTTTACATCAGGCTTTATGCCTTTTATCTTTTCGGCAGCGGCAAGCCCGCTCATGCTGCCCGGAATGAGCACATCCATGAGTACAAGATCCGCCTCGTTTTTCTCAATGTATCTGACCGCCTGTACGGCTGTGGAAAACGATGCAGCAAGCTCATATCCCTCCGCTCTTTCGACAGTGCTCTCAAATATCTCTCGTATCATGCGGAAATCCTCCGCTATAACAACCTTATACGGCATGTTCTTCTCCTTTCGGAAGTGTTATCTTAAGTGCAAAATCAGGTGAGTATAGAATCTCCATGCTTCCGCCGGCAGCTTCGATCTCACTGCGCAGATTTCCCAGTCCTCCGCGAAGTTCAATTTCACCATGCGGCAGTTCTCCGTCATTTGTAAGACTAAGGCAGTAGCTGTCCCCCGTATCCGTTACAGCGATCATTACCTGTGTTCCATGCGTATGCTTAAGCGTATTACTAATCTGTGCCGATATGGCTGCGTCCACAACGGGTATGAGTTCTCTCTCCTTCGGAAGCTCTCCTATCACATTAAGCTTTATGCCCATGATATCGGATTCCTTAGAGATAACATAATAGGGCAACTCCCATTCCTCCGGTTCATCGTTCATAAGATGCTTCACATTGTCCTGCCAGAATTCTAGCATCCGTTTCTTATCGACACTGTCAGGTGCGTACAGATATCGTTTTGCGATAAGCATGCTCTGCCCTATATTGTCATGAAGTGCAGTCTTCATCTTGAGCAATTCACGGTTCATTGACACATACTCTATTGATTTCATCAGTGCTTTAAGCCGTGCATTTAAGACTCTTGCCCTGTCACGCTTTGCTTCAAGCTCATGCATCAGTGCATATTCTTTGCTTATATCAGAGGCGATAAGTTCCGACAACCTGACACCACCGATATAAGCTTCTTGGTGTCCGATACTATATACCCTTGATTCTGTATCCCTGACCAGCACACTGTCATTATTCCCTGCAGTTTCTTCTATCCTGGCGCTTCTGATCTTCTCCCAGAAAGCGGCCGCATCTGTTATACTCTCTCCGGTGATCCTGCACGATATTTCATGCATTGTCTCATTTACCATGACAGGTACGCCGCTTTCCGTATAGTACGCAAGACCTGTCGGGAGCTTGTCAATTGCTTCTTTGACGGACATTCCTGTAATATTCGTTCGCTGCCACACATCAATGTTGTACTGTGCAAAAAAACCGTACAACAGGAAGATTACAAATACGCTGACAAGCCCCCATACCGGAATATCGAATGATGCAGAGTCCTCCTGCTGATACCTTATCATCCTCTGATAAAGCGCGAGTGCAGCTAATGCTATCACGCATGTACAGATTAAGTATGCGCTTCTCCTTCCCGAATCGAGCATCCTAATAATGCAATATATAAGCACGATAAGAACGACTGTGGCAAAGGCAAGAAGATATCCTCTTTGAAGCTCCGGAAGATTTGTATACGTCATGATCCTGCCTCCCCGATTTCTGAACTTACTCCGGATGCCTTGACCACAAACCTGATGGAATATGTTTCATCCTCATACTTTACCGACAGATCACATCCGGCCGCAGCAACTTCCCTGTCCCTCCACACCGGAGAGATTGCCTCGGCTATCGCGTCCATTGTTATCGTCATCACAAATGTATCTTCATATTCAAGACTGACAGAAAGAGCATGAAGACGAAGCCACACATCCTCAACGGCTTCTTCATATAGATCATACGCAAGGAGAACGACCGATGATCCCAGTTCGCACCGCCCATTTTCGAATACAAAACACTTACATCCGTTAAGCTTCAGATAGTCAAGTGACTCACGAAGTGAGGCGGCAAGCTCTCCGGATGAAAGAAAGGCTGCCTTGTCAGTCAGCAGCATGAGATTTCCCATTCTCTTGATATATGCACTTAGAACTGATGCATATATGATCCTGTTTCTAAATTCACCCACGTCATCGTAATAATTTAATCCGGATGCTTCTTTAAGCAACGATCCGGTCCTTACTGCCCTTGTCCTTACAGCTGTTGCTATCCTGTTATAGAGCCTGTTCCTTTCCTCAAACGATATTCTCTCTGCGCGGACCTCATTCTCTTTACGAATGAATTCATTTTCATCACCAAGTTCTTCCGTTACCTCTTCAATCTCACGGGTCAGCCTGTTTATCAACGACATATCCTCGGACCATGTGATGTATCCGCCGGAAATCGATTCTCTGCAAACACGATTGTTTTCATTCTTTTTCTCGTTCATTGTCTCAGCCGAAGCGATCACCGGCATATCCCGGTTATCATAAATACAGGCATTGATCCCCGAATGTGCAAACAGTCGTCCGTATCCCGAATTGGCCGGTATCATTCCGATCTGTATAATACTTTCAAATGCTATGATAAACGGGATGCAGACCGCCTCCTGCTGTTGAAAGAGCTTATATCCGTGGATGCGCGGCGCACCGCCGTTTATCAGATACCATATGAGCAGAATACAGCTTACCGCTATGCATATCGCAGGGATGTACCATTTCTTTTTGGCCGCGGACAGAGAACACTTCTTCATGAGCGCATACAGGATACCTATGCTCAGTCCGTATCTGAATACAAGTATCACCCAGTAAAACCATTCGTGCGTATACTCTTTATCGGGATGTACGGTTATTCTGTAGACAAGTGAATGATAACCGTTAGTAAGAACCACTGTTGAGATAATAATGCACAATATGATCAGCAGCTTCTCTGTTACCCCGACAAGTCTTTTGTTTCCGACCGGCTCCACATAAAGAGCAGCCATAAACATGCATACCGGTATAGCCGTCAGCGGGATCGTATATCCATACCAAAGGTATTCGTTGACAAAAACATCATCCGGAAAATAAGAGAACTTGCACATTCTCAGGAAAAAGAGGAATATCATGAATCCGCAGGCTGCAAGAATGCGATGTCTGATCCTGTCCTCCACGATTCTGCGCCTTATACTTACCGCCCATATCAGGATCATTGTAATATACGCAAAAGCCGGGATGTGATGAAGCTTTATCACAGAGACAGGTATCATGCATGTGACCATCCCTGTGACAAAAAGACTTGCGAATATGAGCATTATTTTCTTATTGGAAAAGCTTAAACGTTCCATGGGTAATGCTTCCTGCTCCTTATTATCCTTCTTCCTTATAATACAAGCGTCCCCGTATCGTGGCATTTATAATAATATACAAAAAAAGGGTGTATCACTACCCCCAAAGGTCTATATTCGCATACTGAATTCATTCTGTTTCGCTCAAGTTTGGTTATCCACTGACTAATCTTTCAAGCAGGATATCAACTTTCTAAGTTCATTGTTATTTTCCGTTCCCTATCTTCATATCATCTGAAAATGCCTCATGGCATCCTCAATTGCCTTAACCTTCTCCTCTGGGCATCCCGGCTGTTTACTGGTCTCCGTTGCCACTACGGTCGGCGCAGAACAATCGTCCACCGGACGATTTGCGCCCGGCGACTTCGGTTTGTTATAATTCTCACGCTCGATGATCCCATGTTTCTGCTTAACCTGGGCGATATTAAGATTAGTAACGCGATATCCGTACTTTTCTCTTATCCAGTCCCGTATGGCGTTATAGGTAGCCCCTTTCTTAAATCCATCCGTATCCATATCCTCCAGACTGAACTCCACACGGATCTTCTTTGACTTGACATCTCCCTTGGAAAGCAAACAAACCGTCTCGACTGTTGTCCGCCTGAGCAACCGAATATCATAATATCCTCTACTGCAGCATGCGCGACTTAAGTATATTACTTCTTATGGATTACCGTATTTATAACGATTGGCTTAAACCCGACACTGAGTGCCGTTTTCTGTGAACCTGTATTCGTTTCAGCATGAGCCCATACAGGTCTTCTGTCCTGCCGTATGATTTCCTCACATATCTTGTATGCCAGATAAGATGCCAGACCATGGTGTCTGTATGTTTCAGCGGTCTCTACACCAATATCCACTTCCTCCGGACCGACCGCACTCGAAAACGCCACGGCTGCAAAACTGCCATCTTCCTTACTTCTGGCCATAAATCCAAATCCGTTCCGCAAAAATACATCTCTGTCTTTCCATGAAAAAGATGGCGTTATCCTTCCCTGAATGACACCTATATTGTCTGCAGTTATGCGTTCAATAACAAAGCAGGCATCAAGTTTCGATTGCTTTTCAAGGATTCCGCTATGAGTGTATTCAATCCTTTTATCAACTCGTAGCATGTCTATGCCTGAATAATAGTCGGAAACATACATCTTCCAAAAAACAAACAGAGGACCCGGTCATACAGATCCTCTGTTTTTTAATCATGATAAATTTTTCGCCATATCCTTAATTGCGGCCATCTTATCGTCCGCCTTATTCTCTGCACCGGCCAAGCAACAGATGCCGGCATCCTCGATACCGAGATATCCGATCATATCCTTGTAGGTAGCGATCGCTCCGTTTGTGGTTCCGGGAGATCCGGAGCTGATCAGGAGCGCTGCTTTCTTTGCCTTCGGAGGCTTTCCGATGCAATATACTCTCTGCATTGCCGCCATGATCTGCGCTGTCATTCCAAAGTAATAGATCGGGGAAGCATATACCACCATATCCGCATCCTTATATGTCGCGATCACCTGCGTCATGTCGTCCTGCTGAATGCACGTTCCTTCTCCTTTGCCATGACAGTATTCACAGCCAAGACAGCCGGCGATCTTCATCTTACCGACATGCAAAATCTCCACATCATGTCCCGCTTCCTTCGCACCCTCTGCAAATGCCTCACACATAGCAGCCGTGTTTTCTTTTCTCGGACTTCCGTTCAAAATCTTAATAACCATTTCAACCCCTCCTTCGCTTATAGGTTATCGTTTATGCAAGATCAGACAGTTCCTTGACAAACTTTTTTATCTCATCACACATTTCATCATACGAGGAGAAAACAATTCCTTTGAACCCCAATGTCTTTGCAACTTCAACGTTTTCTTCCGTATCATCGATAAACAAACATTCCTCGGCTTCCAACCCGTACACATCGAGAAACTGTCGATACATTTCGGGATCGGGCTTCGTCTTCCCGACCTTAAATGAAACAAGGCCTCCGTCCATATATTCCATAAAGGCAAGGGATTCTCCGCATTCGTCATATGCCTTCTTGGAATAATTCGACAGGTAGAACACCTTGTACCCTTGCTCTTTCAGCTGCTTGATCAGCGGAATGGAATAATCTCTTATTACAAGGAGTCCTTTCACATCCGAAAATGCTCTCCACAGCTCTTCACGTATATCGGGATCCGTAGAAGCAAACCGTTCAAGTGCCTCTTCCTCCGTGATCTCAGCTCGCTCGAACTGTCCCCAATACGGTGTCATCAGCGACGCCTTTAATATTCTTTTGCTCATTTCGGCATCGAAACCTTTCACCGCCAGAAACTCTTTTAAGCGGTAATCCGCAAGTACATTTCCGATATCAAACACAATATTCCTGATCATAATCCGTCAACACCCCTTTCTCCCACTCGCATGATCCGAGACAGAGCAGGCATTCGCGCTTCCGTATTCAATAAGTCCCACATCCGCAGGATCTATTGAGACTTTCCCGTCTTCAAACACATTACTATAATTCTACCCATTAATCGCATATCCGTCAATTTTGAGACAGTCGTTTTTCGTCATTTTCTGACACGTTTTGCGATCACATTTCCACTCTCCTGTATGACCATGACCAGGATCACGAGGATCGTCACGGTCGTCCATAAAACCTCCTTTTGATATCTGTAATATCCATACTGAAGAGCTATCGCACCGAGACCTCCTCCGCCTATGACTCCCGCCATGGCAGAATACCCGAGCACCGTTGCAATATTGATGGCCGCGCCGAGCAAAAGAGACGGCATGGACTCCGGCAGAATAAAATGAAGGATGGTATATAAAGGGGATGCTCCCATGGAAGTGGCCGCTTCAATGATCCCGGGCGACACTTCACTCAAGGAGGATTCCACCATCCTGGCAACGATGGGGATCGCACCGACGGTGAGCGGCACGATGGAAGCGACCGTACCTATGGAAGAACCGGTCACCAGTCTGGTAAACGGTATCAGTAACACCAAAAGTATCAAAAACGGCAGGGATCTGGTAATATTGACAAAGAAACCAACGATCAGATTGACAATGCGGTTAGAAAGAATTCTGTCTTTGGCCGTTGCATACAAAAGGATTCCGAGCGGAAGTCCCACCGCATATGCAAGGAGAGACGCAAAAAAAGTCATCTGCAAGGTCTCCAGTATACCCATCTTGATCGTTTCAACTATATATTCACTCATACCCATTCCACCTCCTGTACACTCAATCCTCCCTGTTTAAAGAATTGTATGATCAGTTCCTGTTCTTCTTTTTGCGGGGGAAGCTCAATCACCATCTGTCCGTACCCGATCCCTCCCACGCTCTTTGTGTTCGCACTGAGAATGTTCACCTTTTTTCCGGTCTTTTCAACGAGTTCGGCAATAAAAGGTCTGCTGGCCGATGCTCCGTCAAATACGAGCCGGATCAGCCTGCTGTCCTTTGCCGAAGGATCAAACGGATTGGCCGGAAACACCAGTTTTCTGGCAGGATCCGACTTCGGATTTCTGAATATCTCCTTTACCTCGCCGATCTCTGCAAGTTTCCCCTCGTCTATGATAGCAACACGATCGCATATTTTTTCCACTACACTCATCTCATGCGTGATAATGACGATCGTCAGTTTTCTGGATTTATTGATCTCTGCGAGCAGATCCAGTATCTCACCTGTCATTTTGGGATCGAGCGCACTGGTCGCCTCATCACACAGCAATACTTTCGGATCGGATGCAAGAGCCCTGGCGATCGCCACTCTCTGACGCTGGCCGCCGGAAAGTCTTGCCGGATACTCATGTTTCTTATCTTCGAGTCCGACGATCCGTAACATCTCCATCGCCTTTTCTTTTCTCTTGGCGCGCGGCGTCCCTGCAATACGCAACGGCTGCATCACGTTACTCAGCACCGTTCTTTGTCCGAGCAGATTAAAACTCTGGAATATCATTGCTATCTGCCGTCTGATCAATCGAAGCGCCTTGGGTTTCAATTCTGAAAGGTCCCGGTCAAAGAACGATACCGTACCGCCGGATATGTCCTCCAACCGGTTCAACGTTCTTACAAGCGTTGACTTTCCTGCGCCGCTCATTCCGATTATGCCGAACACTTCGCCCTCTTGTATGGTAAGGCTCACATCTTCCAGTGCCGAGAATTCCTTTCCGTCATTCTTATATTTTTTATACACATGCTCCAGTTTGAATACTTCTGCCATATCAAAACAATCCTTTACTCAGATATCTGTCTCCCCGGTCAGGGAAGATCACCACTATGTTTCCGCCATCTATCTCATCCGCAAGCTTGAGAGATGCTGCCAGCGCCGCTCCCGAAGAGGAACCCGCAAGCACACCTTCTTTTACCGCGAGAAGTCTCGACGCCTCAAATGCCTCATCATCCGTGACTTTTATCACCTTGTCAATAAACGATACATCCATTGTATCTGCGATAAAATCATTTCCGATCCCCTCAATATCATAATCCGCATGTTCACCGCCGCCGATCACGGACCCCACCGGATCCGCAAGGACACCTTTTATGGCCGGGTCCTTTTCCTTGAGATACTTTAAAACACCTGTGAATGTCCCACCGCTTCCGGCCCCTGCCACGAGATAATCGATCCGGCCATCCATCATGTCATAGATTTCAGGCCCCGTTGTCTCATAATGCGCCAGCGGATTGGCCGGATTTCGAAACTGGCCGAGTGTTACCGCATCCGGTATCTCTTTTAACAGTTCCTGCGCCTTTTTTTCCGCACCCAGCATTCCTTCTTCTCGTCCGGTATGGACGATCTCGGCCCCAAGCGCCGCCATGATCTTCTGCTTCTCTATCGAGAACTTTTCCGGAACGGTAAAGATCACCCGGTAGCCTTTATTGAGTGCCGCAATGGCAATCCCTATGCCGGTATTTCCGGCAGTCGCTTCGATGATCGTTCCATGCGGTTTGAGAATACCTCTGTCCTCGGCATCCTTTAGCATATATAATCCCACGCGGTCCTTCACACTCCCCGCAGGATTCATCAGTTCCAGCTTGGCAAACAAACCTACATCATCCTTTATGCCGAGATGATTGAGTTTCAATATCGGTGTGAAACCTATCATTTCCTGAATGCTCATATATACATCCATACGCTATTCCTCCTTTGCAGAGCTCTCGATCGCCTGCTTCAGATCATCGATCAGATCTTCAACATCTTCGATACCCACGGATAGTCTTATCAGTTCATCCACGATACCGACTTTTTTTCTGACCTCGGCCGGAATCGCTGCATGTGTCATGCTTGCCGGATGGCATACCAAAGATTCGACGCCTCCCAGGCTCTCCGCAAGGGTTATGATCTTCAGTCTTTCAAAAAACTTCCGATGATCGTATGCTTTCTTGAGAACAAAGGAGATCATCGCTCCCGCACCGTCCGCCTGCTTTTTTTGAACTTCGTATCCCGGATCGGATGTAAGACCGGGATAATAAACCCTGTCCACATATCCGCTCTGTACCAGCCACTCCGCAATACGTCCGGCATTTTCCACGTGACGATCCATTCTTACGCCGAGTGTTTTAATTCCCCGGATCACCAGATAACTGTCCCACGGAGCCAACACGCCACCGATCGCATTCTGAAGATAATACAGACGCTCTGACAGTTCTTTGTCGTTTAAGACAACAAAACCGGATATCACATCAGAATGTCCGCCCAGGTATTTCGTGCCGCTATGAATGACAATATCCGCCCCGAGCGTAAGCGGTCTTTGCAGATACGGTGTGAGGAAGGTATTATCTACGATCAGGATTTTTCCGTTCCTGTGTGCTATGTCCGCCACTTCTCTGATATCCGTAACGGTAAGTAACGGGTTTGCGGGACTCTCCACATATACAGCCTTCACATCATCATCGATCGCAGCTTCCACCTTGGCCGGATCCGACGTATCGACAATGGTGTATGTAATACCGAAATGATCGAATACATTGTCCAATATCCGAAACGTTCCGCCGTAAATATTGTCGGAAACCACCAACTTATCCCCTTCTTTAAACAGCGAAAGAACGGTACTTATCGCTGCAAGTCCCGAGGCAAATGCCAATCCGTATGTTCCGCGTTCAAGATCCGCAACAAGTTTCTCTGCGGCAGCTCTTGTGGGATTTCCCGTTCTTGAATACTCCCAGCCTCTGTTTTGTCCCAGCCCATCCTGCTTGTAGGTTGATGTCTGATACACGGGAACGTTTACCGCTCCGGTAGCGGTGTCTCCGTCTATCCCTCCGTGTATCAGCAATGAATTTATCTTAATTCCCATTTCTTTTCCCTTCTTTCTTTCTTTTTCTTTTTGCATTAACAAAGCCCGGGGATTGATTTCCAATACCCGGGCATGTTTTGCCGACGTATCCATATCACGTCAGGCTTCATAACCTAAGCCGATCGCTCGAATACTCTCGGATCTATGAGAGAACGTCTCTCCATGTTGCGGGTTTAAACTGTTCCTTAAGCGGAAGGAGTCTCCTGTCAACATCTACACCGAGCACCGAGTTAAAGTTATTGGTTGCCTGCATCTGTGCACCGAATCCGACAATGATGATGATCTCTTCATCGGAGTAAAACTTTCTCAGACCATTGAGCAGTTCGTCGGAAACCTTCGTGGGATCTTTCACGATCTGCTGACCGAGTTGTTGCAGAAGTTTCTCGTTCTCGGAAGTCTCGAAGTTGTTAGGATCAAGTCCAAGTTCCTTAAGGTCACTGATAAAAAACAATGAGCACAGCAAACACCCGTTGGTCGTGGAGACGGAATGCGCATAGATCGTAGCCGCTCGCTCCCCCACCGCTTTCACAAGACTGCCCCATGAATCATACCAGCCCATGAATGCCTTATATGTACCGTAATCCTGCAGCATTACCAGTTTCATATTGGTAATCTTTCCCGCTGCATTCAGTTCTTCATATGCTTTTTTTGCCTCACCGGTGAGTTCTTCCGGTTGTTTCAAATTTACTCTTGCCATTTTGCTTTCCTTTCATCTTTCCTGTTTTATTATCCCAATGCCAATGTCAATACTTTTACGATCGCATCCGCATCGAGGGGCTCATAGTGTCCCACCGTACCGTTTCTCGTGGCTCTCTTTGCCATCGTTTCAAAATCCTTATCGTCGATACCAAGCTCGGTAAGCGTTGTCTTCAATCCGATCTTTTTGTAAAAATCCGACAGTTTTTCGGAAAGAAGAAATGCTCTTTCCTCCTCGGAATAATCGAATGCATCCGCTCCGAACACCCTGCTTGCCAAAAGTGCAAGTCTCCACGGCTTTATCTTCGCGATATATTTTGTCCATGCGACGGTAACCACAGCCATGCCTTCACCGTGTGTCAGATCATATTGTGCGGAGAGTTCATGCTCTATCCTGTGTGATCCCCAGTCTGCCCGCCTTCCGGCATCCAGAAAATTGTTGTGTGCAACGCTGGCGAGCCATTGGATCTCGCCTCTTGCATTCACATCCTTCGGATCCTTTAAGAGTCTGTCGGCATTCACCGTCAAGGCCTTGATCGCACCTTCGATCAGATAGTCCGTTGTGTCAGAATATCTCTCATCCGAAAAATATCGTTCCAAAAGATGGGACAGAACATCTGCGATTCCGACAAACGTCTGATAGGGCGGAAGATTCACGGTAAACTTCGGATTCATGATCGCAAACTTCGGTATGATCCTGTCGTCCTCAAATCCCAGTTTCCACTCACCCTGCGAAAGGATCGCCGCATTGCTCGTCTCCGAACCACTCGAAGCCGTTGTTGCTATCACACCGATCGGCAGTACCTCCTCAGGAACCTTCCCCTTTTCAAAGAAGTCCCAGACATCACCGTCATACGGAATTCCCAAAGCGACCGCCTTGGCCGTATCGATCGAACTGCCTCCACCGACCGCCAACACAAAATCCACATGGTCTTTTTTTCCCTGATCTACCAGGTTTCTGACCAGGTCTATGGAAGGATTCGGGATAACGCTGCCGTTTTCATAAAAACCTATCCCGAGCTGCTTTACCGCTTCCTCGATCGCGGAATAGATTCCGAGCGTCTTGATGAAATCGCCGCTGTATACCAACAACAGATTTGTTGGCTTGTACTCTTCCAATAATTCCTTTAATTTCTTTTCACTGTCTTCTCCGAATACGATCCTGGCCGGATTATAATATTCAAATCCAATCATGATTTCTTCCTTACTGCAGGCTTAATGCCCATAGGTGCCGAGCCTGCGCGGCACCTATGATGCCAAACGACTGTTTTTTGCACGTTTATCTTCAGTTTAAGGGAACGACCGCTCCATCATACGTGTCAGTGATATACTTACTGATCTGTTCACTCTGAAGCACTTCAACAAGTGTCTTTAAGGCCGGATCGTTTTCTTTCTCCTTGGATGTTGCGATAATGTTTCCGTACGTCTGAGCCGCAAGACCGTCATTCGCTTCTACGGCAAGCGCCCCGCTTACATGAAGTCCACCCTCAATAGCGTAGTTCCCGTTGATGACCGCTACATCAACATCGGGAAGTGCACTCACCAGCTGTTCCGGAGCAAGTTCCTTAAACTCCACATTCTTCGGATTCTCTACAATATCCTCAACCGTTGCGTTGATTCCCGCATCCTCCTTCAGTGTAATGATACCTTCCTGCGCAAGCAGCAAAAGTGCTCTTGCTTCATTGGTAACATTGTTCGGAACGGCGATCAGCGCTCCGTCCGGAAGATCCGCCAGATCGGTTGTCTTCCCTGCATATACGCCGAACGGTTCATAATGGATGGCACCGATCGATACCAGGTCCGAACCGTTTTCCGCATTAAACTGCTCCAGATAAGGTACATGCTGGAAGTAATTTGCATCTAAGCTTCCTTCGATCACACCGGTATTGGGTGTAATGGAATCCTCAAGCTGAACGATCTCGAGGGTGATCCCTTTCTCATCTAACAAAGCCTTTGCCTGTTCAAGAATTTCGGAATGGGGCGTAATATTTGCTCCGACTTTGATCACCGTCTTCTCGGCAGCTTCCGTCGTCTGCTGTGACTGATCCGGCTGCTTATCGGCTCCGGGATCGTTTTGTGCCGTTTTTCCGCAAGCGGCCAAAGAAAATGTAAGTGCTAATGTAAGTGTTGCAGTAATGATCTTTCTGATCTTATTTTTCATAATTGTTTTTCTCCTCTTTGTCTAAATTCTTTGTTTAAATTCTTTGTCTAAATCGTAATTTGGGTATAAAAATACCCGGGTGGCATATTTGTCTCCCGGGGCGTTAGCGTTTTTGAAAACAGTAGATCAACATCGTTTCAATTCCGGATGCATGGCTTTTAAAGTCTGCATCCCTGCATTCCACTCAGCCCGGGAGTTCAGCATTCGCATACATATGCTACACATCATTTCATTCCGATCGAAGATTCTGATATTCTTCATAATGCGTTCCTCCTTGATTTGATGACTCAATGGTAACACCCGACAAGTGATTTGAAAAATCAATTGATCTTATTACTGGTGATAACTTTTGGTTATATATTCTTTTTTAGTTTTTCGAGCATTCGCTGCATTTCCCGATGATGATCGTCTGGGATGCATCGATATCCAACCCGTATTCGCTCAACACCTTCTTTCCGAACGTATCCACGAACGGTTTTTCCAAATGAAAGATCTTGCCGCAAACACTGCACTGTGCGTGCATATGCTCATCACAGTGCTCATGTTCCGCAGAATACTGGTAATACCAGGAATCCTGATTCGGCTCCTTATACTTAAGCAGATCTCCCTGTTCACACAACCGGTCCAGATTCCTGTACACCGTTGTCCGGTTGATGCCTTCCGCCTGCTTGCTTACGGCTTCAAAGATCTCTCTTGCGGTAAATCTCTGCTCCGTATGCCCTTTCAGATAAGCCACGATCTCTTCTCTGGCCTTTGTTTTATATGCATTCTTCATTCTTTAGCCTTTCCCTGATGACGGGCCGGGACCCGCTTAACCTTCCTCCGGATCCCGCACAACACGAATGTCCGTGATCGCTGACTGATCTCCGGTCAGTGCAACATAAACTTCCTTTACATCTTCACGGATCGTGGAGGTGGCATGCATCGTAAATACCTGATTATCGGCATCCATGATGATCTTATTGTCTTCTCTGGAGATCGTTACGGAATAATCCAAGCCCTGCTTGTTGCGTTCGATCCATTCTTTCCATCCGGCAAAATCCAGATTATGATCGACCTTCAACTCGTTTTCCGCAAGTGCATCGTTTCCTCTGCTCTCGCCGTCCATCATGAGAAGCATGTACTTATGATAATCTTCTCCCTCTACCTGTCCGTCTGCGGAAGAATAGAGGCCGAGGAACGGACAATGCCAAACCAGTCGGGCTGTCGGCAGGCTCCTTGCATGGAACTTAAGCGTCAGACCCTTCTCAACCGGAATTCCTTTTGAATACTCGGTACACCAGTTATCCACCTGGACATTGGGAATATCTCCTTCCGGCCGATCCTTGATATAGCTGATCTCTTCTGCGATACGTTCAATACCGTCCGGACCGATCTCTTCAAAATCATTCTCCACAATGATATTGTGGATATTGCAGTTCTCGCCGCCGATGGAAAGATACAGGTAACGAGAGGTATCCGGCAATGCCAAAATAACGGTGATCGTATGATCCTCATCCATGATCGTCACACGTGCATGATCCTTATAGCGAACCGCATCCACTTCGTAGCGCTGACCGTCTTGGGTTCCGCCATATCCTTCGCTTTCAAAGTCGGGAGCCCCTTCGCTTACGCTGACCTTTGTCTTACGTACATTTCCTTCCGTAACCTGTCCGTCCAATCGGATCCTTGCATATTCGCAGTACAGGATATTTCTGTTTTCTTCTTCGCCCGGATGTACTTTCCCATCCAGGGAATCAAATAAGATCAGTGTGGGCAAACTCTTATCTTCCGCCACACCGTCATCCGGCTGGCTGCAAAGCTTCACATGTGTCGTATTCTTAAACACACCGAATCCGGGCGTGCATTCCTCATATAAGGAATCACACCTTATACTGTCAGTGGAGATATTCACCTTACTGCCCTTTTCCTGCATGTCATAGTTTTTATCTTCATCGATCAATTGGATCATGATCTTTGCAAAATCCGGGTCGAACTGACCGCCGATGCCCTTAACGATCTCCTCGCGCACGATATGCTGAGGGATCGCATTACGATAGCTTCGGTTGGAAGTCATCGCATCATAAGCATCCGCAACGGCAATGATCCTTGCCGGTTCCGGGATCTCTTCTCCGATGAGTCCTTCCGGATAACCCTTACCGTTATACCGTTCATGATGATAACGGGCACCGATGCTGAGCCACGGAGATCTGCGGATATTAGACAGGATCTGACCGCCGACTACGGGATGCTGCTTGATATGCTCAAATTCTTCATCCGTAAGTCTGCCCTTCTTGGACAGGATCTCGATCGGCACACCGATCTTACCTACGTCATGGAGGAGGCCTGCAAAATAAACCTTTTCACAGTCATCTTCCGAAAGCCCCGCTGCCTTTGCAATCTTTAAAGAATACTCGGCCACGCGTCGGGAATGACCGTTTGTATATTTGTCTTTTGCATCGATGGCACTGGAAAGCGCTTCCGCTGTCTGTTCGAACAACTCTCTCGCCTCTTCCCGTTTCTTTTCCAGCGATCTCACCTTTCTTCTGAAATAGAAGCTGATAGCTGCCGCCATGAGCAGCAATATGAGCACTGCAGCAAGAATGATAAACCAGATCTGTTCATGCAGCGCCTTTTCCTTAACGATCCGAACGGATACCTGCTTATTGCCGCGTCCCATCGCATCCTTGATCTGAAGGACAAAGTTATAGCTGCCACCACGCAGGTTCGTATAATCCACCGGTGCCAGATTGCTTCGAAAAACGGTTGTACTTTCCGCATCAAAGCCTTCCAATTGATAATTTACCTGCGGATCGCTCAAAGAATAATTGAGTACAAAACTCGGAACCGTTAACTTCTTTGTATCGGAAGGGATCGTGAAATTCCCGGACGCATTCGGGTAAACCCTGTTTCCGTCCACTTCAAGATACGGCACGATCGCCGCAAGATCATTCACGTCCTCAAATGTCTGCTCGATATTGACCTTGGCCACGCCGGTACTTCCGGCAATATACAGATCTCCGTCTTCCGTAAGATCACTGTACGAATTCGCAGTCGTGATACAGGGAAGTCCGTTTGCCTTGCTGTAACGAACGGGATTTAAGTTCTCATCATCGATCATATCTTCCGCAGGTGCTACGTAAATACCGTCACTGCTCAAGACCCAGATGTCTCCCTCACGGTTCTCATACAGATCAAAGTTGTTCGGATATGGGAATCTTTTCACCGTGGTAACCGTATAATCCGGCGTCATGTATGCAATGGCACTACTGGTCACGATCCATATCAGATCGTGCTTCGTATCCCGTTTCATACGCATCACGATATCGGAAGGAAGTCCGTCCTCCACATTGATGTTCTTTGTCCCGGATTCGGAAATGACATACAGACCGCCGCCGTTGCTTCCGACGAGGATTTCGTTCCGTAAGCCTTCTTCCACGCAAAGGCTTTCCGTATTGTCCATTCCGTCATCCTTTGTATATCCGGCAACGACTGCTCCGTCCTTTATCACATTCACACCACCGGTCACAGCCACTAAGATCGATCCGTCTTCCGCCTCACTGACCGCTCTCAGATTATCGGAAAGCATCCCGTCTTCTTCGAGATACGATGTAACCGTGCCGTGGTCATAGCAAAGAAGCCCCACGGAACGCCAGGTCGATATCCACATTCTGTCCTTGCTGTCTTTGATGATGGAACGGATACGACTCTCCGCCAGCATCGTGATCAGATCATCCGCCTCGATCGCCTTCCCCGATGCGGTTTGCACCTTTTCGAGCGGCACCTTGGAAACCGGACCGTTTTCGCCCAATACGATCAGTCCCGTATCCGTTGCGACAAAAAGCTGTCCGTCATACATACAGGTGGAATTGACTACCGTTTCCGGAAGATCGTAACGTTCAAAAATATCGGAAAACCGGTTGGGAACAACCTTCATGACACCCTGGCGGGTGGACGTAAACCAAAGATTTCCCAAATAGTCCGTCATGACATCGTCTACATTGTTATCCATCGGAAGATTGTCAAGCACGGTGAATTCGTCGCCATCCAAAACACCGATGCCGTTTCCCGCACAGATCCAGATCTTTCCGTCGATATACTCAACCGCACGGATGTATTTGAGCGGATCGATATTGATCGCTTCAATTTCTTTAAAACCGCCGTTGGACAGGTCGACATGATGGAATACAAAATCCGCCCCCTCATGATAGATCTTTCCGCCTCCCTCCGGATCCGGCAAAAAGCCGCCGGCACCGTCAAACGGATTGTCCTCTACACTTACGTAATTTATGAGTTTCCCGTCCTCGATCACGATCAGATCGCCCAGGTCCGTGGTCGCATAGAGGATGCCGTCCGCGCCCATTCGGATATCGCGGATGTTCGCTTCCGCGATCGTTTCATCCTCGATCGAGCCGAGATTATAGTCTTTATCGATCGTTGCGATCCCGCAGGTCGTTGCAACATAGATCGTCCCGTTTTCATCTTCCGTGATCGCACGGGTATGGGCGGATTTCAAGCCGTCGAGCTTGCCCCATTTTCTGATCTCGCCCTTTTCCATGACTGCCACACCGTTGTCGTTCGTGCCGATCCACAGACGATCCTTGCTGTCTGCGTAAAGGCACTTCACACTGGTAAGACCGCCGGTGGAATCCATACGTTCAAAGGTGTTACCGTCATAACGGATCAGACCGGCATAACTTCCGATCCAGATAAATCCGTCCGTGGTCTCCGTAATGGCATTCGCTTCCGATGTCGGAAGACCGTTGCTGTTGTCATAGAGTACGGCGGAAAACCCTTCCTTCAATCCGGTCGGATCTACGGAAATCTCGTCATTCAACGGATTTGCCATACTTGAATGCGGTGTCGTCTCCTCCCCGTATGCCGCAGACCACACATTCATAACAATGGCCGCAGACAAAAGAGCCGTAACGGTCGCCTTCGCTATCTTTTTCACCCTGTTCTTTTCTGATCCCTTCATATAATATCCCCTTAACTATCTCCGTTCTTTTCCGATTTTCAGGTCGCCTTTCCATCCTCTTCCACAAGGCGCTTTATCATGTTCCAGTCTTTGCAACGCCAATAGTTAGCCAGCCATTCACGGTTTCTACGGCTTCCGGAGTCTCTTCATAAGACAAAAGCACCTCGGGAACATGCCCCTCTATCATTATCTTCTCATATTGTGCATCTGTCAAAGATTCACAACGCTGTCCCGGTTTATAGAAGACGACTTCCGTTATTTACAGTTCTTTATAATTTAACAACTCTTCCACGAAATCTCTTCCATAGATCGAAAGCGTACTTTCTTTTCTCACGATATAACCGATCGTCAACGGATCCTCTTCCTCTAACTTAATGGAAACAAGGCCCTGCAAGATCGCATCGTCACCCGCGAGCATACCCGAACCGATCGAATATCCGTGAAGCTTCGCGATCAGTTCCATGGATGTCGCCCGGTCATCGGACTTCACCGTTTTCTTAAAATCGTGATCTGCCATCGCTTCCTCGGTGAGATAATAATTGCTCTCATCGCTCTGATCGAAGGAAATAAACGGATAATCCGATAACTCTTCCAGCGAGATCTCCTTGCGCCCCGCAAACGGATGATCTTTCCATACATACACATAGGCCGGTCGCTTCATCAGCTCCGTAAACTCCAACCCATATTCTTTGATCAGCTTCCGGATCACTTTTTCGTTGGCGGCAGAATAGGAGATCACACCGACCTCGCTTCTTAAGCTTCGCACATCATTGAGCACTTCTTTGGTCTTGGTCTCGTGAATGGAAAACGCAAACGCATCCGGATCGTTTTTTTGAATCACATTTGTAAACGCCGCCATGGAAAACGTGTAATGCTGCGTGGAAACGGAAAACCGCTCCTTATCACTGTCTTTCGACAGATAGCGATCTTCCATGATCTCATACTGACTGAAAACTTTTTTGGCGTACGTGACAAACTCGTTTCCCTCGTGCGTCAAGGTGATCCCTTTATTCGTTCTCTCAAACAAAAGTATCCCCAATTCCTCTTCCAATTCCTTTATGCTCTTGGACAGAGCCGGCTGGGAAATGAACAGTTTTGTCGCAGCCTCCCGGATGGAGGAAGACTTCGCCACTTCCAGCACATACTTGATCTGATAAATATTCATACGGTTTCCTCATCTTTGTTTCTTATTCATACAACAATATAACAGTCTGCATGCACCTGTATCTTACTCATTTCCGTCTTCGCTGACGATAATATCCGCATACGCGATCCTAACGACCTTCGCAAGATCCGAAGATGCGAGCTCGATCTGTGCTCCGACTCTTCCCGCACTGACATAGATGCGTTCCGTCTGCTTGGCGCTTACGTGCGCAAAGGTCTGAAACTGCTTCTTCATCCCGATCGGAGAACACCCGCCGTGTACATATCCGGTTAAGGGAAGCAGTTCTTTTTGCTTGATCATGTCGATGGATTTTTCGCCTGCTGCCTTTGCAGCCTTCTTAAGATCCAATTCCTCTGCCACCGGCACGATAAACACATAATGCTCGCCGGATTTTGCCACCGTGACTAACGTCTTAAACACGTGCTCTACGGGCTCACCCAAAATATCCGCGATCTGCTCTCCCGTAAGTGTCGGATCCGCGTCATACGTATGACTCTCGTAAGAGATCTTCTTTCCGTCCAAGATCCGCATCACATTTGTCTTGTCTTTATCCTTCGCCATATTGACTCCTTACCGACTAACCGGTATCAGACAGAAATATAGACATATCATAACAATATGTCTATACTCATCCTTCTATCTTACAGTACTAATACTCGGTGAAGAACAACAAGCCGAAGGTTCCCGGACCGCTGTTGGCCGCAATGGTCGGTGAAGCTTTTTGGATATAAACTTCCTCAAACGCCACCTTCTTTAAAGCCTTTTTCTTCACACTCTCCAAATCCTTATTGGACATACCGACATAGGTGATAAAGAGCATGCGCTTATCGATCTTACCGGGAACACGGAAAGCGGCGGCAATGTACTTATCCCATACCCGCTCCGTGGAACCGAAATACACGCGTGCCACCTTCATCACACCGTTCTTTAATGCCAAAACGGGATGCACCATAAATGCATTGCCCAGATGTCCCGTACGCTTGCCAACCTGTTTTTGTCGCACCAGATAATCGAGGGATGCCACAATGAAACTCGTATGAATATTATTTTTCATCACTTCAAGCTTGGGCAAAATCTCTTCCGTTGTAAGTCCCTGCTCGACAAGACGCGCCGCCTCGATCGCCATCAATCCCATACCGCTCGAAAGATGACCCGAATCGATCACGGATACGTTTCCGAAATACTCCGCAGCTTCAAATGCCTCGGGGCTTCCGTCATGATGCACCTTACTCGAGATCGATACATGCAGGATGTTATTTGCATCATCCAACTGCTCGGAAAAGAAGCTGTCATGCTCTTCCACGGAGGGGGAAAGCGTCTCGATGGAAACATCGGACTTTTCCATATAGGACAGAAGTCCGTTTGTTTCGATCTCCAGCCCGTCCTTAAATAAGCCGTCATCCGTGCGTACCAGATGCGGGATCACCGCGATATTATACCGATCCAACAAACTCTTCGGAAGATCGGCCATACTCTCCGTCGTAACCTTGATGTTCGCCTTCTTTTTATGCTTCCGTACCCAGGCCTTGCTTTCTTCCGCCAGATCTCTTGTCGATCCCGTCACGGTCACGATATCCCGCGGCAGGCAATTGCAGACCATGTTCTCCAGATCTTCGCCCGTCACCGGTTTCATGAGATAGCCGTCAAAGCCTTCTCTTTCATACATGATCTCCGTATCGCTTCCGGCATTGGCAGTCAACGCAATGATCTTTGCTTCCTGACACAACCCTCCTACCTGCTCACGGACAGCATGCATACATTCGATGCCGTCCATTCCGGGCATCTTGTGATCCATAAGGATAACGTGATACGTATCTTCCAGTGTACGCTTCAGTGCCTCCTCGCCGGAGGTCGCCGTCGTGATCTGCACCTTTGTTTCTTTTAACAGTTTTGATACCACCAAAAGATTGGCCGCCGTATCGTCCACGACCAAAACCTTTGCTTCCGGTGCTTCGAAAGACTCCACATAAAGACGTGTTTCTTTGGCCCGGTGGTGATTCTCCACATCGATCTCTCCCAGGGGATCGTCATTTTCGATCTTCTGCGGGATCTCGATGATAAAGGTGGAACCCTTGGTGTAGATACTGTTGACCGTGATCTTTCCGCCCATCAGATCGATGAACTGCTTAACGATGGAAAGACCGAGGCCGGTACCTTCGATATATTTGTTCTTATCCTCATCCACACGCTTAAACGCGGTAAACAGATGCGGAATGCTTTCTTTTTTGATGCCCATACCGGTATCGGAAACGGAGTAGGAAACGATCGCCGTCCCCTCGCCGTCGCGCTCACACTGAATGGTGAGGCGCACACTTCCTTCCGCCGTATACTTAATGGCATTGTTGATCACATTGATCAGGACCTGTTTGATGCGCATTTCATCGCCGACAAGCTCCGAAGGAAGATCGGGTGATACATCCACATGGAACTCCAGATTCTTTTCTTTGGCCCGGATCCACAACATACCGACGATATCGGAAAGCATGTCTCCGGTATGGTACGGTGCCATATTCAACTCCATCTGTCCGGATTCAAACTTGGACATATCCAAGATATCGTTGATCAGATGCAGAAGCATCTTGCTGGCGCCCTGAATGTTTCTCGCATCTTCGTTGATCTCCTCGGATGCATTCTGCCGTAAGATCATCTCGTTCAAACCGATGATCGTATTGATCGGCGTACGGATCTCATGGCTCATATTGGAAAAGAAGCGGTTTTGCGCTTCGTTCAACTGCCGGATCTCTTCCTGCTGGAACCGCTGATTCAGGATACGTTCGCGCATCGCGTATTTATAGTAAAAGATCGCGACGCCCAGGATCAGATGTACACCGATGAAAACAAAGAAGTCACCGAGATTGGCGACGTTAAACGCCGCCTCCATGCCGTCTTTTAAAAACAGTGCCACCATGATCGCATCGGCAATGCACATAAAGAACAGATATACCCGCACATCCAAGTACAGACAAAACGGCACGCAGATCGTTACGATCATATACAGCGTCGCGTCCACCCTTCCGAAGGAAATACTGTCAAACGCCGTCATACGTAATGTCCACAAAAGCAACATAAACAAAAGGACCACATTTAACACGGGCAGAACACGATAGCGCATATCCGGCGCCTTTTTCGTGAGGAATAAAAACCCTTCGTACAGGACCAGTCCCAAAAGGATCATAAAATAGTATCCCCGATACAAAAACAGAAATTCATCCGTTCCGTAGGATTCCGGCCAAATAAAGGACATGATCAAAAATACACCCATCGCAACGGCCGTTGCGGGAACCACGATCAAAGAAACCTGTAAGGCATCATCCACACCGTTTCTTCGGAGTTCTTCATAATGCGGGTGTTCTTTCGCCCGAAAGATAAAGTTCAATACTTTTCTCATGCTTCCTCACCGCCTTCCGGTCCGAATTCCAAAATCTCGTCTTCGTCTTGTGCTCCGAATTCCAAAATCTCGTCATCATCTCCCGAGGAAGCCGGCGCGCCGATCCCCAGATACTCTCCGACGGCCGAAACGACCGCATGGTATTCTTCCATCACATCCGCATGCATCCTCGTTATGGTCTCTTCGTCCTGCGCCTCTGCCGCCTTTTCCAGTTTCAGTGCTTCCTCCGATATATGCGTTGCACCGATCATCTTGGAGGTGCTCTTTATGGCATGCACCAAAACCTCATAATTCTTAAAGTCTTTCCGGTCAAAGAACGTCTGCGCATCCTCGGATTTTTTCGGGGCATCGCTTACGTACTGCTCGAGGAGTTCTTTGTAAAATCCCGCATCGTTTTGGCTGTAATGAAGGCCTGTATCCGCATCGATCCCGACATCTTTGAGTGCCGCATAGGGGTCTTCGGGCGTTGTTTCTCCTGCCGGTTCGGGCTTGGATCGCACCGTATCCACAGGCGTTTCTTCACAAATTTCATACGTGATCATGCTCTTGGGCAACACCATTTTTAAGACACGCTCCAACTCCATGATCTCAATCGGCTTTGCCACGAATCCATCGAAGCCTTCACTTAAGAACATCTGCTTTGCCGTACTCACGGCATTTGCGGTCAGTGCCACGATCGGCACATCCCTATGCTCCCTGCTCAGTTCGCTGCGGATCCGCTTCATCGCCTCCACACCGTCCATGCCGGGCATCATATGATCCATGAAAATGATATCCGTCTCGTTGGTCTTGATATAATCAATGGCCTCAGGCCCCGAGTCAACACTCGTTACGATCATGCCGTAGCGGGAAAAGATCCCCCGTGCCACCGTATGGTTCATAGGCTCATCATCGACCACGAGCGCCCGCACGTTTTTCGCACAGAGTCTTCCTTCCTCCTCGATCTCGGTATCCACCGTCGTATTCAAAACGGAGATCACGGGGAAGCAATAGAAGGGCTTGCGGATCGTTCGGATATTCGATCCTTTCGGCACGACAAATCCGCCGTCACATATGACCGCAACCAACGTTTCTTTTGCCAGGCGGTCCATAAAGACGGGATCTTCTTCATACTCTTCTTTTCCCACGAAGACGTGGGTAAAATGGGTTCCCTTTGCCAGTTTTTTAAACGCATCCATATTATCGGCGCGCTGCATCTGCACACGCATACCGATCACGAGATCGCGCACCATGGCATTGTAATATTCTCTGACTTCCGGATTCGGATATTTTTCAAAATGCAGATACGCACCCAGACTCAACTGATCGTGGTTATCCAGCGTCATACAGAAGTTGGAATCCACAACCTTTTGCGGTAAGCTGACACGGACGGTCGTTCCCTTTCCCTCTTCGCTGTCCACGACCAAAAATCCGTTCAGACTTCTCGTAAAACCGTTGACAATGGAAAGGCCGAGACCCAGACCGCTCGTGGAACGCGTCCTTCCGGAATCGGACTGATAGAACCGGTCAAACACACGCTCCATCTCCGCGCTGCTCATACCGATACCCGTATCGCGTACCTCGATCATCAGATTCACGCCGTAGGAGCGCTTTTCGGAACCGATGTGCACATACACACCGCCTTCTTTCGTGTATTTCAAACCGTTGTTGATCAAATGCTTTAAGATCTTTTTCAACTTGGTAACATCCGTAGCCATGACCGAAGGCACACGCGGATCCACATCGATCACAAGCTCAAGCCCGCGGTCTTCAAAGGCATCCAGTTCTGCCACAAGGTCGTTTAAGAGGGAAGAAAGCATATAGTTTTCTTCGTTTACGGCCAAAGAATCCATGTCGATCTCGGAATAATCCAGAATATCGCTGATCTGATCGCCGACGCGTTTTCCCGCTTCCAATACCGCTCCGAGATCGGCGCGCACGTCTTCATCCTTGACCTTTTCGATGGATACACCGGTCAGTCCGATCACCGCATTGATCGGCGTACGGATCTCATGCGAAATGTTCGCCAAAAAGTCGTTCAGTCGCTCCGCCGTATCCGCCAGCGCTTCCTTCTCTTCTTCCGACCGGTTCATGATCAGGATCCACTTTCTGATGATCCAGCGCCCGATATAGCCGACCAGCGTGATCACGATAAAATGGAGCGCTGTTCTGGTGATGATCAGAGCGTCAAAGGTCTCTCCCATCCGGTACATCTGGTAGATATCATACGACATCGCCAGATAGTATGTGCCCTGACACATGGTGATCAGTCCGGGAATACCGGTCGATACAAAGATCAGGACCACGACCGACATGACAAGGCCCAGATCATAGGTACTTGTGACATGTGTTCCGTAAAAGAACGCCGTTGCCATCATGAGCGACGCATAGACCCAGGTCCGCTGGGTAGCACTTAACACCTGGCGGATATGAAGTGCCCAGGAGAGCAACATTCCCACCGCGACCAGAATGATGGCCCAGCCTTCCCATCCCAAAAGCAGGGATTCTCCGATCAAAATAACTGAAAAAATGGAATAACAAAAAAGAATTGTCAGATGTGATGTTTCGAAATAATCCTTTCGTCTCGACTTTCGTTCCATATCTCGTCCCCTTACAAAAACGGCTACATGATCTGCCAAAATAAGATTACCATATTTCCCCGAAAATCTCAATAAAATAGCCTGTCGGATTTTACGCCGACAGGCCGTTCTTTTCCCATATCAGATTTCGATTTTATTCACCGGAAACGATCGGAAAACGAAGGATCGCTTTAAACAGATCTCCGTCGACACACAGCTCCATTTTCCCGCCCATGACCTCCATCAGGCTTTGTGCGATATTCAATCCGAGCCCGTGCCCTTCCGTATTTCTGGAAGTGTCTCCCTGCACAAAACGTTCCATCAGTTCATCCGCAGTTAAGTTCAATGCCTCTTGCGAGGTATTTTTCAATTCGATGACCGCTTCGTCGCCGATCTTATCCAGATTTGCGTATGCTCTGGTGCCCGGTTGCGCATATTTTGCAATGTTCGTAAGAAGATTATCCAACACTCTTTGCAAATGCTTCGTATCTGCCGGGATCGTAAGTTCCTCCTGCGGCATGCGGATACGCAGATCGATCTTTTGCGCAGACAGTTTCTCCGCATATTCCCCAAGGATCTGATTTAACACCATATTAATGCTGCAATTCTCCAATTCCACCGGCAGATTTCCGGTCGTTGCCTTGGACGCTTCAATAAGATCCTCCAACAGCTTCTTCAATCGCATGGACTGACGATCCAGTGTCTCCAGATACTCTCGATTTGCAGGTTCGTTTTCCGGCTGTTCTTTTAACAGTTCCACATAACTGATGATGGAGGTAAGCGGTGT
>JAILQK010000225.1 GCA_024699045.1 Lachnospiraceae bacterium | reverse complement strand
TGTGGGGCCTTTATTATTTTGTATTTATCGCATTGGAAAGACTCTTTCTCGGGAAGCTGCTCTCCAGGATCCCCAAAGCGGTGGGCTGGCTTTATATGATGGTAGTGACGGTGATAGGATGGGTCCTGTTCGCGGTCAACGGGCTGGATGAGTTTTTGGTTTACATAACCAGAATGTTCGGCGGATACGGCGGAAACGACTTTATGGATCAGCTCAGTGGAGTCGTGATACTGCTGGTGGCCGGAGCTGTCTTTTCGACTCCTCTTGTCAGGAAACTGTATGACAGGATCAAAGACGGGTTCTGGGGGCTGGTCCTGCATCTGGTGCTTTTCTGGGCGTCGGTGAGCGCTCTTGTGGATGCGGCATACAATCCGTTTTTGTATTTCAGATTTTAGAGGATCATGGGTAACGGATCAAAGGTCGAGACAAATGACAATAAAGAAGATAGGTTTACATAAATGAAGAGATGCCCTTTGCTGATAATCCTGGTCATCACGGTGATCCTTGTATCGGCTCCCGGTGCGCTTATAAGCATCAGGGATATGAATTTTTCATATCCTGCGGCCGCAGTGATGATACAGAACATAAAGAACGGACAGCTGCTCAGGACGGTAAGGCTTAATGATGCCGAACTTCCGGAGCGGATGACTTATCATGCGGAAGACGGGGAGGCGATCGGGGGGATCCCGGCGGCTGATTTGGCAGGAGCCACCGGAAGTGCGGCAGGTCCCTATGACGGATCTGACGAGGTCAAAGCAGCCACAGATCCTGAAGCAGGGGAGACCAACTGTGATGTGAGCGGCAATGAGGCAGGCGATGAGTCATCGGATGAGGCAGAGTCTTCGGAGGAGACCGGGTCATCGGAGGAGGACGGATCATCGGAGGAGACCGGATCTTCGGAGGAGGGAGTCTCGGACAATGAAGCCTCCGGGGATATGCCCGAAGAAGAGCCCGTCGAGGAAGGACCGAAGGAGTTTTCGACTGTCGGGGATTCTTATTTTGAAGATGCCTGCTTTATCGGTGATTCCAGAGTCCAGGGCCTCGGCCTTTATTCCGAGCTTCCCGCCGTCAATTACGGGATCGTTGGGATGCAGCTTTATAAGGTGTTTGACAAGAGGGTAATAAATACCGAAAACGGAAAGATAACCATGGCTGAGATGCTCGCCGGTGAGCCCAAATACGGAAAGATCTATATGAAATTCGGCCTTAACGAGATGGGATGGGGAAACGATGAGATGTTCGCGGAGTACTACTATGGCCTGATAGATTATATCAAAGCCGTGCAGCCCGACGCCATAATATACGTTATGGGGCTCATCCATGTGACCGAGGGTGAGGAAAAGAGATCTTCACTTTACAATAACGAGGCCATCAACAGAAGGAATGAACTGCTGAAGCAGATAGCCGAGGATGAGCATGTTTATTATCTCGATCTGAACGAGGTATTTACGGATGAGTATGGAAGGCTTGCCACGGAGGATTCTTTTGACGGGATCCATATCAAGGCTTCCGCGATCTACAAATGGGTGGATTATCTTAAATCACACGCTATAGTATGACCCGGAGCCGACAGACTTTAGTATGACCCGGGATCGGTGGTCTATAAGTGACGATACAATGCAATTGCCCACTTGAAACAATCTGTCTAAAATGTCCATTGATATAAGTATGTGCGTATGCTAAAATCCCGCTGTTAGTTAATGAAGTATTTTTATAAATATTCTTCTGAACCGTGTTTTGATATGTCGGGAGGATGATATGTCAGTAGCTATAGTTACGGATAGCAACAGCGGCATCACACAATCGCATGCCAAAGAGCTTGGGATAAGCGTTTTACCGATGCCGTTTACGATCAACGGGAAGACCTACTATGAGGATATCAACCTCACGCAGGATCAGTTTTATGAGAAGCTTGAGGATCCTCAGGCCGATATACATACATCCCAGCCTTTACCCGGAGACGTAATGGCCCTGTGGGATAAGATCCTTGAAGATCATGATGAGCTGGTATATATCCCCATGTCATCCGGACTGTCGGGAGCCTGTGAGAATGCTCTTGTATTCGCCGAAGATTATAACGGCCGCGTACAGGTCGTGAATAATCAGAGGATATCCGTAACACAGTATCTGAGCGTCCTTGATGCGATGAAGATGGCAGAAGACGGAAAAGATGCGGTTTACATAAAACACAGACTCGAAGAAACCAAATTCGAATCGAATATCTTTATCACCGTAGATACAATGACATACTTAAGACGTGGCGGGAGAGTTACTCCGGCAGCGGCGGCTTTTGCCGAGCTTTTGGGTATCAAGCCGGTCTTAAGGATATACGGTGAAAAGCTTGACGCCTATGCAAAAGCCCGCGGCATGAAGAATGCAAAGAAGGTCATGATCAAAGCGCTGATCACGGATCTTGAGAAAAAATACGGCGGGATAAGGCCCGATGCTTCCAATGCCTGGATCGGAATGGCCTACACGCATAACCTTGATGAGGCGATGGAATTCAGGAAAGAGGTAGAAGAGACACTTCCTAATTATCATATAGATATGTATCCACTGTCTTTATCCGTATCCTGTCATATCGGCCCGGGGGCGCTTGCGGTCACCTGTACCAGCATACTGGAGGACGGGATCCAGCCTTAGACCATCCCGGACCCGGAGAGCCGGAATAAAGCCTTAGATCATCCCGGACCCGGAGATCGTGAACAAAGCCCGGATTTCACATAGATTCGCAAGTTGTCTGACAACTTAAAAAATTTTTTAAAAATGTATTGACAACTCAAAACCGGTATGGTATAGTTTAATCATTCCAAAGAGAGATGCGGAGGTACAGTCCAATGTACAGATTAGTAAATCTCATTATTAACTGAAAGGAGGGCCAGACCACCAGCATAGGAATGTAGCTTACGGTTCTTGGAGTCCGGTCAGGACCGATAAGTGAACAATCAGATATAATCAGCGCATAAAGATGCGGGACCGGATTTATATAGAGAAGCAGTTAAAGAAGGGTTTGAGAGAAGCGACAGAAAGAGTTTTATCAGGCGGAACCGATGCAGAATGATGGCAAAAATCCCATATAAGATGTCCTACCGGAGAGTGAGGACGAGGTGCCATAGACGAGTAGAGAGCAGAGGGAAAGCAGAATGAGAGGTATGGTCCGATGGGACAAGAAGTGAAGGATGAAACATCCAAATAGGCGGAGCACTTGATGATCAGAAGTGCTCCGCCTAAATTTTTGTCTGGTTTTTTTATTTTTATCTTTATTTCTTATCATTATTGAAGAATCGCATCTGCCCATCATCTGCTTTCGGACGCACAACGGTACCCTGCATCTGGTTAATATGTTTGAGGGTCTTTTCGTTTTTCTTTTCGAGAGCAGCACGCTTCTCCATTTCTGCCTGGCATTTGGCGCAATATCTTCCCGAATAGATCTTGGTACCGCAGTTTTCACAGAACAGGGATACCTTCGAATCCTTTGACACCATGAAACGGTCCTCCTTTACCCAAATCATGACATCATGTATTGAGCAATCACAGGCCTTCGCTATGGTGCTTGCTGTGCTGCCGGGATGTTCCCAAAGATATTCTCTGACCTGATGGTATTTGTCCAGTACCCCTGCAGCGCATTCTTCGCATAGCCCGTCGGACAGGAACTGAGGTTCAAATTGTTTGCCGCATTTTCTGCATATAAAGACACTCATGAGGAGATTATAACATATTATTGAGGTTTTGAACCATGGGGACGGAGTCAGGGGGTCAATATGTCAACCATAAATGCGAAAATAGCCATTCAAGTTTACTAAAGAGCCAATGAGCAATATAATCTTAATATAACCTTATTAGGAAAGGGGATCATTGTTTGGCATGGAGGATTATATAATTCGGGCGACCGCAGATAATGAACATATAAGGGCATTTGCGGCAACGACCAGACAGATGACTGAAACCGCACGAGTTGCGCATAATTCATCTCCGGTCGTGACGGCAGCTCTGGGGAGGCTTTTGACTGCAGGAGCGATGATGGGGATCACCATGAAAGGCGACGATGATATCCTTACACTTCAGGTTAAGGGAGAAGGCGCGATGCAGGGATTGACCGTAACGGCTGACTCCAAAGGAAATGTAAAAGGTTATCCCCTGGAACCCATGGTTCTGCTCCCTCCGCGTGAATCGGATCATAAGCTCGACGTAGGAGGGGCTCTCGGACACGGAACACTCAGGGTGATAAAGGACCTTGGGTTAAAGGAACCTTATATAGGGGAAGTTGATCTTGTTACTTCGGAGATCGCTGAGGATCTCACATACTATTTTGCGCAGAGTGAACAGATCCCTTCGACGGTAGGACTTGGAGTACTGATGAATAAGGACAATACGGTACGTTCGGCAGGTGGCTTTATAGTCCAGCTGATGCCTGAGGTCAGAGAAGAGTCCATAGACCGTCTGGAGGCGAATCTCAAAAAGATCTCATCGGTGACGGAGCTTCTGGATCAGGGAAAAACACCTGAGGATATCCTGGCTTTGCTGCTTGAAGGCCTTGATATGACGATATTGGAAAAAAAGGATACAGCATTTAAGTGTGACTGCTCACCCGAAAAGATCGAAAGAGCTCTGATAGCCACCGGACGCAAAGAACTACAGGCTATGATCGATGAGGGTAAAGAGATAGAGATGGTGTGCAGTTTTTGTCAGAAAAAATATATCGTTTCGGTAGATGAACTCAAAAAATTGATACAGACTGCAACATAAGCGTATGAATATTATAATAATAACGGAATTCAGGATGAAATAAGGAATCGATGTTTTGCGAAAACTGATATCGAACGTATATCATTAAGGTATGAATATCATACCCGATCAAACTGCCCTCCCTCTGATAAATCCGGTATTAAAATCATATCATCATCCTGAGAGATTGTCGGACGGATTCCTACCAAATACATATCATCTCCATATCAATTCTATATGAATCCCATATCGGCGGATTTGGTCTGGGATTTGATTTCTGATCCGGTATAAAAAATTGGATCGAATATTTCTTTGTTGAAATTCAGGGAGTTCAAAGATCACAGATCAGGTTTTTTAAAAATACTCTTAACGGTAAGCCTTCTTTGTGGTATATTAATAATTACCCGTTTTTTCGGGTTGTTTTGTGCGCATTTTGAATTTTGTGACGTGATCACGATATCGGCGCCTGAGGTTTTGTTTTTAATATGAAGAAAAAGAGTCTGAGATTTATAAAAAAAGCCGTAGTGTCCGCAGTGACAGCCGCGACCATAATATTCGGAACTTTTTCATCCGCTGCTTCGACAGCGGGAGTTTTTGCTGCCTCGGAGCCGAAAGCCGATGTAAGAGAATCTGCTTCCGGCAGTCTCAGCGGTAAGGTTGTGATCCTTCATTCAAATGATGTCGGAGGAGCCATAGACGGTTATGCGAAGATGGCGACTCTCAAGAATGATCTGGTCAAAGCCGGTGCAGAAGTTGTCATGACAGATGCCGGCGGTTTTGCGCAGTCGGGAACCGGTGAGAAAGTCTTCAGGACCGTAGATGGCTTTTCAGTCATGAGCTCAATGGGTTATACAGCCGGAACAGTCGGCGGTACTGAACTTGCGCAGGGCTACGATGAGATCAAATCTATAGCGGGAGCGGCAAAATACAGACTTGTATGCTCCAATGTTTATAATGATAATAAATCCGTCATCACTCCCAAATATCTTCACAAGACCGAACAGGGTGTCAAAATCGGATTCTTCGGATTGACCGATCCGACTGATGATGAAGCTTATGAGGGCATCACTGTTCTTTCGGGTGAGAAGATGTATTCCGGAGCCACAGATCAGATAAATGCCTTAAAAAAGGAAGGAGCCGATCTTGTGATCGGACTGACTCATATGGGATCCGATCAGGCGGCCGATCTTTATGATAATGTCAAAGACATCGATTTCATCATCAACGGAGATCCGAATACAGTAGCGACGGAAGGTAAAAACGGCGAGCCTATCCAGTCGGGTGGTGAACATTTTGCATATATCGGTGTCATAGTAATAGGAAACAACGGAGAGATCTCGGATCATTATCTGGTGAGCACATCCGAGCTTGCTTCAGATGCATCGGTTCAGGCAACGGTTGATAAGCTTAAAGCCCGTATCACAGATCCTGTGGAGGTAGGTACCGCGACAGCCGGCATGATCAAGGCAGACAGCGCAGCCGAGACAGATAACAAGTCAAAGGCAGAGACTGCATCCGCTTCCGAAGAAGATAAGAAGTCAAAGACAGAGACTGCATCTGCAACCGAGACAGCTGACAATAAGAAGACGGAGACAGAGACCGCAGCCGGGACAGATAATAAGTCAAAGGCAGAGACCGCAGCAGAGACAGCTGATACTAAAAAGACTGACAGCGCAGCAGAAGCTGTCAATACTACGAAAACTGACAGCGCAGCAGAAACAAAGGATGCAGCTGCAGAGACACAGACAGAAACAGGCGACGCAGCCGCGCAGGCGGACAATGAAAATTCGGAACAGGTTTCCGACAGCTCGAACGGAACCTACGAAGTCGTAAAAGGCGATTGCCTTTGGAATATAGCCAAGAAGCATCTCGGCAGCGGAACGCGCTGGGGTGAGATCTACGAACTCAATAAAGGAATAATATCCGATCCTTCGCTGATCTATGTAGGTCAGCAGCTGGTGCTGCCTCCGGGTTGATCAGGTCTTTGTAAAAAACGATCCGTGCAGCTTTCGTAGCGGAGGAACCGGATAGATCGATCTACAACGGATCAGGGGGCAGACAGAATGAAAGACGGATTTATCAAGGTGGCGGCGGTCACGCCAAAGATTCATGTTGCAGATCCGCACTATAATGCGGAAAAAGTCATAGAGGGCATAGATAATGCCGCATCAAAAGGGGCAAAGATCATCGTGTTTCCCGAGATGGTCCTTTCCGGATATACCTGCGGAGATCTTCTTCTCCAGCATAATCTCATAGATGCATGTAAAAAGGAGCTGATAAGAGTCGCCGATTATACCGCGGGACTTGATATAATCGTTTTTGTCGGTCTTCCTTATCATTTCGGGGATAAACTATACAGTGTCGCGGCGGTCCTTCACAGAGGACTGTGCTTAGGGATCGTTCCCAAAACTTTCATTCCGAATTATTCTGAATTTTATGAAGCAAGGTATTTTGCTTCGGGTAATTCGTCTGTCCTTACAACCGATCTTAATGGGCTAGAGGTTCCTTTTGGGAGTAATATTATATTCATAAATGGCGAAAGCCTTCCCGATCTGAGGATCGCCTGTGAGATCTGTGAGGATGCCTGGGTTCCGGATCCTCCTTCGATAAGTCATGCAAAAGCAGGAGCGAATGTGATAGTCAATCTTTCGGCTTCGGATGAATTAGTCGGAAAGGATGCTTACAGGAGACAGCTTATCAGCCAGATCTCGGGTTCGGAAGCAGCGGCATATATCTATGCATCGGCCGGAGCGGGGGAATCAAGTCAGGATGTTGTCTTCGGAGGACATGATATCATCGCGGAGAACGGACAGGTGCTGGCAGAGTCCCGGCTGTTCAGCGAAGGGGTCATCACAGCCGACATCGATATCGAGCGCCTTACATCTGAGCGCAGGCGCAGGAATACCTTTATAGAAAACGTATACAATGATCATGTAAGGATACCGTTTATGATCAACGAGACAAAGGTTGACATAAAACGTTATATTGCGCCGCTTCCATTCGTGCCGGAAGGTGCCGGCGAACGGACATCGCGCTGCGAGGAGATTGCAGATATACAATCGATCGGATTGGCGAAGAGATTATCACATACGGGTTTACATAATGCGATAGTGGGTCTGTCCGGAGGATTGGATTCCACACTGGCTCTTTTGGTGACAGTAAGAGCCTTTGACAGGCTTGGATCATCCAGAGAAGGGATCCATGCAGTCACGATGCCCGGATTCGGGACAACGGACCGGACATATGATAACGCGGTAAAGCTTGCAAAAACGCTCAGATGCGACCTGTCCGAGATTGATATAAAGGAATCGGTAAGGCAGCATATGAATGATATAGGCGCAGATATCAACGTGCATGATGTGACATATGAAAATTCTCAGGCAAGAGAGAGGACACAGATCCTCATGGATCTGTCGAATAAGCTCTCGGGACTTGTGATAGGAACCGGGGATATGTCTGAGCTTGCGCTTGGATGGGCTACCTATAACGGGGATCATATGTCAATGTACGGAGTGAATGCAGGCGTTCCCAAGACTCTCGTCAGACACCTGGTTGCTTATTTCGCGCAGGAGGCGGAAAACAGTGGGGCGAAAGAACTTGCGGAGGTTCTTAAAGATATCCTCGATACACCGGTATCGCCCGAACTGCTTCCTCCGGAGGACGGAAAGATAAGTCAGAAGACGGAGGATATTGTCGGACCGTATGAGCTGCATGACTTCTTCCTCTATTATATGATGAGATACGGCTTTTCTCCGTCAAAGATCTACAGACTGGCTCTTAAAGCACATGAGGGAGCATATACACCGGAAACGATACTTAAATGGCTGAAGGTGTTTTATAAAAGGTTTTTTTCACAGCAGTTCAAAAGATCATGCCTTCCGGACGGACCCAAGGTCGGAACGGTGGCATTGTCTCCGAGAGGAGATCTCAGGATGCCTTCCGATGCGGTCGCAAAGATATGGCTTGAGGAACTGAACATATGAAATTAATATTCCGAAAGGGGACAGCGTGAATAATAGAATAATAACAATTTTATTATCGTCGTTCGTGGCAACCTCACTTTTTTTTAGTGGCTGCGGAAAGACCGATCAGGGAGGGACTGCCGAAGCAGCTGCCGAAACAGCTGCCGAAACAGCTGCCGAAGAGTCAGCCGGAGATTCCGGGAACGGGAACGACGGATCGAGCGATCCGCAAACAGACGATACGAAAGAGGGAGGAACCGACGGGGCAGACCGGCAAACTGAAAATGAGAACGGCGGGGACGGAGGCAAAAGCCTTTTTTCATATGATAAGCAGGGCGGTTCCGATACGGACGGATCGGAGGATCCGGAGAGCGGAGACGGATGGGGGAGCGCTTATATCAAGTATCTGGATGAAAACCCTCCGGTTGACGGAGAATACACCTATGCTCTTATATATGTAGACGAGGATGACATCCCGGAGATGGTCATCAATTCGCAGTACGAGGCCGGAGGATGTCAGATAGTTACCTGGCATAAGGGAAAGCTGGACGTACTTCAGACCTCGAGGCTTTATTTTACCTATATCGAACACGAAAACCTTTTGAATAATGAAGACGGGCATATGGGCTATTATTATGACCTGGTCTATACCATCAGGGACGGAGAGTGGACAATGCTCTTTAACGGTGAATACTCCGGCTTTGCGGATGATGACTCAGACGATTATGATGAGGTTTCAGGCAGGTACATATGCACCGATTATCTCATCGACGGAAAGAAGACGGATCGCAAGGGTTATATGGATGCGCTGCTTTCAGTTTATGATCTGGACAGATCGCAGCCGCCCAAGTCTTATCTTCTGATCGATGATCTGCGCTCATATCTCGAAACCGGTAAATATCTTTATGAGAGCCACAGGTATGAGATCTATTATGATAACTGTACCTGGGAAGAGGCTAAAAGGAGCTGCGAGGAAAAAGGCGGATATCTGGCATGCATGACGTGTGACGGCGAGTTTGAGCTGGTAGATAAACTCATACGCAGTGAGCTGACGACCGACTATGTGTTTTATGTCGGGGCAGGCTATGATTCGGATAAAGGCTGGATCTGGCTTGAGCCGGGGCTTACCCAAAGAGGTTGTGTTAACAGTACCACTTTCGACCACTGGCTTAACAGCGGGCCGAGCTATTCCGATACACTTCCCGATGGAACCGAGGTCGATGAGTACTGCTGTGAGTACATGTACAGAAAATCCGAAGACAGGTTTTATCTTAATGATGTGACTAACGATGTGCCCGGACTCTATCCTTCATTCCGGGGAAGGATCGGATATATCTGCGAGTACTCGGAATAGGTGAAGACTGTGATATGCCTTGACCGCAGTGTTGATAAAAGCGTAATATATCCCCATGCTTTTTAATTCTGTTGCATTTGCGATATTCCTTCCGATTGTCGCAGTAATATATTTCCTGCTTGAAGCAGGGGGGAAGAGCCATACCATATCAAATGTATGGCTTATCGCTGCTTCTTATTTTTATTATATGTATGCGGATGTCCGGTACGGCCTGCTGCTTTTGGCGGTGACGCTCGTGTCCTACGGATCCGGTTACCTGATGAGATATATGGTGCATGAAACGAGGATGAAGAAGAAACTGCTCATCCTCACGGTAGTGCTGCTTATAGGAACGCTGTTTTTCTTTAAGTATGCAGGCCTCCTTTCGTCGCTTATGAATGAGGATAGGGCGCTTCGCATTATCCTTCCGGTCGGGATATCTTTTTATATTTTTCAATCCCTGACGTATGTGTTCGAGATCTATCAGGGGAAGACGGAGGCGGCCCCCTCTTTTATCTCGTATGCGGCGTTTGCATCCTTCTTCCCGGTGCTTTTGTCGGGACCGATAGAGAAGTCCTCGCATCTTTTGCCTCAGTTTGAGGAACGGCACCTCTTTGATTATCAAAGGATCAGGCATGGGCTCATCCGGATGGCATACGGTTATTTTCTAAAGCTGGTACTGGCTTCGAGGCTGGCGATAGCGGTAGATCTTATATATGACAATTATATGGATGTGACCGGTTATCAGCTCTTATTGGCCACCTGCCTGTATTCGGTGCAGATCTTCTGCGATTTCGCATCGTATTCCACCATAGCGATAGGAGTGGCGGAGATACTCGGATTCAGGCTCAGCGAGAACTTTACGCAGCCCTTCTTTACCGATTCGTGCGCGTCGTTCTGGAGGCACTGGCATATCACTCTGAACAACTGGTTTCGCGACTATGTGTATATCCCGCTCGGCGGAAACCGGAAGGGGACTTTTCGCAAGTACCTGAACGTGTTCATCGTTTTCACTCTTTCCGGAATGTGGCATGGAGCGGATATCACTTATATTCTGTGGGGAATGCTTTCCGGGCTCTTTCAGATAATGGAAGCATTGATCGCTCCTTTAAGGGCACGATTCCCGAGATGGCTCAAGGTGTTCTTTACGTTCATGCTGTTTACCTTTTCCATGTTTTTGTTCAGATCGGAGGATATCGAACAGGCATTTTTCATCATAGGACGCGTCTTTACAGGATTCGATGTATCTTCAGTATTGACAACGTCCCTGTTCGATCTCGGACTTGGGGTGTTCAACCTCCTGTACCTTGCAGCCGGACTTGTAGTCTTACTTATCTATGATATTGTGAATGAGAGGACCGGGGACGCGGCGGCATACATCGTTTCGAGGCGTACGCCGGTAAGATGGCTGATCTATTACCTGTTTGTGGTCATGATACTGGGATCTGCGTCCATTGGGGCACAGCAGTTCATTTACTTCCAGTTTTAGGGTAGGATGCAATGAAGGACAGATTAAAGCTGATACGAAACTTCATAATAATATCTCTGCCGCTGATCATTTTGTGTCTGTTGGCCTTTTTGCTTCCGATGAGTTATATGTCGGTCGAGTATGTGATGTGGGACGAGGAGTTTGAAAATTCCGAAAAGCCCTACATCGATGCGAAAACAGTGATAATCGGTGATTCCAGGGCCAAATCATCGGTACTCCCGGCCCTGCTTCATGAGGATACTTATAATATCGCGATAGGCGGAGCGACTCCGATAGAGATGTATTATGCGGTAAAGAACTATATCGACAGGAACGGAGCCCCGGAAAACGCCGTTGTGATCTTTGCGCCGTATCATTTCTGTGATATCGACAACTGGGATCAGACCTTGTATTTCAATTTCCTCACGGCGGGAGAGATCGGGGAGATATATTTCAAGGCGCTTGAGACCGGTGATCCCATAGTTGCAAAGAAGGGGCGGATCCCGGACATGATCTCGTACCGACTAAGACTTCCTTCCAAATATCTGGCTCAGATGTATGAAGCCAGATTTACGGGGAATAAGGAAGCAAATATGAAAAAGTTTGATTCCATACGGGCGGATCTTGGTTACTGCGAGTTTGGAAGCGCTGACGGCGATGACGGAGAGACTCATGAGGTTTATCACGAAACCTTTGATTATTCTCCGCTTGTAGTCTATTATTATGGAGAACTTATAAAGCTCCTTGCCGAGAACAACGTAAATCTGCTGATCGCCCAGCCTCCGATCAATGAGGCATCGGGAAAAGCGATACACAAGGAGTTTACCGAGGGATACGCGGCCTGTGTTGAGGAAGCGGCCTCGGATTATCCGCAGATAAATGTGATAACCGAAATCCCGGTCTATGATAACAGTTTATTCGGGGATTCAATACATGTAAACCGCAAAGGGGCCGAAGCTTATACCGTGGAATTGAGGGAATATATGGAAAGCATAGATTTTTGGAAGCAGGGTAGTGAGATATATGAATGAAATACAGACAAAGTTTTATAATGCATTTATCGTAAAGGACAGATGGCTCCTTTATTTCAAGGGCCTGGGCGTTACGATGGAGATCGCGGTGATCGCGGGGATCATCGGTATAGTGATAGGATGCATCATCGCGCTGATGAAGCTGTCGGAGCCTAAAAAGGGCCATAAGCATACCATATGGTGGACCATCGCAACGGTATATGTCGATATCATAAGGGGAACTCCTGCAGTGCTGCAGCTTTTGATCATGTGGTTCATTGTGTTTTCCTCATCAAATAACGGAGTGCTGGTCGCGTCTCTTTCTTTCGGGATCAATTCGGGAGCCTATGTTTCGGAGATAATAAGAGCCGGGATCCTCGCTGTTGACAGGGGACAGACCGAAGCGGGACGCTCCCTCGGACTTACAAGGGGACAGACGATGAAGGAGATAGTGCTTCCACAGGCGATAAAAAATGTGCTCCCACCCATAGGAAATGAGTTCATAACCCTTATCAAGGAGACGGCTATCGTCGGATATGTGAGCCTTTCCGATCTGACCCGTGTCGCAAGCCAGATATCAAGCCGCACCTATGAGGCTTTTATGCCGCTTATAGGCGCTGCGGTGATCTATTTTGTCATAATCAAGGTCCTGACACTCCTTTTGGAGGCTTTGGAGAGGAGGCTTAGAAAAAGTGATCTCCGTTAAGAATCTATGCAAGCAGTTCGATACCACAAAAGTCCTGGACAATATCTCAACCGATATAGAAAAGGGAGATAAAGTGGCAATAATAGGACCATCAGGCTCCGGCAAGAGCACCTTTTTAAGATGCCTTAATCTGCTGGAGGAGCCGAGTAAAGGTGAGATATGGTTTGAGGGCCAGCTCATCACTGATCCGAATGTCAATATAAACAAGATCCGCGAGAAGATGGGAATGGTCTTTCAGAACTTTAATCTTTTTGCGAACAAGACGGTACTGGATAATATCACACTCGCGCCTGTAAAGCTCGGGCTCATGTCAAAATCCGAGGCCACCGATAAGGCGATGGAGCTCTTAACGCGTGTTAATCTCAGAGATAAGGCCTATGTTTATCCGGCATCTCTTTCCGGAGGACAGAAACAGCGTATAGCGATAGTCAGATCTCTGGCGATGAACCCTGATGTCATGCTATTTGATGAACCTACCTCGGCGCTTGATCCCGAGATGGTCGGGGAAGTGCTCGAAGTCATAAAGGGACTGGCGGAAACCGGGATGACCATGGTCATAGTGACACACGAAATGGGATTTGCGAGAGAGGTGTCAAACAGGGTCATGTTTATAGATGAGGGGATCATCATGGAAGAGAATACCCCCGATAAGTTATTCAACGATCCGCAGTCAAAGAGGCTGAAGGAGTTCCTGTCAAAGGTTTTGTAAGCTATTCGGAGACTATATCCAGATCGGAATTGTCTCTATCCTCGGCGGTAAAAGCGATGATGAAATCGTCGAAATCCAGATACAATACGCCGTCGAAGATCGTGCTGTAGCCTTCAAATACCGATGCTCCGGCTTTAAGTGTAAGCATATCTCCGTCCATGCTCCATTTTGATATTTTTCCCTGGTTTTCTTCTCCCAGATAAAGGTATCCGCTCCCGTCCTCATAAAGATCGACATACCAGGAAGATATTTCATCATACTGAGTATATTTACCGTCATTGTAGAATCCTAAGGCGTAATAGGCCCCGGGATAGTATGTCTCAGGCGATCCGGCAGTTTCTTCTGAAGACTCATCCTGTTCGTCGATGTCTTTTTCGGTCTCGGCCATTTCTTCGGATGCAGGAAACTGTGACTCACTGCTGCTGATCGCCAGTCCAAACAAGGTCAATCCGATAAGACCGATAAAAATGACCGCGAGGATAATCAATATGACAAGCAGCACAGGATGTATCCCGCCTTTTCGTTTTGACGTGCCCGAATAAACCGAAGGATAAGGCTGCCCCGGCTTTATGTGGTGGAGGGGCTGCCCGGGGATGCCTTGATTTGCCTGAGGGAGGGGCTGCCCGGGGATGCCTTGATTTCCCTGAGGAACAGGTTGTCCCGGAACTCCTTGATTTGCCTGAGGCTGAGGCTGTACAGGCGCGCCTGAGGGCCTGGGAACGGAATAAGAAGCAGCTTCTTCCGGAGACAAGGCCATGGTCTTATCGGATCTCGCATCTTCCGAAGATCCGGACAGGAGCACTGTGGCATTCGGATCAGCCGCGGGAGCATAAACCGGGTTATTTGTTTTACCCTGTGAAAGTCCTGTTGAGGAGTTTTCTGCGTTGTTTTTCAACCTGTCTTTTATATCCGGATCAATATCCGTGAAAGGCTCGGGATCTATACCTGTCTCTGCAAGAGCAGCCTTTAGTTCCGAGACATTCTGGTACCGGTCTGCGGGTTTCAGGGCCGTGCATTTTTGGATCACTTTCCACAAAGCCTCGGATATCCCGAACTTATTTGACTCGTATTCGGAGTCATCCTCGAGCCTTGACATGGGGTCATTCAGCATATCTCCGGTGAGGGCATTGTAGATGGTGGCCCCCAAAGCGTAGAAATCGGTCCAGGGCCCCTGTTTGCCTTTCTTTTGATATTGTTCAAGAGGGGCGAAGCCCTGTTTCAGGATGACTGAAAGGCTCTGTGACTGTTCTGCCATGACCTGTCTGGCGGCACCAAAATCAAGCAGTCTGATCGTCCGATCATCGCAGAGCATGATGTTGTCGGGAGAAATGTCACGATGAAGGATGTTCATGCTGTGGGAAGCAAGCAGCGCATTGGAGATCTGCTGCAGAATATTGACAGCCTGACCCTCCGTAATGTGTTTATTCTTAATATAAGATTTGAGCGTCTGCCCTTCCAGATAGCCCATTACGAAGTAAACGGTTTCGTTTTCATAAAAGAAATCGTGCACGCTCACTATATTCGGATTGCCGTTGAATTTCGCCACCATCTTGGCTTCATTGTAGAACTTCGCGGCACCTGTACGGAAAGACTCTCCGGCATCCTGATCCGTGACGGTAACAAGAGTGCTCCCGGGATTTCTCATGGCAAGTCCCATCGGATAGTATTCCTTTACGGCTATGCGGGCATCAAGTTTAAGATCATAGGCAAGATAGGTGATGCCAAAGCCGCCCTTTCCTATCACGCCGCCTATAAGATAGCGCTGGTTTAGAATACTCCCGACCGCGAGGGATAATGGGTCCGGCCGGTATCCGATTTTGGTGAAGCCGCATCTGGGGCAGGGCTCTGTCGTTGTTTCAGAAAAGCAGTTTTCACATAAGTGTTTATTGTTCAGTGTGATCATTTTTATACCTCGTTAAAAAGCAATAAGGGCTGCTTCTGAAACTGTGGAATATTTATGTCCTGACGGATTCAATTATATCATAACGGGGAAGTTATACATAGAGCACAGGGGACAAAAATTCAACCCCAAAATTCAACCCCAAAATACAAGGCCCCAAATACAACCACCAAATACAACGCCAAATACAACGCCAAAATTCAACCCCAAAATACAACGCAAAAAATTATCGTTTACGAGAAAAAAAGGATAGCAATTTAGAGATACTATGATATGATATAGGAGAAAATTTCAAATGACGATCAGGGATGATCGCATGCACATACATGAGGAAAATCAAGGAATTTATAAAACCGTTTAAGAAATATATCTATGATTCATCTATAGACATCAGGGACCGGGCATTCATGGTCTTTTCCGTTACCATACTCGCAGCTATCTTTCTTGCCGTACCATGCGGACTCATTATGCATGAGCCTTTGTCGGCAACTGTTTCCACACTTATAGGCGGGGTCGTTTTTTCGGCATACGTGTGGTACAGCTTTTTTAAGCGGCGGATCGATCGGGCGAGGGTAGTTATTTCAGTGTTTCTTGTCTTTGTTTTTTTGCCCGCAATGTTTTTTACGAACGGCGGGGCAGGGGGAGGAGCACCGGTCTGGCTGCTTTTGGGAACGATCTACATAGTGCTGATACTCGAGGGCAGACGGAAGTGGGTGATGCTTTTCCTGAATGTGATCGTTTTAACTATCTGCTGGTGCGTAGGGTATTATCATCCGGAGCTTGTGACAGAGTATACGAGGAGCGGGAACTATTTTGATGCGATCACCGCGCTCTTCATAGTGAGCGGGATACTCACCAATATCATTTCTTTTCAGAACAGACTTTTTCGCAAAGAGGAAGAAGACAGGAATCTTCACATACTGTTTGAACAGACGGCCACCGCGCTCGCCAACGCAATAGATGCCAAGGATAAATATACACATGGTCATTCATCAAGGGTTGCCGACTATTCCAGAAGGATAGCGGAGATGAGCGGGATGGATCCTGAAACCTGCAACGAGGTCTACTATGCGGCAATGCTCCATGATGTGGGAAAGATAGGCATCCCCGAGGAGATAATAAATAAAGAGGGCCGGCTCACCGATGAAGAATATGCTGTCATAAAGCAGCATCCGGTGCTGGGTGAGCGGATACTTCACAGTATCAATGTATATCCAAGTCTGAGCATAGGCGCATATTACCACCATGAACGATATGACGGCAGGGGGTACCCGGCAAAGCTTAAGGGAGAGGATATACCGGAGCTTGCAAGGATCATTTCCGTGGCGGATGCATATGACGCCATGACATCAAAAAGGAGCTACCGCGATCCCATCCCGCAGCAGATCGTGAGAGAGGAGATCGTAAAAGGCTCCGGGACGCAGTTTGATCCTAAATATGCAAAGATCATGCAGCACCTGATAGATCTGGATACCGAATATCTCATGAAAGAAAAAAGCGGGGTCACCGAGCTTGCAGGAAGGAATGAGCTTTCATGTAAGTCCACAGGGGAGACCATATCCGACGGTATCCTTATAAACGCTCAGATGCGGACTATCCGACTGAAGGCTGAGGCGCTGGAGAGATATGAGGGCGAATGTCAGCCGAACATCATCCTTTTTGATTCTCTTGACGGACGGTATCACGACTCTCCAAAGGAAATGAAAGAGCTCAACTACTTTGAATATGCAAGGATACGGTATGACGGTGACAATACCTGTACGGGAGCAAGAAAGATCGATGTCAGGAAGACCCCAAAAGATACTTATGGTAAGAAACCGAAACGGGACAGAGCAACGGTATATGAGATAAAAGCCGTGAGAGTGAAGGATCACCTTCAGCTCATGATAGACAGTGACTATGAGACAGTCAGGATCATTCTGGCGCTTCCCGACAGCGTGAGATTTTCATATATGGGGCTTACCGGCGATAACTGCCATCTCTTTGATGTCAGCATCATAAAATCGGATGAGAAGGTCCCGGAAGGGTATATACCCAGGATAGCCGAGGAGATAAGCTTTATAAACGTGCCTGCGGGGGATATCCCAAACATTCAGGTGGACGGATACAGATTTTCCCAGACCGATGGCATACCTGTCAAAGACGGGATGAAGATAACCTTCCATACCATGAGCCTTCCCACTGCAAGACTCGTTTGGCACTGTGCATTTCTGGATCTTTTTTATTCGGATGACAGAAGGCCGGAAGGTGAGACCTACAAGGAGTACGCCCTTATAAGACTGGATGGCGAAAACTGGGAGTCTGAAGGGACGGCAGAGAATAAACTGATAGTCAATCTAAGTGAGGATTTTGTCGGATGGGACGAGTGGCGTACAAAAAACAAGGAAGGTTATGACTGTACCGTCACATTTAAGAGGACCGACAATAAGATCGTCACGCATACCGAGAATCTGGGGATAGAGATCATAAATACGACTACGATACTGGACGGATCCGATGAAGTATATGTGGCACTTACAGGAGATCAGTGTGCCATCACGAACATACGGATAATCTACGAATGATCTCCTGTCATTACCGGATGTACCCGGATCAGTAAGAGAATTACTACAGGAGCATGAAATGTGATGACGGATAAGGGCGGTAAGCACGGAAAAGCTTGAAACACAGCCGTCATCATGCTATCATGCCAATTAGTCTGATGTTGATCATTAGGAGGGAGACAGATTATGAAAAAGATCATAGGTATATTGTTAACGGCAGTCATGGCATCCTCGCTCATGATAGGATGCGGAGCGGCTGCGGGAGCAAAGGCAGATCCGAATGGTTCAAAGTGTCTGGCTGACGGAGTGCTTACCGTCGGGACCAATGCGGAGTTCCCGCCCTTTGAATATGTTGGAGACGATGGAACGCCCGACGGATTTGATATTGCTTTTATCAAGGCGATAGGAGAAGAGCTTGGTGTTGAAGTGAAGATCGAAAACATGGAATTTGATTCGCTGGTTTCCGCGATCGGATCAAAAACCGATGTGGCAATAGCGGGAATGACCGTTACCGAGGAAAGGCAGCAGTCGGTTGATTTTTCAACCTCTTATTACAATGCGGTCCAGCATGTGCTCGTACCGGCTGATTCAACGATAGCTTCATACGAGGATCTTGAAGGCAAGACGATAGGCTGCCAGCTTGGAACGACCGGAGACTTTATAATCGAGGAGATCGAAGGGGCAAGCAACAAGCAGTATAACAAGGCAGTGGATGCGGTAAACGATCTTGTCAACGGAAGGCTTGATGCCGTGATTGTTGACAGTAATCCTGCCGGAGTTTTTGCTTCCAACTATCCGGATCAGGTCAAAGATCTGAACGGAGAGGATTTCGGATTCGGTGTAGAGGAGTATGCCATAGCATTGCCAAAGGGAGATACGGCACTTAAAGAGCAGATCGATCTGGCGATCACTAAGCTCAAGGATAACGGAACTTATGATAAGCTTGTCGATCAGTATATGGAGTAAACGATCCGCTTCCATAGGGATCATAGAGGACAGACAGATTTACAGATAAGAGAAAGAGGGAGTTACAATGACGATAATAAGTATTATTTTGGGAGCCATAATGATAATCGTGGGGATGTCATGCGCATTCAATCCCGGAGCGACATTTTTGCAGGCCGGTTTTCTGATCAGTATTTTCATGCTGGTATACGGGATACTTGGGATCATCAGAGTGTTTAAGAAGCAGAGCGGCATACTGGATGCGGTCATAAGCGTTCTCGCGCTTATCGTAGGTGTTTGCGCGATAATAAAACCCGGAACGACCCTTGCAGTCGATATCATGATCATATATATGACGGCAGCCTGGTTTACACTCAGAGGGATCTTTGAGATCATATTGGCCTTCTCAGTAAAGAATATAAACAGAAACTGGATCTGGGAGCTCATCCTGGGTATTCTGAGCCTTGTAGTAGGTATTTATTCATTTGCCCATCCTACGGTAATGGCTTTGGCCATAGGTCTGCTCATAGGGTTTTACTTTATCACGACAGGCATAGACCTCATAGTGATGGCTGTGGCGGTCAATAAGATCATAAAAGAATGAAACTGATCTAAATGCATTTAAGAGGGTTGTCACACCGGTATGTTACCGATATGACAACCCTTTCTTAATGGAGTTCAGGCCCAAAATCCGGGCTGAGTTTTATATGTTTTTAACTTAAGAGAGTTGATTTTAATCAATGTTTGAGAGAATATAGGGAGTAAGACTAAACTCAAAGCATTTTTGTGTGTGAAGGGATATATGGATGAGACTACAGGTTCATGCCCCGGAAGAGGTCATCAAAGACGAAGATACAGCTCTTTTCTTTGAAAAGATACATAAACTGGATGTAAGCGCTTATTCTCCGGAGGATGCGGGTGAAATAACTCCGATGATCGTGCGGTACGCGGTCAATAAGGAGACTTATGTCTATGTGACGGACGAGGACAGACCGGGAGAGATCGTGGGATATCTCAATTTTTTTCCGTGCAGTGACCCTCTTAAGAAAAGGATACTTGATCCGGAATCGGAATACCGGGAGCTGGACGACGGGATCACGCCGGACGAGATCGTTCCTTTCGAAAACGGGAAGGAGTTTTTTGTATATCTGCTGTCTGTCGTGATAGAAAAAGAGTATCGCGATACCGGGGCCGTAAAGCTTCTGACGGATTCCCTTGCGTCTTTTCTACGAAGAATCCGGATCAGAAGGAAATGCAGCATAACGGGGATCGCTGCATGCGCAGTGTCCGAAGACGGGGTCAGGTTGCTCAAGAGATTGGGATTTCATGAGAGGCACGAGCTTAAGCCTTTATGCGAAGGCTGTTCCAAAAAATTATTTATATGTGACAATTCGGATGCGGGATTGCGGGGCGCGGCAGGATCTTTGTCGCAATTGATATATTCCGTCGGGAATCCTTATAGTGAAAAGGAAACATGCGGGCAAAGCGGTCAAAAATACCTGAAAACCTGGGAGGACGACGTATACCTGTACCTGCCAATGACCGAACATGCGGCCAATACGAAAACAGATCTCCTGTTTGAACCATCGATGGATGATCTGTTGCCGATCGACAAAGATGCAAGGGACAGATCGTATGATCCCGAGATCGCCGGTCAGATAATAGGGGCTTTGGAGGAATCGATAGGATATGAATGCTCTTCCGCTTCGGTCAGGGATATGAGGGTTCATTTCCTTGGCTGTTACGATTTTCTGCATACTACCGATGAGTATCCGTGCATAGATCGCGAATTTGACCCTGTTCACGATGAGTATCTTACGGATGATGACCTTGAGACGGATGATTCCGATCCCGATGCAAGGATACGGGATAAAATGTTCACCTACCGGAACGGTCCGGATAAAGATTCGGAGGAGACGGTAGCAGGCCTACAGAAGGGATATGTATTTATCACTTCCCACAGACCGACCCATATGTATGTGGTAAACGTGTTTTTCTCGGATTATAAATATTCCACTACACAGCTGGAGGATCAGGTCAGCAATAACTATATAAAGATAGTCGATCCCCGGACGGAGTATGATCCTGAAGACGAAAACGCTCAACTGCGTTTTATAAAGCTCTATGATTATCTGTGGTCGAAATACCTTCTTCACAGATGCGGACAGGAAAAGATAATGCTCTGTATGTCGGGAAAGCCCGATGAAACGGTGTACCCGACGGAGTTTGAAAATGTGCTTTCGGCAGAGGTCTACAACAGCCTCAGACAGGACTTTCACATAGATTCAGAGTCCCTCAGAAAGCTCTGTGAGACAAACCATGCGCAGTATGATTATTACAGCGTTTATCTGTCCAAAAGAGTGATCGCCTTCATACCGGATGAGTGGGGCGACTTTAAGCAGAGAGTGGCCATTACTTCTACCTATTCCTTTATAGCCGAGCTTGTCATGCTTCAGAATACCGCGCTTGCGAGGATGAATGCCAAGGTATCGGATGCCCTCTATAAAAACGATAAGGTCACGATGGAGGAAGTAATGCTTCTGGAGCAGGAATACGGCAAGACGATCCCGTTCTGGGAACCGGGAAATTTCAGCTATCTCGGGACCGCCAATGAGGCAAAATGCATCAGAGAGGCTTTTTCCAATGATGAGCTGCTTGAGATGTACAATAAGAATCAGGACTACCTGGAGCATATGGTCGATCTGATGACCGGCGAACAGGAAAACCGAAACAGCATGATACTTAATATCGCCGCGACGATTCTTGCCGTTATCCAGGTGGAGTCGTTTGTCACGGATATCCTGATAGAGTTTTATGAGGGCGCCGGGATCGAGCTGGATAAGGCGTATGAGGGTTTCGGAAAGTCATTTGATCATCTTCTGCTGGGAGGGCTTCTGCTCATAGTGATATATCTTGTGATCCGCAACCGTAAGCACAGAAGAGAAATGAAGAGGAGAAGGTAGTGAAAGGAAAAGATGATCTTGAGTTGTTAATGTATGATAATAAGCTCATGTGGTGCATTTTTCTGATCATTCTGTCATCGCTTCTGAGCTTTCTTCCTGTGCTTGTGTTAAAGGATGGAGGAAGCTGGACATTCTTTTCACTGCTTCCGCTGTGGCTTATCACTTATTTTTTCGGGTTTCGCACGGGGTTTTTCATGTCGCTCTTATTCAGCCTGATCAAGCTTTTGATCACATATATCACTGAGAGCGGCATGCTCCTTACACCGAAGACATTCCTGCTTGAATATATCATAGCCTGCACCTGCTTCTGCCTTGGAGGGATAGTGATATCTTCAAACAGGAAATGCGAAAGATATGTAAAGTCTGTAGCAAAGGCTCGCGGTAAAAAGGCGGTCCGTGACGGAAGAGCCGACAGCGGGCATCCAAAGCTTCCGACACAGATCGTGGGTGATATAGATAAAGAGAACAGTTCCTCGGGCCTGATACTTGGCTATCTGTGCGGAGTCCTGATAATGTTCGTCTGCTATATCCTCGCCGCCCCCGAATATGATTCATATCCTTCAAATGTGGTCGCGCCATTGGAGCGTCTCATATATGACATCAAGTACGACGGCAGTTATCTTCTCGCAGAGGCAGCCACAACAGTGCTGGTCCTGGCCATACCGAAAGTCCGGAGTGTGATCTTTACCTGCAAACATATTGCAAACAACGAGAAGGAGGATCCGTCGATCTGTTCGTTTTGAAGGAGGTCCGGAAGATGAGGACAGGAACGGGATAAAATAAAAAGGTCGGAAACCGACCGAAAAAATGGTATGATGGAATTGCCCCGGCAGACCGGGAAAAGGTTTTATCATCATGACAAGGAGGAGACGGCATGGGACTTATTACCGAGGAAATGGCAAGAGAGTATCACAGATGTAACCTTTATAAGGAATATATCGAGCAGCTCCAGATCAGCGAGAAGAATAACGACGATGAATTCATGCAGTCACTGAGATGCTCCAATATTTATGTTCCCGACCCAAAGGAGGTCACGGAAAAGTACAGGAAACAGGCAGCGGAGCAGGGGATCGACGAAGCCTGGATCGAAAAATTCATGCCGATAGGATGATCGTTAATTTATCCGGTGATACCGGAAATAACTGAAAACGGAGGGATAGCACTCATGGGAGATAAGCGGCAGCTTACTTTTGACGAGATCAAGGAAAAGTTTCCGGATGCATTAAAGAACGGAAATATCTATGTATGTTATCAGGCTCAGATCAATCATGTCACGGGGAGACTGGCCGGAGCCGAGGCGCTGATGCGCTGGGAGGATCCGGATCACGGTCCGCAGTATCCTGCGGATTTCATACCTTTTCTGGAGCAGGCGGATCTGATATTCAAGGCCGATCTCTTTGTATTCAGGGAGGTTTGCGCCCTTCAGAATTATTGTCGGAACAGGAACATACCGCTGGTCCCGATATCCGTCAACATGTCACGCTATGATATCTACAATAACAATCAGTATGTCGAAGAGATAGAAAAGATCAGGAGAGAATACGGCATCCCGGTCGATATGCTCAGGATAGAGATAACCGAAAGCTCGGCTATCGGAGGCACCAAGCTCATAACCTCGGTTTTGGAGCATCTGCATCAGATAGGGTATGTAGTGGAAATGGATGATTTCGGAGCGGGGTATTCCTCACTCAATATCCTCAAGGATCTGAACGTTGATATAATCAAGCTCGACATGAACTTTCTCAACGGAGAGATAGGGGGACGGGGAGGTACGATAATAAGCTCGATGGTCCAGATGACCAAATGGCTGAATACTCCCGTTATAGCCGAGGGCGTCGAGACTTTGGAGCAGGCCGACTACATGAGCAGCATAGGATGCTATTATATACAGGGATATCTGTATTCAAAGCCGATCAAAAGAACGGAATTCCTTGAGCTTGCCGGGAAATACGATCATGAACCGCAGTATTCGGGCAAGGGTCTGCTGAATGATATAGATTCGGGTAAATTCTGGAATCCGGATTCTATGGAAACACTTCTTTTCAATAATTTTGTCGGTCCGGCAGCTATCTTTACCTATGAGAACGGCAAGATCGAATTTATGCGCGTCAACACCAAATTCGTGAAGGAGATCGGAGCGGAGGCCGTCGATAAGACAGCCCTGAATATCGGTCTTGAGCAGATGGATGAGACCGGAAGCAAGATCTACGAACAGACCATAAAGAAGGCCATAGAAACCCGTGAAGAGGAAGAGTGCGAGACATGGATCGACGTCAGTTCCAGATGCTGCGGCGATGACAGACTGTGCATAAGGAGCCATATGAGGCTTATAGGGACAGCGGGAGATCAGTATATCTTTTATGTAAGGATAAGGAATATCACGGCGGAGAGACTTCAGTATATCTACCTGGAGGATAACGAGAAAAAATTCCGGATGGCGATCGAGCAAAACAATGCCTTCGCCTGGGAATACGATATAGCGACCAAAAAGATGCGTCCCTGCTCCAGGTGCAGGAGAGAGCTGGGCCTTCCGGAGGTTTTGGAGAATTATCCGGAGCCTATGATAGAAAACGGATTTTTCCCTGCGGAATCAGCCGACATGTACAGAAGATGGCATAAGGAGCTTGCCGAAGGGAAGGACCATCTGGAAGCGATCATCCCCCTGACAGAAGACAGGATCCCTTTCATAGTGCGGTATACAGCCGAATTCGACGAAGCGGGAAGACCATATAAAGCCTACGGATCCGCAACCGAGGTCAAGGGTTACAACATGGCATGGCACAAGTCAAACAGCTCAAATAACGATAAGGGGAAATGAAGTGAG
>JAILQK010000213.1 GCA_024699045.1 Lachnospiraceae bacterium | reverse complement strand
AACCTCCATCGTGATCTCGGTATCATCATCAACATGGATGATATCCGAGATGCGGTCAAGGATCCTGCCCACGCACATTGAAGGCATGACGCTCGGGGTACCGCCTCCGATATATACAGAGACCAGTTTCCTGTCGGCAAGAAGTTCCGAATTAAGATCCAGCTCTTTCAATATGGCATCTGTATAATAAAAGAATGTATCCTCCGATGAGGGGACACTGGAATTGAAATCACAATAAGGACATTTCCGGACGCAGAAAGGGATATGGACATAGATGGATATGTCATTGCTCTTTTTCGACTTTTCAGTTTCTTTTTTCGCCTGTTCCATATCCGGGGTCATTCTTCATCAAGCTTAAGCACCGACAGGAAAGCTTCCTTGGGAACCTCCACGGAACCTATCTGACGCATGCGTTTCTTACCTTCTTTCTGCTTTTCGAGCAGCTTCTTCTTTCTGGTGATATCGCCGCCGTAGCATTTTGCGAGGACATCCTTTCTTACCGCCTTGACGGTCTCTCTTGCGATGACCTTGCCCCCGACCGCAGCCTGTATCGGGATCTCAAAAAGATGTCTCGGGATCTCGCCCTTAAGCTTTTCACACATCTTTGAGCCTCTGGCATAAGCCGATCCCTTGAAGACAATGAAGGAAAGCGCATCGACGTACTCTTTATTGATAAGGATATCAAGCTTTACAAGCTCAGATCTTACATATCCTTTCATCTCATAATCAAAGCTCGCATAGCCTCTGGATCTGGATTTCAGCGCATCAAAGAAATCATAGATTATCTCATTGAGAGGAAGATCATATTTAAGCAGGACCCTCGTTTCCTCAAGATACTCCATTCCGGTCTGGATCCCGCGGCGTTCCTGACACAGTCCGATGATAGCCCCGAGGTATTCCGAGGAGACCATGATCTATGCGGAAACTACAGGCTCTTTTATATATTCGATTTCGGAAGGCTCCGGGAGATTTGAAGGATTGGTCAGCTCGATCATGGTGCCGTCGGTCTTGTATACCCGGTATACGACACCGGGAGCGGTAGTCACAAGGTCAAGATCATATTCCCTCTCGAGCCTCTCCACAACTATGTCCAGATGCAGAAGTCCGAGAAATCCGCATCTGAAGCCGAAACCCAGAGCAAGTGAGGTTTCCGGCTCGAACGTGAGTGACGCGTCATTAAGCTGGAGTTTCTCCAGCGCTTCTCTGAGATTGGGATAATCCCTTGTATCCGCCGGATAAACTCCGCAATACACCATGGGATTGACCTTCTTATATCCGGGGAGCGCTTCAAGACAGGGCCTGCCCGCAGACGTCACGGTATCTCCGACTCTGGCCTCCCTTACATCCTTAATCGAAGCAGTGATATAACCTACCGCGCCGGCGCTGAGCTCCTCACAGGGAATAAATCTTCCGGCTCCGAAATAGCCTGTTTCTATTATCTCCTCCTCCATGCCGTTCGCCATGAACTTTATCCGGTCACCGGCTTTTACGGTCCCGTCAAATACCCTTATAAATACGATAACCCCTTTGTATGAGTCATACAGAGAATCAAAGATAAGACATTTCAGAGGTTCATCGGGTGATCCCTTGGGAGACGGGATCTTATTTACTATGCTCTCAAGGACTTCATCGATCCCCGTCCCTGCCTTGGCGGATATCCTCGGAGCATCCATGGCTTCTATCCCGATAACATCCTCGATCTCTTCCGCAACTCTGTCGGGATCCGCGGAAGGAAGATCGATCTTGTTGAGCACCGGAAAGACATCCAGATCGTGATCCATCGCAAGATATACATTGGCAAGGGTCTGGGCCTCTACTCCCTGTGATGAATCAACCACTAAGACCGCGCCGTCACAGGCTGCAAGAGATCTGGAAACTTCATAATTAAAGTCGACATGTCCCGGAGTGTCTATAAGATTAAAGATATATTCCTCTCCGTTCTTTGCGGTATATACGGTACGTACCGCCTGGGACTTGATCGTTATGCCCCTTTCCCGTTCAAGATCCATGTTGTCAAGGACCTGATCCTGCATTTCGCGCTCGGTAAGAAGTCCTGTTTTTTCCAGGATCCTGTCCGCAAGCGTGGACTTGCCGTGATCGATATGAGCTATTATGCAAAAGTTTCTTATGTGGTCCTGACTGCTGTTCATCTCATGCTTTCTCCGTGATACCAGACGGCGACGGGCAGATAATCGTTTTGTCTTTTAATAGAATAAACGACCGATGTATAAGCATCGGCCGCACGAAAATCAATGTAAAGCTGCAATGAGATCACATCTTATTGACTGCTTTGGTAAGACGCGAAACCTTCCTTGATACG
>JAILQK010000194.1 GCA_024699045.1 Lachnospiraceae bacterium | reverse complement strand
TGATGTTACATCTGTAATGTTTTTCATGCTTTGCCTCCTTTGTTATGATGTGTTATCTTGTTTCGTGTAATGTTGTAGTGCTTTGTCTTATGTACATAAGAATACAACATCTTATGTACATAAGCAAGTTAATGTGTTGTTTTCCGTAAAGGTTGATAAAATGGGCACTAATCCGAAGGGGTACACAGAAAAGTACGCAAAAGAGCATTTGAAAAGGATCCCGCTGGACGTAAAAAAGGATAAGTATGAGGAGATCAAAACGGCTGCCGATAAAGCAGGGGAGAGTGTAAACGGTTTTATTAAAAAGGCAGTAGATGACCGTTTACAGGCTGAGAGAATAGGAGCCTATGCCTCACGCCTGAGCGCCCAGCGTCCGCAAGAGGAAGCCTCCAATACTTCAGACGGTAAATGATGCCTTGTTTATCTCCAACGGCTTCACGAGGCTATATGAAAGCCTCACGGCTATTGACCGCACATGCTATGAAATATAGAATAATATTGATATCTCGCTTATCACCAAGCGAAGTCTTTATAAGACATAGAAAACCCACCTCCGGACAAGGTGGGCTTTCTTATTTATTCAAATACTTCTTTTCTGAGTCCGTGCCTTGTCAGCTCCACGCCCTGCATATCATATACACGCCAGCCTCTTTTCAAGTATTCCGGGATCATAAGCGGATCATTGAAATAAGTTATTGCTGTACCGCATACCGCTTTATAAATTGCCCAGCCCATCACTCCGGGTACCTCACTTTCCTAAAGCCAAAATTAAACGGCTGCTTTTTGGTGTCTGTGTCAGGGGTATGACAGGAAGCAACCATCCGGGGAAGCAGCGCCCTTTGTATACGCTCCTCCGGAGTCTCCGGGGGTTTCTGTTTGGGAATAATCCCCGGAGTGATCTTTGATGTATATGTCCGTTTCCCTCCTGCATTGCAAAAGCCTTTTATCCTTTTACTCATCTGCTGCCTCCGCACATGCTGTGCAATCATTATTAAGTGTGGAAATATAGGCCAGCGTTGACTGTATTCCAGCCGGGATCATTGTATGCCTGGCCTTGCGATTTCCAAGCTCATCATAGACATTTGATATATGAGTCAAAACAGTTTTGGTGATCTTGGAAACCGTTTCCTGTTTGGATCCTCTTGTGTCTATAGGGAGTACACTATTCCATTCAAGACCTTTTCCGGGTAAAGCCTGTTTGATTGCTGATATAGCTATCGGATCATCATTAAAGACAGATAGTCGCTGTTTAAGCACTTCTTTGTCTGCCTCTGCCATATAGGGAAGTGTTGAAAGTGTTGAAGCTAACAGTGATGAATACTCAATATTTCCGACCTTTTCAGATAGAGCTTTATTCTCTGCTGCCGTTGCTGTCTCTGAAATAGTCGTAGCCATTTCATTTATATCCTTTGTGATCTGGCTCCAATGATTCTGGAACCTCTCTTTGTTCTGTGCAATCCTTGAAGCTATTCCTTTTTCGTTCAGCTCCGGATCACTGTAAATGCTTTCCGTTGAAGCAATCTCCTTTTCATAGCTGTGTAAAAGCATCTCCAACGTGTTTTTAAGTGTCTGTTTATATGACATTTGTCGTTCCTCCATTCTGTTCATTTTAGTATCATATTTGTATTATTTTAATTATCTGTTCCTTGCTTCATTCGATCCATTTCTGTTTTTAGATCATCAAGGATCCCGGCAAGCTCTTTTACTTTTTCCTGCAATATTGCCGTTTTATGGATCTCTGAAGCTGAAGCCATTGCCCGTACCTGTTCCGGATCCAGCTCACCGGATCCCACAGCGTCCAGCATGGCGGGGAGATCCTGCATATCGAGTTTACAAGGTGTAACATATTCTTTCTCCGCATTTCTCAGACTTTGAAGGTATAGCCTTATAATCTGTTCCGGTGGGATCTTCCGAAAGTCAAGGCTCTCAATTTGCTGGTTCAGCTTTTCAATAAGAGATCCCAGCGCCCGGAGTCGTGCTTCTTTTGTCAGCGAGTATTCCGCAGCAAGCTCCTCCAATCGGTTTTGTTTTTCTCGTGATATCCTTTTTTCAAAAGTCCCTTGCCATTTTACCGCCGTGGCGGGTGAGATCCCGCAGCGTTCGGCTGCTTTTCTCAGGCTTAAACCTTCAGCCCTTGCCAATACAAACGCCTGTTTTGTTTCGTTGGTCTTCAAGTTTCCACCTCCTCTCTGAATAGTTTTCTCAGGTCGATCATCTCGCTAAGATCATCCCTAACACTAACCGGAAGGGAAATTATATTTATTCCTTGACCGGGCATGTTTGGAAATGCCAGCCGTATCAATCTCAGGAAGTCCGGTATCTGCTGCCTGTCAATTAAGACGGGTATTGTGTTCGCATAAGATCCGCTATCCCGTCCGTATAGCTTCAATCTGACTGTTGCTTGCCCTGGCTCTAATACCGTCTTAGAGATATCTGGTGTTGATTCCGGTGAAAGCTCCTCCGGATCAGGAACATATCTGACATCTGCCCCGATCAACCGGAAGTCAGTTTCGTTTCGCGGTGATATCTTTCGCGCCTCCCGGATAAGTGCATCAATGTTTCTCAAGATCATCCTCCTTTGCCTGTTCTTCCCATTCTTTTATTTTGGCTTTCCAATCAATAGGCTCTCCATCCATGATCCATCCAATAGAATTATAGGTATCATAGAAAATGTTCGGATCCACATGTGACCGTCCATCTAAAAAGCAATACTCCATGACTTCTGCCCATGTTGGAGGCGTAAAGGGGGAGGGGGGATTGATATCCTTGTTTTTCTCTGCTTCATTGTTTGTTTCTGTATTATTCAATGTGTTTTTTGCTTTCCGTTTCCCTTTTGGGGATTTATTTATAGATACCTGTGATGTGGGATTAATATCCCCTATGGGGTTTTCTGTATTATCCCCTATGGGGTTTTTAGGTGGTCTGCCCCCTTGATTTCCATACTTAGCACCTTTTTTTCCGTTTTCACGTCTCCGGGTGTTGGCGTCAATTTGAGGCTTTGCCATTATAAACACTATGCTGCTTTCTGCTTCCAGTGCTTCCGGCATTTCATCATATAGCGCATACCTGATAATTGCTCTTGCTGCTTTTCCATACTGGTCATCAGGTAATACCTCCAATGCTTCAGCAAAGCTCTGATAAAAAACAAATCCTTCAGCCATATTGCCCGCCTCACTCGCTTATCTTGTTAAGATAGTCACGGACTCGTTCAACATTGTAGATTTTCCTTTTGCCAAGTGTAATAACTGCTCCTGCTTCTGTGGCTATCTTTAAAGCTGTATATCGCCCGCAAGATGTAAGAGACTGAAGTCCTGAAATATCAACACAAACCGGATCATCCGATGCAAGATAATTTGTTTTTCTCATTTTTTCCTCCTGTTTTAACATAATTTATCATGCGCATAATTTCATGATAGTGTGCATTTTTACAGCAGTCCACCTACTTTTTTTCTACTTTTAAGATCGTGAAAAACCAACGAAACTATACATATCTACTTGAATCTGATATAAAGATATCAGCCATTCTACTCAAAAGATGATTTTAGGGGCATAAAACAGTTGACAAAAGACAATAAAACCATAGATAGCTTGGATCCGGTAATGTGTGACTATCCTTTTGTACGGGAAGGAATGACGCTTGATGAATACTATGAAGAAAAGGAATATTACATAAAGCAATCAGTAGATGATTTGAAAAAGGGTAGATATGTTCCGCTTTGGAAGCAACGGGAGGGAATACTTCCGATACATGATGATTTTCCAAAATGTGATTTCTGCATACATTTTGAAAGATATACAGAGAAGGGCGTTGTATGCAAAGCATTTCCGGAAGGATCTCCCGATAGTTTTGATATTTACGGAGAATGGGATGCAGAATGTGCTAATGGTTATCATGTTGAAGAATAAAATCAAAGACTGGTGTAGCAATATCTGACAGCATACAGGGGAAGTCCGCGGGGCTTCCTTTTTTGATTTTGAGTATATTTTGTGTACGGCAATACATAACACTATGATTTTTTATCATTATAATGTATAATCGTGTAGTCGTTCCACAAGGAAAAAACATTGAAAAATAAGGGGTTTAGACATGATCGCAGCAAACAACGTGACCTACAGAGTCGGAAAGAAAGCACTCTTTGAGGAAGTAAACATCAAATTTACCGAGGGGAACTGTTACGGGATAATAGGCGCGAACGGCGCCGGCAAGTCGACTTTTCTCAAGATCCTTTCCGGAGAGCTTGAGACCACCAACGGAAATATCGAGGTAACACCCGGTCAGCGAATATCGGTCCTTGAGCAGGATCACTTCAAATATGATTCCCAGACCGTGCTGGATACCGTGATACAGGGCAATGAGCATCTTTATGATGTGATGAAGGAAAAGGAAGCGATCTACGCCAAACCGGATTTTTCCGACGAGGACGGAATGAGGGCGGCCGAGCTTGAAGGAGAGTTTGCCGAGATGAACGGGTATGAGGCCGAAAGCGATGCCGAATCCCTGCTTAACGGACTCGGGATAGAGACATCACTTCATTATTCTCTGATGGGGGATCTGGCCGGTTCCGAAAAGGTCAAGGTGCTTCTTGCCAGAGCGCTTTTCGGTAATCCGGATATCCTGCTCCTTGATGAGCCTACGAACCATCTGGATCTGGATGCCATAGAATGGCTCGAGGAATTTCTCATTGACTTCCCCAATACCGTCATAGTCGTCTCCCATGACAGATATTTTCTTAACAAAGTCTGCACGCATACCGCGGACATAGATTACGGCAAGATAACGCTGTTCTCGGGAAACTATGATTTCTGGTACGAATCCTCACAGCTCCTGGTCCAGCAGATGAAGGAAGCGAACAAAAAGAAGGAAGAGAAGATAAAGGAGCTCCAGGAATTCATCTCGCGGTTTTCGGCAAATGCTTCAAAATCAAAGCAGGCGACCTCGAGAAAAAGAGCTTTGGAAAAGATAGAACTCGATACGATAAAGCCTTCTTCAAGGAAGTATCCCTATGTGGATTTCAGGCCTGACAGGGAGATCGGCAACGAGGTGCTCTCAGTCGAAAAACTGACAAAATACCAGGACGGAAAGGTGCTTCTGGATAACATCACATTTACCTTGAGGCGAAACGACAAGGTTGCTCTCGTGGGCGCGAACGAGCAGGCGATAACGATGCTCATGAGGATCCTCATGGGAGAGGAGGAGCCTGACAGCGGTTCCTATAAATGGGGGGTTACGACATCCCAGGCATATTTCCCCAAGGACAGCACGAAAGAGTTTGATAATGATTATAATATTACCGAATGGCTTATGGGCTATTCACCCGAGAAGGATGTGACATATGTAAGGGGCTTCCTCGGACGCATGCTCTTTCCCGGGGAGGACGGGGTCAAGAAGGTAAGAGTCCTCTCGGGAGGAGAGAAGGTGAGATGCCTGCTTTCCAAGATGATGATATCCGGAGCAAATGTCCTGCTTCTCGACGAGCCTACAAACCATCTTGATATGGAGAGCATCACGGCGCTGAATAACGGACTTATCAAGTTCCCCGGGGTTGAGATCTTTTCATGTCATGATCACCAGTTTGTGCAGACGACCGCAAACCGGATAATGGAGATACGGGAAGACGGAACTCTGGTGGATAAGATAACCACTTACGATGAGTATCTTGAGGGCAACACGGAAGCCAGAAAGAACTATATCTATACCGCAGACCTTGACGAAGACTCGAACTGACACCGGACACAGGGATCCTGCGGATGGGAGCATCCGCCGCCATTACGGATCATATGAAAGCAGGGTAAGGTTTTTATTTATGAAGATTGCGGGAGTGATAGCCGAATTCGATCCTTTTCATAACGGACATGCTTATTTTCTGCGGAGAGTGAGAGAGCTCACCTCCGCAGATTTTATTATCGCGGTGATGAGCGGGGATTTCACTCAGCGTGGAAACATCGCGGTCTGTGACAAAAAGATCCGGGCTGAGGCCGCACTGCAGAACGGAGCGGATGCGGTGATAGAGCTCCCTGTCAGATATGCGACCGCATCGGCGGAGCTTTTTGCGCACGGCGGCACGGCCCTTCTTGAGGCGCTTGGCTGTGTGGATGTGCTGTGCTTCGGAACGGAAGACAGTGATATCGGAGCCTTGAAACAGCTGGCCGTTATCTTATCGGAGGAATCCGGTGAATACAAAGCAAGTCTTGAAAAGCATCTGAAGGAGGGGAAGAATTATCCTTCGGCGAGGCTTGAAGCGCTCAAAGAAACTGCGGCGGCAAGTGACGCGGGCGGATCGGACGCATCAGGGATACCCGGAGGGAGGATCACGGGAGAGCAGATAGATCAGTCATTATGTCAACCTAATAACATATTGGCTTTGGAGTACTTAAAGTCGCTTATCAGGCTTGATTCTGACATGGATATAGTTAACATAAAGCGAGAAGCGACCGATCATGATTCCGTCAATACTTATGGGATCTACAGCTCGGCTAAAAATATCCGGACGATCCTTCGGAAGACCGGATCTCTTGACGCGGTGAGCCTTTATCTTCCGGAAAATACGCTCCCTCTTCTGAGGGAGGCTTTCGGCACCGGGTTTCCCGTCTTTGACGATGATCTTTCGTCCCTTATGAATTACCGGCTCTTGTCCGAGAGCGAAGCTTCATTGATGAGATATGCGGATATGAGCCGTGATCTTGCCAGAAGGATAATGAAAAAAAGAGATGAGTTTGTCGGAGTCTCGCAATTTACCGAGCTCATAAAGACAAGGAATCTTACTTATACGAGAATATCCAGAGCGCTGCTTCACATGCTGCTTGGCGTGGAAAAAGAGGCAGAGGCAAAGCAGGCGGCAGAGACGAGGCAAGAGGCAGAGACGAAGCAGGCGGCAGAGACCGATCGGATGGCAGGCTATGCCAGGATCCTGGGGTTCAGGAAGGACGCTTCGGAGCTTGTAAAGAAGATCAATGAAACGGCCACGATCCCGGTGCTTTCCAGAGTTTCCGACCGTGCCGCGATCACAGATCCGAAGGCACAGAGAGATTTCGAGGAGGATCTCCGGGCGTCGGGGATATACGGGATCATCCTTAAGGATCTCTATGGTACGGAGATCACTCCGGAGACACGGTCAGTGGTAACTTCCGGGGATGGTGTCGTAATGATATGATAAACACTATGCGGTGACAAAGGATGCGCTCTACGATCTTTAAGAAGATAAAAAGAAGGATGGGGCGGGGGAAGAGAAGGGCTCTGCTTACTTCCTGCACCCGGGAATATAATGTGGTCCGCTACGGCAATGCTTACGGGGGCTTTTGTATATATGACGAGAAGCTCAAAGCAGCTGCATCCCCCGTGATCTACACTTTCGGAATAGGTGAAGACCTGTCTTTCAGTGAAGCGCTGTCAGATGCGTTCGATCCTGAGATCTATGCCTTCGATCCTACACCCCGGGCAGGGATCTACGTAAAACAGCACAGACTGTCAGACAGAAAGACTTTTCATTTCAGCCCGGTGGGGCTGTCATCAAAGGACGGCACCGAGCTCTTTTATCTTCCGGAAAATGATGATTTCGTATCCGGATCCGCGGTCACAAGGGACGGAATGAAGGAAAAAGGGATCACGGTCGATATGAGAACGATAGATACGCTCGCCAAAGAGAACGGTCATGAGCATATCGACCTTTTGAAGATGGATATCGAGGGATCCGAATTTGAGGTCATAAGGGGATATGATCCCCGAAGCGTTACGATAGATCAGATATGCATGGAGGTCCATGACAGGTTCTTTGATGACGGTCCTGAGCGCCTTGTCTCGCTACTTGACAAGATGAAAGAGCTGGGATACTGTCTTATCCATGTATCCGGTAACGGCAACGAGCTTACATTTCTAAAGGACGTGTAACACATTTCTATGCCCGCCCACCTGAAAGAAGGGCAGAGAAATGACAAGGATTTATCATAATAAAAAGGAGGATGTAGATCATGAACAACAATCCGTATGCGGGAACGCAGACCGAGAAGAACCTGGAAGCAGCGTTTGCCGGGGAGTCCCAGGCGAGGAATAAGTACACATATTTTGCATCCGTTGCAAAGAAGGAGGGTTATGAGCAGATAGCGGCTTTATTCCTCAAGACGGCGGAAAACGAGAAGGAGCACGCAAAGATCTGGTTCAAGGAACTGAAAGGTATCGGAAATACCGTAGAGAATCTTAATGCTGCGGCAGACGGCGAGAACTATGAGTGGACCGATATGTATGATGAGTTTGCAAAGACCGCCGACGCCGAAGGGTTTTCCGAGCTTGCGGAAAAATTCCGTCTGATAGGCGCCATTGAAAAGCACCACGAGGAAAGATACCGGGCTCTTTTGAAGAATATCGAGACGGCGCAGGTCTTCGAAAGAAGTGAAGTCAAGGTGTGGGAGTGCCGCAACTGCGGGCATATCGTCGTGGGGACCAAGGCTCCGGATGTCTGCCCGGCATGCGCGCATCCGCAGTCTTTCTTTGAGATACATGCAGAGAACTACTGATAAACCATAGAACAGTGTCGGAAGGATCGGAGTTAATGGAAAGCATTATAAGAGGCAGATCATATATGAATATAAAAGCCTTAAGGGCTGCGACGGCTGTTTTTGCCGCAGCTCTGTTTTCCATGCTTCTGATCCTTGCCGTTTTCTTTGAAGCGGCCGAGACCGGGCATGAATGCTGCGGAGAGGATTGTCCCATATGCGCCTTCATAGCCCAGTGTGAAAGCGTCGTGCATTCATTGGGAAGCGGCATCAGCTTTTTTGTCTCCGTCAGCGTAGTAAGTCTTATCCTGTCCGTTTTCTACGGTAATGCGACGATCTTCCAGACGGCATCGTCACCGGTGGCGGATAAGGTACGGATGAATGATTGAAACGTACCGATTTTTGAAACGATCGATAAACATACCTATGGAGGATAAGATGAAAAAGATAATCATATTTTTGACTGTTATATGCACAGTCTTTTATCTGTGCGCATGCGGCGCCGGCAATACCGCGGGTACGACCGGTGATGCTGCGAAAGCGGCCGGGGATACGGCGGGAGCATCGGGGGACACTTCGAAAGCGGCCGATGACAGCGGCAAGCTCAGCGTGGTTACGACGATATTCCCGGAATATGACTGGGTGAACGTGATACTCGGTGATAAGGGTGGGGATGCAGACGTTACCCTGCTCATAGACGGAGGCGTCGATCTTCACAGTTATCAGCCCTCTGCCGAAGATATATTAAAGATATCGGAAAGCGATGTATTCATATACGTTGGCGGAGAGTCCGACGGGTGGGTCGAAGAGGTTTTGAAAAGCGCTTCCAATCCCAACCTTATAAGCATCAATCTGCTTGAGGTGCTTGGCGATACGGTCAAGGAAGAAGAGATCGTCGAAGGGATGGAGCATGATCATGAACATGAG
>JAILQK010000189.1 GCA_024699045.1 Lachnospiraceae bacterium | reverse complement strand
GAGACAGGGTAAGAGACAGGGTAAGAGACAGGATATGGCATGATCCCCAACCCGGCGAAGATATGTACAGACTGTTAAATGACTACCTTCGGGAAACCTTTGGATGTAAGGTATATAAGATAGCATTGAACGGAGGTTTTACCTGTCCCAATCGTGACGGGAGAATAGGAACCGGTGGTTGCATCTTCTGCTCGGAGGGCGGGAGCGGAGAATTCGCCGGAGATCCATCACTTACTGTCACGGAACAGATTGAGCAGGGTAGGAAGCGTGTGTCCGGCAAAGAAAAGGATGGAAAATATATTGCCTATTTTCAGGCATATACGGGGACATATGCACCGGCAGAGCGATTAAGAAAGCTCTATACCGAGGCCATGGCTCATCCTGATGTGGCAGCGCTTTCCGTTGCGACAAGGCCGGATTGCCTCTCTGAAGAGACCATTCGTCTTTTATCCGAGCTGAACCGGATAAAGCCTGTTTGGACAGAACTTGGTCTCCAGACGATCCATGAAAAGAGTGCCGCATATATCCGCAGAGGGTATGATCTAAGCGTATACGACAAAGCCGTAGCCGTACTTCGTGAAAATAACATAGAAGTCATAACCCATATGATCATCGGTCTTCCCGGAGAAGAGCTGACAGATATCCTTGATACTGTGAGGTATATCTGTGGTTCCGGCGCAACAGGGATCAAGCTGCAGCTCCTTCATGTGCTTAAGGGGACAGATCTTGAGAAGGAATACATTGCCGGAAGGGTCAGGGTCCTCTCGGAGGATGAATATATAGATATCCTGAAGCAGTGTGTTAAGTATATCCCGGAAAGTGTAGTGATCCACAGGCTTACCGGGGACGGGGACAAGAGACTGCTTGTGGCGCCCCTGTGGAGCGGTAATAAAAAGCATGTATGGAACCGTATCAGGAAAGAGGTGTTGGCCTGCTGAAAACAGGCCGTGTCAGTCACTTAAGAAGCTGATCAGAGCATCCTGAAACTGATGATAGTACGGTTTTTCGATCATCATCACATGTGAGGCGCCTGATATCACTTTAACATCAGAACCTTCGGGAAGCAGTTCTTTCGATCCGGCTATCTTGTCGTTATTCAGATAGGGATCATTATCACCGCATATGATCAATGTGGGATTGGAAAGTTTTGTAAGATCGATCAGTTCCTCATCTTCAGAGATGCAAAGATCTCTCCGACCACCGTTGGGACTGTATTCTCCATCATAATGCCAGCAGTTTGAGCAATATATTTCGATCACGTTTTTTTCGGTGATTGAGTAATCGAAAGAGCCGTCTTCTTTGGCCTGAAAATCATCTGCGGCATGTTCCCAGGTATTGTGATGGAACGGCTCAGTTACGTCATATTCGCCGATGCCGCAAAGGATCGGTGCATACAGGATCAGCTTGCGTATCTGCCCGGCATGGGCTGCCGCATACCTGCTGACCGTAACTGTTCCCCAGCTCCATCCGAGGATATCTATTTTTTCATGTCCGGTTGTCTGTCTTATCTTTTCAACGGCGGCATCGATATCCCTCGCAGCGTAATCAGAATCCGGCATGAATCCGTCATCTACCTGTCCTGATTGTCCGAAACCTGCGATATCAAGTCTCCAGACGCCATACCCTTCTTTTGCCAGTTTACGTACAAGACTGTAATCTTTATAGTCGGTATCGAATTCATTTGAGGAGTAGGTCACTCCGTGGATAAGCAAAATATCTTTATCGGGCTCGGCACCTTCCACGCAAATGCGATCCAGATGCAGAGCTATCCCGTTTCTTTCGAGCGGATACTCGGAATATTCAAAACCGGTTTCCTTATCGACTGATCCGTCTGTGCCGCATCCGGTGAGACTGTATGCAGCCAGTAAAATACAGATAAAAATGCTTAATATTTTTTTCATTTTCTGTGCCTCTCATTTATTCTTCGGAAAATAAGGACGCCCCTGATTTATTCTCCGGGAGATGGTGTTATCGACCACAAGGAAAAAACATGCACAAGTGAATGTAAGATGTTCGCTTTCTCAAGGCTTACCAAATACTTTTTCTCTGAGCTTTTTTCCTGTGGGAGTTGCAGCAAGCCCGCCTCCTGCTGTTTCTTTAAGGGTATTAGGTAACTGATCGCCAACTTCCCGCATGGCATCAAGGCATTCATCTACCGGTATCTTTGGTGCAAGTCCGGCAAGAGCCATATCCGCACTGGAGAAGGCAAGGACGACACCGGCCGCGTTTCTTTTGATACATGGGATTTCCACCAGACCTGCTACAGGATCGCAGACAAGTCCAAGTTGATTTGCTATGGCTATCGCACAGGCATCAGCGCATTGTGAAGGAGTGCCGCCCATTATTTCCGTAAGTGCAGCAGCAGCCATAGCTGACGCGCTGCCGCATTCAGCCTGACATCCGCCTTGAGCTCCGGCTATGCTTGATCGTTCGGCAATTACTAAACCAAAGGCTCCGGCTGTAAACATGGACATGATCACATCCTTTTCGGGAAAACCTTTTTCATCGCACATAGATATAAGACAACCGGGTAATATACCGCAGCTTCCTGCCGTAGGTGCAGCAACTATTCTGCCCATGGAAGCATTACAACCGGCTACTGCAAGCGATCTGGCCATTGCACCGGCAACAAATGAGCCGCATAAGGGCTTCGCCTTTCCGGCATATTCTGACATCAGATAACCTTCTCCGCCGGTAAGACCGGACATAGAACGCTGATCTTTTTTCTGCCCTTCGGCAACAGAATTTCGCATTATCATGAAATCCATTTCCATCTGTTCAAATATGGATTGCTCTGGTTTTTCCATGCTTATGGCATTATCTCTAAGTACAAGAGTACTTATTTTTTCTTTTGCTTCTTTTGCTGCGGATACTAACTCCTGTATCGAATCGTATTTAAACATGCATTTACCTCATAGTCTGCGAATAAGAAAGGCATTTGTAACCTGTGGAAGTCTTCTGATATCGTCGATCAGAGTTTCAGGAGGTAAGTTATCGATTTCTATCGTCATTATCGCTTCGCCTCCTTTAATCTGCCGCGACAGAAAAAAGTTTGATATGTTGAGGTCCACATATTGCCAGTGCATTAGATTTGTGACGCTTGCTATAACACCGGGTTTGTCCTCATGCATTACAAGTATGGTATTATTGCTTCCGTCAAACTTTACCTCGATACCATTAATGTGATTAACGAGGATGTTTCCGCCGCCAACGCTCGCACCCTGCATGGATCCGGTAGATCCGTCAGGCAAAGTGAAATTTATAGCAGCTGTATTAGGATGGGCTCCTTTTATATTCTGCTGCACAAAAGAATATTCGATACCCCGATCCATGGCGATCTGAAGAGCATCCCGGATCTCCGGAGAGTAGCTGTGATAGCCCATGATCCCTGCTAACAGAGCGCGATCGGTTCCATGACCCTTATAGGTTTCCGCGAAGGAACCGGAAAGTATGATCTCTACTTTGACCGGATCTGCTCCGTCCAGCAGTTTGTTTACCACTCTTCCCAGTCTGACGGCTCCGGCTGTATGTGAGCTTGAAGGCCCGATCATGACCGGTCCGATTATATCAAATATATTCATATATCCACTTTCGTTTCTCCGCCGAGGAATGTCGGCAGGCTTTTGCCGTTCTTCTTCCAATAACGGTATTCTGCAGTTGCCGTGAACAACGCATCGCCTGAAGAATTCAGTGCCGTTTCAAAAGAATCCTGTACAACATTTATTATATATCCGACACCTACGATCTGTATGGCCACATCCTGGGGAATACCAAAAAATGAACAAGCCATAGGGATCAACAGTAATGAGCCTCCGGCCACTCCGGAAGTACCGCAGGCGCCAAGAGTAGCCAACAGCGACATCATAATAGCTGAGGGTATGTCTACATCCATTCCGATAGTATGGGCGGCTGTCATAGTCATTATCGTGATCACAACAGCAGCTCCATCCATATTTATCGTAGAACCCAAAGGGATGGAAACAGAATATATATTTTCATCAAGCCCTAATCTTTTGCAAAGCTTCATATTTACCGGAATATTTGCCGCAGATGAACGCATGAAAAAGGCCATGATGGCACTTTCCCTGATACATCTGAATACAAGCGGATATGGGTTTGTATGCAGTGCGAAAAAAACAATGATCGGATTTAATACAAGCGCCACTATCAGCATCGTACATACTAACAAAAGCAGGAGTTTGCCGTAGTCTATGAATATAGAGAGCCCGCTTTCAGAAATGGTAGCATAAATAAGACCAAGGATTCCGAACGGAGCCATGGAGATGATAATGCTAACTAATTGTGAAACAGCGTCCGACAGATCGGAAATAACCTGTTTTGTCGTCTCTTTTGCTAATTTCTTAAATATTATCCCTAAGAGTATAGACCAGAAGAGTATACCGATATAGTTCGCATTTGAAAGAGCATTTACGGGATTTGCGACCATTGACAGAAGAAGGTTGTTTAATACGTCACCTATGCCTGATGGAGCTGCTGAGATATCGACATCTCCTGTCAGTCTGACTGTAAGAGGAAACAAAAAACTTGCAATGACCGCCACCAGGCCGGCTAACAGGGTGGAAAACAGATATAGGAAGATCACAAATCCAAATCTGGGATCAAAACTGCTTTTACCATTAGCCAGTGAAGATATTATCAAAACAAACACAAGAATCGGGGCAATAGCTTTTAGTGCGCCGACAAAAATGTTTCCAAGCATGGATATTACTGGTATGCCCGGGATAAGCAGACCCAGGACTGATCCTATTACCAAACCTATCAATATCCGAAGAATCAGACTGGTCTCATTATATTTTTTTACAATCTGTTTTAACTTCATATCCGTCCTCC
>JAILQK010000186.1 GCA_024699045.1 Lachnospiraceae bacterium | reverse complement strand
TGATAAGAAGGACTGTAGTTACGGCGAATGCGAGCGGACTTACAACGCACATTGCGATCAAAATCCCGACGTACTGGCATACCTGAGACAGAGTATCGGCCATGGTATTAAACGAATTTGCGAGATTTGATGTATCCGTTGTAAGACGCTGTATGAAAAGACCGGTTCCGTTATTGCAGAAGCATTGATTTGTCACGCCGAGGACTTTTGAGGAACGGCCTTATATAGGTCCGGTGCATCTTTTTCGACCATATCGGTAAGGTCATAGTAATATCCGTTGCCGGCATTACGGTCAAAGTCATTACACCAGTCACAGCTGAAGGTCATATCGTAATATTCGCCGGTCTGAAGATCAAGATCAAACTGTTCAGCGGTTTTATTGATCATCTTAACGGTCACTCCGATCTTCTCTTTTGAAATCTCATTGGCCTTTGCAAGGACCTCTTCCTGGTCGTCGGGGATATCTCCGGTAGCGGAATATACCCACCAGACAAGCTCTGTAGGTTCATCGGATGAAGTATTGTCTTCATTTGCGGATGTTTCTTTTTCTCCCTCTTCTGTATTTCCTGTGATCTCTGTTGGATCTGTACTACTTGCACTGTCCTGTGTTGCCGCACTGTTCCCGCATCCTGAAACAGCAAGGGCAAGTAAAAGCGCGATAATAGTAATCCTGAGCTTCATATCAACCTCCGTTTGCACGCAATAAGCGTTTTTCAGTATAATATGCCATATTTTGAAAAGAGGAAATATGATAAGGTTTTATCTGCTGTATTTCCGGTAGGATCTGACGTATCGTTCATGGTCAAAATGACCATGATACAGGTTGATCTCAAGTGTTAAATTCGTAAAAAATGTCCCTTGAAATCATACCCGATCCGGAGGTAATCTATAAACATAACGAGTGGCAGTAACTGCGTAAATCCAGTTGCATGCCACTTTTTTTGCGTAGAAACGGAGGATAAAAAATGAATGGAAATGATAATCAGTATCTTGGTGAGGAACCGGTCGGAGTCCTGATGCGAAAATATGCGGTACCCTGTATCATATCTTTGCTCGTAGGCGCATTATATAATATCGTCGATCAGATATTCATAGCGAATGCGGCATATCTGGGATCCTATGGTAATGCGGCAAATACGGTCGTATTCCCTCTCACGGTCATAGCTCTCGCAATAGCGGTGATGATCGGAGACGGGTGCTGCGCTTTTGTCAGCCTGAGCCTGGGGATGAAGGAAACAGACCGGGCCAGAAAAAGTGTTGGCAACTCAGTGGTCCTGATGATCATGTCGGGTATTCTCCTTACGGCAATATATCTTATTTTCAGTGATACTATCATCTACATGTTCGGAGGTTCCGTTAACACTGAGACTTTCAGGAATTCCAGAGAATACTTTTTCTATATCACACTCGGGATCCCTTTTTATATGTTCGGACAGGCAATGAATCCTGTGATCCGTGCAGACGGAAGCCCGAAGTTTGCTATGGCATCGACGCTTGCCGGGGCAGTGATCAATATTATCCTGGATCCGGTATTCATCTTTGCGTTTAAGTGGGGAATGATGGGAGCAGCCGTTGCCACAGTGATCGGTCAGATAGTGACGGCGGTTCTTGCTGTATGGTATCTGGTGCATATGAGACTTCTAAGACCCGGGAAAACAGATCTCAGGCTGAGTATTGATATAGTCCGGAGGACACTTATCCTGGGGATCACCAGCTTTTTGTCTCAGGTATCCCTTGTAGCTGCCATGGCTGCGATAAACAATATGATCCGCAAGTACGGCGCTGAGGACGCAGTGTTCGGACAGGAACAATATGCCCAGATCCCTATGGCGGTCGTAGGGATCGTGATGAAATTTTTCCAGATCGTAATATCCATCGTCGTCGGAATGGCCGCAGGATGTATCCCGATCGTCGGCTATAATATGGGGGCGGGTCTGAAGGACAGGGTAAGGAAGCTGTTTACAACCCTGATCATTGCAGAAGCTTCAGTAGGGGCGGCAGCGCTTATTATCGTTGAGGTGTTTCCTAAAGGGCTGATCGGGATTTTCGGAGCCGCAAATGAAAGCGTTTATTATACTGATTTTGCCGTGAAGGCCTTCAGGATCTATCTGTGTATGATGATCTTTGCGTGCGTTAATAAGGCGTGTTTCATATTTTTGCAGGCTATGGGCAAGGCGCTTGAATCCACGGTGCTATCAATGATAAGAGAGATAGTGTTCGGAGTCGGATTTGCCCTGATCCTTCCTCTTAAGTTTGGTCTGGATGGGGTTCTGTATTCGATGCCGTTATCAGATCTGCTGACATTTTTTATCGCGTTGTGGCTTATGATCCGCACATACAGGGAGCTAAAGACAACTCCTGAAAATGTAGTGGTCACGGAACAGGTAATAAGTGAGCAGTGAGAGGAATGATAATAAAATAAACATTGTATAAATCGGGCATCTGTTTGATTATCTGTTATAATTACAGGGAAACCTTGGTAATACAAATTGCATGAAGGGGATATCCTGAAGGACCGGAGAGAGGGACGCATGAAATATGAAGAAGCGCTTGATCGGATAGAAGCCGGCAGATACAGGCATTTCAAAGGGAATGAGTATGAGGTCATAGCAATCGCCAGACATTCGGAAACATCGGAGGCAATGGTCGTTTATCGCGCTCTCTACGGGGATCACGGTATCTGGGTGCGGCCTGCGGATATGTGGGATGAAACCGTTGAGCGGGACGGAAAAACTTATAAAAGGTTTGAAAGGATCGGGCAGAGATCATGAGTGATACGACGGGGACCAGACAGAAAAAACCGGCGGCCGCCTTTTTGTGGCTGCTCCTTATACCGGCTCAGCTCATCATAGATATATTACTCATCTCGGGGGCTGCATACGGTGACGTGGCTATGGCGGATCCGACGGCAAACGGGCATCCGGCGCCTGCGCTGTCGATACTGGCGTTTCTGGCAGCGGTCCTGTTTACGGTCATTGTGATCATTGTTTCCCTTATTCTTACTATAGTAAGATATAACAGCTTAAAGAAAAAAATGATCAAAGAAGACAGACAATAGAAGACAGACAATAGAAGACAGACAATAGAAGACAGGCAGTAGATGACAGGCAATAGCGGGATCATTGTCGACAGTTTGATAAGAAGACCGGTCTTGAGGCAAAGTTATGATCATAGATGTAATACAGGCACCGTGGACCGATGATAGGGGAAATGAATGAACTTATCTTTAGATGTAAGCGTACCGGTGATAACAGTCTTTATACAGGGACTATTGAGTTTCTTCTCTCCCTGTGTGCTTCCTCTGATACCGGTCTATATCGGATATCTGTCCGGGGGAACGAGAGAGGCCGACGAGTCAGGAGGGGTACATTATAACAAAAAGAAGGTCCTTATCAATACCTTCTTTTTTGTG
>JAILQK010000140.1 GCA_024699045.1 Lachnospiraceae bacterium | reverse complement strand
TCCATTAAACTCTCTTTCGTTAACCATTTCGCTGCCTCATGCTCTTTTAAGACCAGATCCCCGCTTACAATATCACACAAAAAACAGTCCATTGACAGATGGAAGGAAGGATAGTCATATTCAACTGTTTCTATTAATTCACCAACCGAGATCACCGTAGCCAACTCTTCCATGATCTCGCGCCTTAAAGCCTCCCCGGGAGTCTCTCCCTCTTCTATCTTCCCACCCGGGAATTCCCAACCGCCTTTGAATTCGCCATATCCTCTCTGAGTTGCAAAGATTATTGGCTCTCCTTTTTTGTTTTTAGACCTGATAACTGCTGCAACGACTCTGACTGTTTTCATTTCGTCTCCATGCTACGCGCTTACAATGTACTCATAAATATCTTCTCTGACAGGAACATCTAATATCCACTCTATTTCAACTGCCATTTTCTCGGTATTTGCCATCTTAAATTCCCTGGCTTTACCGCTTGCTGTCATGTGACCAAGATAATAAAATTCTTTTGAGATCTTATCATCCTTGTTTTTCCGGACAAATAACTCAACCCGGATCCCTCGCTCCTCTGCCTTTAAGAAGTTCTGCACATCCTCAGACTGCAGACTTCTTCCCGATTTGGAAATTGCGATCAATCGATCCCTGAAACCTTCCACAAAATGATCCTCATAATTCGTCGTATCGCTGATATCATCCGACTTATCATAATTAATAAATACCGGGAAGGTTTTTGTCTTTTTATCGTACTTATAACCGCCGATGTTTAATGGCACTTCATTCTGCTCCCAGTTTAATAATCGACATACATCCTCATACGTATATTTCTGATATAAAACCAGGTCGGAATCCCTGTAACTGTCACTATAATCCCGTTGATATCTGCTGATCCCAAAATCAACCAGTTCCTCCAGTATATTGTAAAAATCAACATTTTTTAACATATTTAAGAAGGCTGTCGTCGGCTTATAATCGGCAGTATCCTTTTCAATAAATACACATTTTGAATATGTTTTTTTCCCGGATCCGGCCGGAAATTCATTAGTCATTACATTGACTATATTTTCCCTTTGATCGTCAGTTATTTCCTTCCCGTACTCTTTCATATCAGCAGAAAGGCCGGCAAATAATCCGATCTTTGAGCTGTCATGCGCATATGCCAGAACGCGCTTCAGCATTTGCAATTCCTGCACTCTCTTTCCGTTAGCCAGCTTCTTTGATACAAACTCAACTACCTTCTCCTCATCCTCTGTCAGCCTGACCTTATATTCCTTTTCATATTTCACAAGGAACTTATAATAAGAACCAAGACTGTTATTATCAAAAATACGGACCACATCCATTTCGCCGTGATCATCAAAATCCTTCAGTGCAGGGATCCTTCCAAGCTTGTTTTTCAGGTTGGTATAATTATCACGGATCAGCTTTATATCACTGAAGTTTGCATTATCGATCGCCGCAAATATCTTCTTACGGCTTATCTCGTCAAAATGCACGGTAGACGCTCCGGGTATTACTCTGCTGCCTTCCAGGATATATCGTCTGATGTTGTCCTTATTGTATGTCCGGTCCCCGGACAAGGCGATCGGGATCATAAAGTTATTGTTATAATTGCCGATAAAATCAAGAATAACTACGTATTCCTTTCCAGACGCCTTTCTCAGTCCCCTGCCAAGCTGCTGGATAAATACTATCGGTGATTCCGTGGGACGGAGCATTATCACCTGATTGACTTCCACGATATCGACACCTTCATTCAGGATCTCTACCGAAAAGATATAGTCCAATGGCTCTCCTGTGCCGCTCTCATCCTCATCCATTGCCAGTCGCTCAAACGCATCCTGTCTTTCCTGTTCGGATGCACTGCCATTTAAGGCGATCGTTCTGAACGGCCTGTTTGTTGCAGGATTGATCATCTTATTAAACTTTTCGGATAGCTCCTCTGTCTCTATTATGCTGCTGCAAAAGATAAGTCCTTTGACTCTTTCTCCACTGAATCCATAATAATCAGCCTGGGTTATGATATGCTTTACCCGCTCATCGTCAGTCAGCATCGAGAAATCCAGAGCTGTCCGTTCATGATCGCCGACAATTTCCAGGTCGTTGATCCCAAAATAATGGAACGGGCACAGCAGATTCTCCTCCATAGCCTGCTTTAATCGGATTTCATATGCGATCTGATGATCAAAGAGTTCATATACATTTCTACCCTCCACGTTATCATCACGCTTATCGGGTGTTGCAGTCATTCCAATCCATAGTTTGGGTGTAAAATGCCTCATTATCTTTTGATAGGTTTCCGCGGGAACATGATGTGCTTCATCCAGAACTACACAATCAAAAGCATCTTTATCATATTTCAACAAATGCTCATCCCGATTCAGTGTCTGGACCGTCGCAAATACATGATCTGCATCATAATCATAATGTCCGGCTCCGACGAGCCCCATCGAAACGGATCTGGCAAAAACCCTCTCATAAGATTTCTTTGTCTGTCGCGCAAGCTGCCCTCTGTGAACCAGGAATAATATTCTCTTAAACCCAAGTTCACGCATGGCAAAAGCAGACGCATACGTCTTACCTGTTCCCGATAATGTCAACCCCGTGACACAAACTTTTTGAAAATCTTTTTCCCATAAATCAAGGCTTTCCGAGCTATCCCTTGAGAAATAAGGACGGAGCGTGTCCGATAAGTGCCATAAAATCAGCAATCTGGTGTTAGATAAGTGCATCCTTACTTTGCTTCGGCAAACTGGAATTTAGCGTTGCTTACTCTGTCGCACCTTTAGTGTCTTTAAATAAGCCTTTTGTTCATCGGTAATCCTAAAGCTTTCCGCGCTTTTCTGGATAACTTTGTTATGCACCCAATCATCCAGTCTCTTGTCTTCCAGATATGGTAAAACCAATTCATACTGCTTTGCCAGAGCGGTTGCGAAATACCATGCGATCATCATGTTGACGTAGTATTCCTCCGACCTAACCTCCGCCACCATATCCGAATACTTTGTATCAAAATTCTCATCCAGAAAATGCTGCATCAGCATACCTATCGCAAACCTGACCATGTATGTCTTATCTGATTTTATCCATGCCTGAATGTATGTGAGCAGCTTCTCCGGCTTCTTTTTGAACGCTTTTGGGGAAAGCTGGTCACAGGTGGCCCAGTTATCAATAAAGGGAAGGAATGCATCGACCTCTGCTATACACTTGCCAAAATCCTTCTCCAACGATATGACAAAGGCATGCAGCTGGTCTTCATCAAAATACTGATGCGGCAGGTATGAAAGGAATGTATCTATATCTTTATCTTTGCTCAGGCTTTTTGCAAAAGCACGAAGAGCAGGTGTTCTGACACCTATAATTCTGTCAGGGGATACAGTGGGAATGATTTTTACCTGCATCAAGGCATAGTCCTTATCCTGCAATCGGAACAGCTCCGCCACGATCTCATTTCTGTTCATTTTGTTTTTCCCACTTTCTCTTCCACCAGCTTAGAGTGATAGAATGCATTCACATAGCGTATGTTTCTGTCATCGCAGTATTCGATAAAATCTTTCTCCATTTCAAGCCAGTAGGTCTCATCGTTTTTCAAATATATCGCCTGATACAGAGCGTCCAGCTGCGGGTATTTTTCATGGATATAGGTTAATATACGCTGTTTGTAGTCTCCGCGCAGGTTCAGGTTCTCAAACCAGTATTCGTCGACAAAACCGACGCTGGCTTCTATAATCTCTTTAAAATTCGTTATCCCCGGAAAACACGGAGACATAAATAGGACCGTCTCTATCCCGTTTTCGTGAAACACCCTCAGTGTGCGGAGCCTGTCCTCGATACTTGAACCTCTGTCCATATCTTTGTGGAAGCTTTCATCGAGAGTATTGATGGACATATCGACCGTCAAATGCCGGAACTGTTTCAATAGCTCCAGATCCCGCAGGATCAGACTGGACTTTGTCGAAATCTTTACATAACAATCGATCTCTCTTAGCTGCTCCAGAATTCCTCTGGTGATCTCATATTTTTTCTCTGCGGCGTTATACGGATCGGTGACAGATGAGAGAAAAACTGTTTTCCCGGTCAGCTTCTTTGCGCTGATGGGCTTGTCGCAGCGCTTGATATCAAGAAACGATCCCCATTCTTCGGTATGCCCTGTAAATCTCTTCATAAATGACGCATAACAGTATTTGCAGGCATGCGTACAGCCACCATATGGATTAATCACATAATCCGTATAGGGCAGATTTGATTTGGTCAGATAATCCTTTGTCTGAATTTCCTTAAATTGCATATCTATCCCCTAAAATCCCGATTTAGTGTTCTGTCATCCAGTCTTCCTTCGACATCAGGCTCACATGCCCTGTCCGCTTCTCGTGCATCAATGGTACATCCACATCCTCTGATTTCCATTGATACTTGAATCCGCATTTCTCCTGGACTCGTTTCGACTTGTTATTGCC
>JAILQK010000139.1 GCA_024699045.1 Lachnospiraceae bacterium | reverse complement strand
CGACGCTCTTTCGAAGGCAATATATGAATATCTTTCAACAACATACAGAAGCGACTATAACCCTCCGGAAACGGAAGCAACCATCCCCATTGTGGTAGAAGTGGCAAAGGACGATAAAAATGACGCTGACATCATTGTCTACGGTGACTTCTATGTTAATAATTACTCAAAATCGGGCGATACCTTAATTGCTTCCTCAGGCGGCGAATACCCCGGAGCCATCCATTTAAAGAAGGACGGAGACACCTATACAGTGACAAAAATGGAAGTTGTGGGAGACGGTTCGGACTTTGAGCCTACCGCAAAGAAGATCTTCGGCAGTAACTACGATGCATTCATGAAGGCAAACGCAGACGAAAAGGCAAGACAGAAGGCAAGGATCGAAGCCATTGCCGATTATGTGAAAGCAAACAATCTTGATATCACACAGTATCAGGATTACGGCTGGGATCCGGTGAAGATTCAGTAAAAAAAAACAATAAATATTTAGGGGATGTTGGATCTTCCAACATCCTCTTTTTATTGTTTGCGCATTTACACGGCAAGGAATAAAAATGAAAACCGCAGGGAGCCGATTGACAGATATGCATAATTTTATTAATGTCAAAATTATCAGGTTGCTTCTATGTGAACAGAGGGGAGGTTTTATCATGAAGAAAAGGTTTTGTTTATTTCTGACGGTGATGTGTATGTTTCTTTTCCATACGGTAGCTATGGCCAAAACGATTACCGGCAGAACCCCCAAACAGGATGGCTTTCGCATGCCCGGCGAATTTGAAGAGCAGGAACAGGTCTGGATGGTCTGGCCCGAGCGTCCGGACAACTGGCGCGACGGCGGTAAGCCGGCGCAGGAAGTCTTCGTAAATGTGGCACGCGCAATTGCAAAATTTGAACCTGTGACGATGCTTGTTTCCAACGCTCAGTATACCAATGCACGTTCCCGCCTGCCGGATAATATCCGGGTCGTTGAAATGAGCAATGACGATGCCTGGGTGCGTGACACCGGTCCTACCTTTGTCGTTAACGATAAGGGGGAGGTCCGTGGCTGCGACTGGACTTTCAATGCGTGGGGAGGCCTGGTGGACGGTCTGTATTTCCCCTGGGACAATGACGATAAGGTTGCCCAGAAAATCTGCGAGTTGGAGGGAGTAGACCGCTATCGCACGGAAGGCTTTGTGCTTGAAGGCGGTTCGATCCACGTCGATGGTGAGGGCACACTGATCACCACCGAGATGTGCCTGCTCAGCAAGGGCCGTAATCCCAACATGAGCAAAAAACAGATCGAGGACAAGCTGAAGGATTATCTGAATGTCGAGAAGGTCATCTGGATCAAGGATGGTATCGACCCTGATGAAACAAACGGCCATGTAGATCTCGTGGCATGCTTTGTCCGCCCGGGAGAGGTGGCATGCATCTGGACTGACGACCCCAAAAATCCCTTTTATGATGCCTGTCAGGCAGCATACAAAACCCTCAGCGAGGCGACGGATGCTAAAGGCCGTAAGCTGAAGGTCTGGAAGCTGACCATGCCCAAAAATCAGGTCTATCAGAAGGGCGCCGAAACTGTCGATCATTCAGAGACCTCTGCCCCCCGTAAAAACGGTAACCTCTGCTACGCCTCCTACATGAACTTCCTGATCGTAAACGGCGGCGTGATCGTTCCCCAATATGGTGATGAAAACGATGATCTGGCATTGGAACAGATACAGGAGATGTTCCCGGATCGAGAGGTCGTCGGTGTAGAAACGACGGAAGTCATATACGGCGGGGGAAATATTCACTGCATCACCCAGCACCAGCCGGCAGCTACGCGGTGAGAGCAGTTACGTGCAAAGACCAGCTACCTGCTGAGACCGGAATAAAGACAAAACAACCCTTGGATCATAACGGCTCAAGGGTTGTTTTTTATTGATGTAAATCATTATTTTGGACTATGAAGGGAAAGATGAGATATACTGTGATACTGACAGGCTTGGCAGGCCTGAATGAATAAGGTAAAGAAAAGGCAGGGATAATGAAAAGAAATATCATATTGATCATCGGTCTTATTATCTTCGTAATGATGACAGGCTGTGGCGGTAATAAAAGCGGAGCAGACCCTGCCGGGGTATCGGAGAATGCGGGAGATATCGGACATACCGAGGATACCGAGAATGACGAGGATACCGAGAATGCCGATGATACCGGGGATACCGAGAATGCCGATGATACCGGGGATACCGAGAATGCCGGTGATACCGGGGATACCGAGAATGCCGGGGGTAGCGTGGAACCTGAATCGGACTCTTTTGAGATGTTCGGGGAGAATACCGATCTCAGGGAATTTACCGCACAGGATTACTATGGTGTATTTGTTTCTTCTTCGAAAGATCCGGATAAGCTCGAGTCATGCAAGGAAAGGCTTGAAGAGGCCGGGTTTATCGGAAGCTTTGCTGTTTATACTCCTGATTTTGATAAGCTGAATCCCGAACCGTACTATGCAGCAACGACAGGGCTCTATACATCGGAAATCGATGCCAATGACGCACTTTCGGATGTGAAGGACGGGGGTTTTACGGATGCGTACGTAAAACATGCCGGAAGTTATATCGGAGATAAATACTGGTATACCATGCATGGGGATGAAAGCATTGAATTATTAAAGGATGGGGCAATGCTTCGTGGCGTGTCAGTCAGCATCCCTTACCCTACGGACAACGAAGCAGTCATATCCGATCTGATCGTTCCAAAGGATGCGATCTTTGATAAATCTGCAAATATGAGCAGTTTCGGAAACTATGAACAAGGCGACACACCATACGAGTGGATCGTAAGAAATCATGATCTTATGAATGAAGATATCGATCAGTATCTGAAGAATGGCCCTGCTCTGTCCGGAGTATTTGAGATCGGTCTTGATAATAACAGGATCACGACTTATTACGGCAGTTATTGGTGGGACTGATCTAGATACACTTTTCTTTTTTTCAGATATGTCATAAAATTAGATGGCAACTATTTGGATCTCTGTTTGATATATTTAAGGCTGTGGCAGATCATTCTGACAGCGGCCACACGATTTTTCATACATTAACCTTAATAATGCGATTTTCAAATGGCGGATAAACCTTTAATGAAATCTAAAATGATATAGTCCGGAGGCAAAAATGAGAGAGTCAAGGAAGTCTTTAGTCGAAGAGATCAATACTCAAAAGAGCGAGGAGAAACAACAGGATCTTAATCATGTCAAAAATCATGATCTTGAGCGGAATATACCCGGATCGGGAAAGAAATCCACGAAAAAGAAGAAAAAAAACATCAAGGAAGTCAGGGGAAATCTCAAAAATAAAATGCCGGTGCCTCTTGGTGAGATCAATGATCAGGATGTGTTCGGTGA
>JAILQK010000136.1 GCA_024699045.1 Lachnospiraceae bacterium | reverse complement strand
CCTCCCGAAAGGACCGCCTCATCACGGCTCTTTTTTCCGTTAAGCTCGATGTTTTTGTTTCGTATGAATTTACGGATGAGACTCTGTGGAGCTTTGTCCAAAACCCTGGAAGCATATCTGAAAACAGTGAGACCTGCTTCCCGTTCGGATATGATAAATTCTATCAAAGCGAGATCCTTCCGATCAGATGCAGGACTGCATCCTCAGCCCCGTCTCCGGGATCTGTATATCTCCCGGACAGCGCCTTAAGCCTGTCCACGAATTTCTCCCTGTCGGTAAAAACCTTGATGTTCAGATCTTTATATTGATTTGCAAGAAAGATATCCTTGATATGCTTTTCGAGCTTCGGGATATCCACACCCGGATATTCCGTATAGCCGAGCAGGCTCCCGTCCGCGGATATGAAAGCATTGACTCCGTAACTCTTGTCCGGAGTAGTGATTATCGAATCATAAAAAACCGGTACCCCGCCTCTATCCGCCTCTATAATATCAAAGACTTCTTTGCTGCCCGGAGGAAACCGCATGAACATTATGAACCTCACGAGAACCATGGCCGCGGGTATACAGATGAGTACCGTAACTATGCCGACAAGCGTCCTGCTGTCGGGAAACAACCGTATCCCCAGATAAAAGATCAGAGCGGCGAAGGCTGCAAGTATCGCTGCGCTGAGACCGCTCTTTAGCTTCATTGTCCTGATATAGCCGAACTGTCCTTTTTTCATTTCAATTCCCGCAAAAGAGAAACCAGCAGGTTAAAGGTCCGCTCAACGGAAGAAATAGACAGCGCCTCTTTGGGAGTATGAGCATCACTGATATTCGGACCGAAGGAGATTATATCCACCGGTTTGAGCGCGTTATAGATTATCCCGCACTCAAGCCCCGCATGCACGCCTTTTATGATCGGCGAACGCCCGAACATACTCTCGTAAAGCCTTATGAGCATATCCCTGAGATAGGAGTCCTCGGAAAATTCCCAGGCCGGATAATCCCCTCTCTCACTGTATTCGGCTCCTGCCATCTCTGCGATGGTCCGAAGCTTTGATGAAAGGGCATATTTCTCGGTGGAGATCGAACTCCTTAAAGCAGACTCCAGGAAGAATTTCTCATCGCTCATCCTCATGATGCCGAGATTAAGGCTTGTTTCGACCATATCCTGCTGTCCTTTTTCCCTGCACATCTTGATCACACCGTTAGGGACGACAGTAAGGAGATAAATGACCTTTTTGGCCGAATCATTGCGAAGGACCTTCCGCTCCGATTCGCCCAGATTCTCACAATAGATCATCATATTGTCTTCATTGGCTTTATATTCGTTTTTGATAATGCTCTCGAATTCCGCGACCTCCTGCTCGAAGGTTGTGGAATTCTCAACGGATACGATAAGGCGGCATCCCGCCTCTCTCGGAATGGCATTATCCATAAGTCCCCCGGATAGCTCCGCGATACGGAATTTCATCCGCTTCTGCAGGAAGCTTAAGAGACGGCCCATTATCTCAATGGCATTGGCATAGTACTTGTCGATATGCTCGCCCGAGTGGCCCCCGTGAAGTCCCGAGATCACGATATCATATTCGATCCCCTTGTGATCTTTCAAGTCGACCGGAAGGCTGATATTTGCTCTGAGACCGCCGGCACTGCTGACATAGAAGATCCCTTCATCCTCAGAATCAAGATTGATCACTCTCCTGGAATGAATGGAATCGTAATTGAACGCCTTTGCCCCCTCCATCCCGGTCTCTTCGTCGACCGTAAACACTGCTTCAATAGCGGGATGCTCGTATTCATCGCTGTCAAGTATCGCAAGTATCATGGCTACCGCGATCCCGTCATCCGCGCCGAGCGTGGTCCCTTTGGAAAAAACTTCATCATCCATAATGGCTATGGGAAGCGGATCTTTTTTGAAATCATGTCTGGAATCCATGGCTTTTTCACACACCATGTCGATATGCCCCTGCAGGCAGACCGAGGGGGATTTTTCATACCCGGCACTGGCAGGCTTATAGATGATCAGGTTCCCGCAGGGTTCCTGATTGTAATTAAATCCGTGTTTTTTGGCAAAATCTTTGAGATGGTCCGACAACTGTCTGGTATTGCCGGATCCGTGAGGAATACCGCAGATCTCCTCGAAATATTCAAAAACCTTTTTAGGTTCTGTCCCGTTTAATATCCCCATATCAGATATCGTCTATATCGTCATCGTCAATTTCTTCCCTGATCGAATTTGCTCTGTCAACTACCGGGGCCTTGGGCGCCTCTCCCTGTCTTGAAGAAGTCTGTGCCTGTGGCTGTGCCCCACGGTTCTTAACCTGAACCTGTCCCTGTGGCTGAGCTCCGCCGGGTATCATGACCTGCTCGGTATCATTTGCGATCTGGAGCTGTGCCCGGTCATTATTGACCACCTGTAAGATCCCGGAAAGTGAACTGATAAGATCCGAATATCTGCTCTGGGCATCGTTAATGGCTTTTGTTAGGATATCCGAGATCCCCGCCAGAGAATCATCCGTATATCTCATCGCTGACATCTGATAGGCATTAGCCTCGGTAGTAGCCTGATTTAAGAGTTCGAGCGCATTGGCATTGGCCTGGTTCACAACCTCCTGTGCCTGAGAATAAGCCTCCTGCATGATCGCATTCTTCTCGACAAGCTCACCCTGCTTCTCTTCGGCTTTTGCTAAAAGAACCTGTGCATTTGCCTTTGCATTCTCAAGTATCGCATCACGGTTTGCCACTATCTGACGACTGTGCTTGATCTCCTCGGGTATATTGCTCTTTAATTCCTCGAGAAGGTCAAATAAATCATCCCTGTTTACTATGATGCTTTCTTTATTACTGAACGCAGCAAATTTGCAGGTTTCCAGATAATCATAAATATCTTCGATAGTCTGTTCGATCTTACTAGCCATATCCCTTCCTACTTCTTATCAAACTTTTCAAATATAAGAGCCGCAATATTTTCCGGTACGAACTGGCTGATATCTCCGCCGTAATATGCCACCTCTTTTACCGTCGTAGAAGAAAGATATGCATATTCAAGGCTTGTGGTAAGGAAAACCGTGTCCGCTCCGGGCGCCAGCTTTCTGTTCGTCTGTGCCATCTGCAACTCGTATTCAAAATCAGTGACGGCCCTCAATCCTCTGATAATGACATCATAACCATGGTTTTGCACATAGTCGGCGGTCAGTCCCGAAAAGGATTCGACCTTGATCCCGGGGATGTCCCGGCACACGTCACGTAACATATTAACACGTTCATCAACAGAAAACAACGGCGACTTTGCCCCGTTATTGAGTACTGCGACCGTCAGCGAATCAAATAAAGATGATGCTCTCCTGATCACATCAATATGTCCATAAGTCACCGGATCAAAAGAACCCGGATATAATGCAACTGCCATAAACACCTCCCACGCTCCGGGATATCCCGGCCTTTACGATTTCTTTGAAGGGATCATCAGCACATGCCTGTTGGTCCTGTAATCTTTTGTCTTGACGATCTCAAATCCGGTCTCCGTAAGTTCGTCAAGCTCTGTTTCGTTTGATATCTCAGCGATGATGAGCGTATCTTCTCCGACAAGCTTTGAATTCCCCAGAAGCTTTAATACCTGGATCTCATAACCCCGGTTATACGGGGGATCGATAAAGATCACATCCGCCGGTCCCGTATGCTCGATACGCATCAGCGCCGATATCGCATCGGATGCGATGACCTCCGCATTTTCGGCAAGTCGGGTCTTTTCGAGGTTTTCGTTTATGACGGCAACGGCTTTTTTATTATTCTCTATAAATACAGCCTTTGCGGCACCACGGCTTAAAGCCTCTATCCCTATGGAGCCCGTTCCGGCAAAAACATCTATGAAATAACTGTCGGGAATATAGGTCTGTATAGTATTAAATAAAGTTTCCTTATATCTGTCAAGTGTAGGTCTGGTCTTGTCTCCCTCCAGACTCTTCAACTGGATGCGTCTTGCCTTCCCGGCTATTACCCTCATTATACTCTTACCTTGGTGCCTTTCCCATCACGTTTTGAAAGCTTGACATGCGTAAGCGGCATCTCACGGCCCTTATACTCTATGACTCTCTCATCCGCGAAATTCATGAAATAAAGTTCCTCAAGCCGGTCTCCCGGTGTAAGCTTCATGCCGCGTACTCCGACAGCCCCTTTCTTCTTTTCCGGGATCTCGGACGTCGAAAACCTGATAAAGAAGCCGCCCTCGGTCTGCAGCAGGATCTGCCTGTCGTTTTCCTCATCAAGGGGTTTTACCTTGAACAGCTCGTCTCCGGGAGATAATGAAGTCGCCGCGACGGTCCTCTTCGTCATAACATCAAATTCCCTGCCGTCCACGAGTTTCATCATCGCCTGCCTTGATACAAAGAGCAGCTTTGATCCCACGATACTTTCAAGATCGTTGATATAGATGAAATTCTCTTTTGAAGAATCAAACTTGCTCAGATTATCGATAGGTATACCCTTATCCCTCAGCTTTGTCATGGGCAGATCGAGTACCCTGACGATATGCAGCATCCCGGTATTGGTAAATATCCCGACTCGTCCCGTATTCTTTGTGATAAATACGGAGCGGAACGCAGCGTCATCACCCTCGATCGCCTCACGGTTCCGTTCAAAGGTGGCGGTGTCTATCGTTCTGGCATATCCGAACCGGTCCATCACGAAATAAACGTCCATCTCCTCCACGGGTTTCTCGGTAAATACCGCAGCCGCCGCATCGGTGATCTCGGTGCGTCTCTCCCGTCCGTAAGCGGAAGAGATCTGATCCAGTTCATTGCAGATTTCCTGTTTCATAGCCGAGGGGTCCTCCAGAAGCTTACGGTATCCGGCTATGGCTTTAAGAGTTTCCTTATGCTCCTTAAGCAGGGCTTCAAGCTCTAATCCGATAAGCTTTGAAAGCCTCATGTCAAGGATCGCCCCCGCCTGATTTTCAGTGAAATTGAAGCTTGAGGCTTCTTTTTCCGACAGTCTGGATTTGAACTTTATTCCCTTCGTATCCCCGGTGGTAAGACATCTGATGACGGTGGCACGGTCTTTTGACCCTCTGATGGTTTCGATGATAAGGTCGATAAGATCGGTGGCCTTTATCAGTCCTTCCTGGATCTCGGCCCTTGCCTCGTCCTTTTCAAGGAGATTTGTGTATTTGCGTGTATTGAGCTCATACAAAAAAGCGGTATGCGCGGAAAAGATCGCTTTAAGTCCCATGGTCTCGGGTCTGCCGTCATGGACCGCGAGCATATTGACTCCGAAGGTATCCTCAAGCCTGGTCTTGGTATAAAGGAGATTTTTGAGGTTTTCCGTATCTGAATCTCTCTTGCACTCGATCACGATACGGATCCCCTCTTTTGAAGACTGGTTGGAGATATCTATGATATCCGTGGTCTTCCGGGATTCGACCAGATCGATGACATCTGACATGAATTTCCCGATGCCGGCGCCGATCATCGTATAGGGGATCTCGGTGATGACAAGGTTCTTGCGTCCGTTCTTCCCTTTCTCCTCGGTGATACGTCCCCGGATCTTGATCTTTCCCATGCCCGTTTCGTATATTCCGGGAAGATCCGCGGCATTTGTTATTATCCCCCCCGTCGGAAAATCCGGACCTTTAAGATAATGCATAAGCCCTTCAGTGGTTATCTCCGGATCATTAAGGAAAGCCTTTTCGGCCGTGACCACTTCCATAAGATTGTGCGTAGGCGCTGAAGTCGCCATTCCTACGGCTATACCTTCCGAACCGTTCACAAGGAAATTGGGGAACTTGACCGGCAGGACTTCGGGCTCCTTCTCGGTCTCATCAAAGTTCGGGACATAATCAACGGTATTCTTATCAAGATCCTTAAGGAAGGTCTCCTCGGTGATGGGATCAAGTCTTGCCTCCGTATATCTCATGGCGGCGGCCCCGTCACCTTCTATAGAACCGAAATTTCCGTGTCCGTCCACAAGGGTACGGCCCTTTTTGAAATCCTGAGCCATGACCACGAGTGAATCATAGATCGATGAGTCTCCGTGAGGATGGTATTTACCCATGGTATCGCCGACTATACGCGCACACTTCCTGTAGGGCCTGTCAGATCTTAATCCGAGCTCTCCCATGTCATATAAGGTACGTCTCTGCACCGGTTTCAGACCATCCCTGATATCCGGGATCGCTCTCGAGATTATTACGGACATCGCGTAGTCGATGTAAGACTGCTGCATTATGTCCGAGTATTCACTGTCGATGATATTCTTGCTGTCGGTATTCATGTGTCACTCTTCCTTGTATTATGATATCCCGCGGTGGACGTCTGTCTGGGGAGACCGGACTTATACGTCAAGCATTGCCTCTCTTGCATGCTCATAGATGAAGTCGCGTCTCGGAGCGACATCATTTCCCATCAAAAGCTCGGTGGTCGCGGAAGCCATCCGGGCGTCATCTATCGAAACCCTGCGCATCCTCCGTCTCTCGGGATCAAGCGTGGTCTCCCAAAGCTGCTCTGCATCCATCTCTCCCAGACCTTTGTATCTTTGCAGGATGAAATCACCTTTATGTGTCTTCCTGTACTGGGCAAGCGCTCGGTCATCGTAAAGATACTGCGGCTCTCCTTTTTTGGGCTGAGCCCTGTAGAGCGGAGGCATCGCGATATATACATGTCCCTCCGAGATGAGCTCCGGCATAAACCGGAAGAAAAGCGTCAAAAGGAGGGTTGCGATATGCGCGCCGTCGACATCGGCATCCGCCATTATTATTATCTTGTCATAGCGGCGCTTGCTTATGTCGAAATCATTGCCGTACCCTTCCGAAAAACCGCATCCGAAAGAATTGATCATGGTCTTGATCTCGGCATTGGCAAGCACTTTATCGATGGAGGCTTTCTCGACATTGAGGATCTTGCCTCTTATGGGCAGGATCGCCTGATACATGCGGTTACGGGCGGTCTTTGCCGATCCTCCCGCAGAGTCTCCCTCGACTATGAAGATCTCGCATTTTGAAGCCTCTCTCGACTCACAGTTTGCAAGCTTGCCGTTGGAATCAAATGAATATTTCTGCTTTGTCAGGAGATTGGTCCGGGTCTTTTCCTCAGCCTTTCTGATCCTTGCCGCCTTTTCCGCGCATGATAAGATGGCCTTCAGAGAGTCCAGATTCCTGTCGAAATACAGCTGAACTTCATCGTTCGTCACCTTGGAGACTGCCTTTGAAGCGTCCTGATTATCCAGCTTCGTCTTGGTCTGTCCTTCAAAACGGGGATCCGGATGCTTGACGGATACGACTGCCGTCATGCCGTTTCTGATGTCGGTGCCGTTGAAGTTCGGATCCTTATCCTTTAAGATCCCAAGCTGTCTCGCATAAGTGTTCATTATCTGGGTGAACTGCGCCTTAAAGCCCGTGATATGCGTCCCGCCCTCGGAATTGTAGATGCAGTTACAAAAGCCCAGGACCTCCTCGTGAAATTCGTTTACATACTGGAAGGCTACCTCCACGGAAACTCCCTCGGACATCCCTTTATAATAAACGACATCTCCGATAGTCTCGTTATTGCGGTTCATGTCCTTAATGAAACCGACAAGTCCTTCGGGCTCATGATAGGTGATCTCTTCGGGTTCACTGCCTCTCAGATCCTTGTAAATGATGGTAAGCTCGGGATTAAGATAAGCGGTCTCATGAAGCCGGGATTTGATCTCGTCCGCCTTGAACCTGACGGTATCGAAGATCTCGGGATCCGGGGTGAAATTGATCCGGGTTCCCGTGCGGTTTGTACGTCCGGTCACGGGGAGCAGTCCGTTGATCAGCTCGACGGTAGGCACTCCTCTTTCATAATGGTCATGTGATATCACGCCGTCTCTCTTTACGGTGATGTCTAGAGAACTTGACAGCGCGTTTACCGCTGAGGATCCTACTCCGTGCAGACCACCCGAGGTCTTGTAGGATGAGCCGTCAAACTTTCCTCCGGCATGAAGGGTCGTGAGCACGACTCTCTCTGCGGATATCCCCTTTTCGTGCATGCCTACCGGGATACCTCTTCCGTCATCCTCCACTGTCGCCGATCCGTCGGCTTCAAGCGTCACCTTTATGGTCGAGCAATATCCCGCAAGATGCTCATCCACTGAGTTGTCCATTATCTCATACAGACAGTGATTGAGTCCTTTGACGCCGGTAGAGCCTATATACATTCCGGGTCTTAACCGGACAGGTTCAAGCCCTTCGAGGACGGTGATGCTTTGCGCGCCGTAATTATCGTTTTCTTTTGCCATTTTTATTCCCGAACCTTTGCTTATTGAATCATGGAAAATCACAGCATCTATATTTAGCTGTAACTTTGCTATTGTAACACAATATTTTGTTTTTGCCAATATCCCGGTCGAATAGATGTTCGAATTATGATCCTTGCCAAAAAAGGAGACTCCCCTGTTTAAGGGAGCCTCCGTAATGATCCTGATCCGTTCTGTCGATGTCCGGAACGCGGCTGTCCGCTTTACCGGCAAACGCTCATCCGGAATATGATCATCTCTTGATGTTGAAAGCGTCGAACTTGGGCCATACTGAACCCTCACCAAGCTCTTCTTCGATGCGGAGAAGCTGATTGTATTTTGCAACTCTCTCGGATCTTGAAGGAGCACCGGTCTTGATCTGACGTGTATTGAGGGCAACGGCAAGATCCGCGATGGAAACATCCTCGGTCTCTCCTGATCTGTGGCTTGTGATCGCTGCGTATCCGGCCTTATGAGCCATCTTGATCGCATCAAGCGTCTCGGAGATCGAACCGATCTGATTGACCTTGATAAGGATGGCGTTACCGCACTGATTATCGATACCCTTCTTAAGTCTCTTGACATTTGTAACGAAGAGGTCATCACCGACAAGCTGAACTCTGTCTCCGATCTCTGCGGTCATCTTCTTCCAGCCGTCCCAGTCCTCTTCATCAAGACCGTCCTCGATCGAGTAGATGGGATACTTGTCAACAAGGCTCTTCCAGTGAGCGATGAGCTCATCGGAGGTGAAGTCCTTGCCTGACTTGGGCTGATGATAGAAGCCTGCGCCCTTGTCCGACTTCCACTCGGAAGCGGCAGCATCCATAGCGAGAACGAAATCCTTGCCGGGCTCGAAGCCTGCTTCCTTGATAGCCTTGAGGATAAGCTCGATAGCGTCCTCGTCGCCCTTAAGGCTGTTGGGAGCAAAGCCTCCCTCGTCACCGACTGCCGTAACATCCTTCATATCCTTTATAAGCTTCTTAAGTGTGTGGAACACCTCTGTACACCATCTGAGGCCTTCCTTGAAGGAAGATGCTCCTGCGGGCATGATCATGAATTCCTGTGTATCGACAGAGCTGTCTGCATGAGCACCCCCGTTAAGGATGTTCATCATGGGCAGGGGAAGCGTATTGCCGTTAACACCGCCAAGATATGCATGAAGCGGGATCCCGAGCGCATTTGCGCAAGCCTGGCAGGTAGCGATCGAAACCGCAAGGATCGCGTTTGCGCCGAGCTTTGATTTATTATCTGTTCCGTCAGCCTTGATCATGGCCGCATCAACCGCATAGATATCGGATGCATCCATTCCGACAACAACGTCGGCGATAACGGTGTTGATGTTCTCAACAGCCTTGGAAACACCCTTTCCGCCGAATTTTGACTTATCATTGTCACGAAGCTCGCAAGCCTCAAACTGTCCGGTAGATGCTCCAGAAGGTGCCGCTCCGCGTCCGACCGTGCCGTCTATAAGCGTTACCTCAGCTTCTACGGTAGGATTTCCGCGGGAATCAATGATCTCACGTCCGATTACTTTCTCGATCTCAAGATAGTTCATATTATTTAACCTTCCCTTTCTTTATTATCCCCGAAGCCATATCGGGTTGTTTTTAACGTAACTTGTATGATACCACAATAACCCGGTTCATACAATAAGCCGTCGGCTTCAACATATCAGCTTTATTTATCTGCTCCACGTATCAGCTCGATGTATCAGCTGTATGTATCAAAGCTGTACGTTGAACAGATTTCTCAGCTGATTGACTATATCCTCGGACCCGGCATTTATTAGAGCAGCCTCGTTCACCGAGGAAAGCTCCTTCAGCTGATCCTCTGCGGAGCCGCCGTTCAGATTGTACCCTATGGCGTAGACCGGGATATCGAGTCCTCCCACGATCGATACCGTTCTCGAGAGCTTGACTCCCGTATTGGCATCTCCGTCAGACAGGACAAACAGCATCAGCTTCGCGTCGGGAACCTCTTTGGCCTTATCCTCGAGCATCTTCAGTCCCACAAGCACCGCGCTGTAGGTCGCGGTTCCTCCGGAGGCCGTGAGCGACTTTACCGCTCCCGAGAAATATGCTCTCTGGGTAGCGTCAAACTGCTCAATGGGCAGATCGATATACACCTGATCATTATAGGACACCAGACCGATATAATGATCGCTGCCTATGTATTTGGAGGAGGCAAGAAGTGATTCCTTAAGCGAATTGAGCGGAAGTCCGTCCATTGAGCCCGAAACGTCGGACACAAAGACCGCGATTATCGGACGGCCGCCGTCCTTTGAAGCCTTCCAGATTTTCTGGGCGGAAATGTACCCTGCTCCGTCAAGCCCGGATTCCTGTCCCTTATAATCATCGTGCAGATTAAAGCCTTTATCTTCGGCAAGCTTCTGCATCTTATCCGACTGGCAGTACTCCGTGAACATTTCGGCGACTTCCTGCTTCTCACTGTCGACAAAATCAAATGTATAGACCGGATGATCATGTCTGATCCCCGCCGGGGTATAGACAAAATTCTTAAGCTCGGGCGTGTTGTGATATGCCTGCTCCTCCATGACCATGGCTTTGATTATCCCCTTGCTGGCCTGCTCCCTGAGCACACTGGTGGTATATGCGACCGGCGGTGACTGCCGCTGATAATCAAGAAGCTTCTGTGAAGCTTCCGGCGACAGCGGATCCTTCTCGTCAAAGGATGCCAGCATTGCCGTAAGGATATTGAGTCCCGTGGATGAGGTATAGGGATTGGTATAGGCAAATGTAAGATCCCCGGCAAGTGAGGCTTCGAGGACGCCCTTCACCGTCACCTCGCCGTATTTTGATTTGTAATCCTCATATGTCTTCTTTTCCATAAGGATGCCTGCAGTATTTCCCGCGATCCTGTCGGCAAGCTTTTTAACCTTAAAGCCTGATGCCGACAGCATTTCACCCCAGGCCGAGTTCGAAGGAGCATAGACATCGGGACGATAGTTGCCCTCGCTCATATAGGTCAGCACCTCACCCGAAGTGATCTTTCTTACCGATACCGAGGCCGTCCTGCCTCCCGAAGTCGTTAGACCCTGCCGGTTAAAGCTCTCGGCAGCCTCGACCATCCAGTCATCGGGGGCTTTGGCGCTCATCTCGGTAGCCGCGGCAACCTCTATGTCGACCTGACCGTTGCCGGTCACCACGATCGGAAAAGTATCTATATCGGCAAGTACCGTGACCTCGTCCTCTGTCTGATAGATATCCAAAGGAGGCTCCGTCTGTATCGGAGCTATCTCGCTGTAATATGCTTCAAGCTCTTTCATGCTCTCCTCGGGAGAGTATGCTTTCTCATCAGACTCCATCATTCCGCCGCAGCCTGCAAGACAGACAGCGGTAGCGACTGCCGTAATGGCAGCGACCACCTTTCTCATATGATATCCTCCTTTGATATGGTATCCTGTATAACCTTGATCCAATTGTCCAGCAGACTCCGGTCCGCATCGTTCTTTTCGTTGTACTTGTCGACCCAGTCCGCCGAAACGGTCAGAAGCTCCTTTGACTGCGACAGGAGCTTGTCATTGCGGCCGAGTGAATTCTCCACCTTTGACATGTCAAGCTTGTCTTCTCCCGCATCGCTTCCCGCGATGATGCACTGATTGACTACACTCCGGTAATTAAGGCAGAGTTCACGTTCCACCTGATCGAGGGTTGTCACGGTGTCCTTAAGATAGGTCGCGCTGTTTGCATCCATAAGCTCGAGCTGTCTTCGCTGCAGTTCATCCATTCTGTCCATCTGCTCGAGACATCTGTTCATGATCCGTGAGGTACCGGGAGCCGTCGCCCTTATCTGTTCCAGCCGTTTCCTCGTGATCTCGGGATTGCTTGCGTCTTTTGCATATTCCTCGGTGACATCCTCCGCAACCTCGATCTCTTCATGCGCTCTGGCTTCAAGATTCTTTTTCCTTTCTTTCGAGAGCGTCGAGATCAGGTCTGCCGCCGATGCTGCGGCGCCTATGCCGGCCGCCGCCGGAACGATGACGGAGATAATGCCTGCGGCCCGTACTCCCATAGCTATGATAAGAGGCGCCTCGGCAAGTTTGAAGATCAGGAAAGATCCTGCCGCTATCGCGGCAAACACCAGAGTCCGTATTAACTTACCGTTCTTTTTCCCTTCCTTCATAACCAGATATCAGATCTTGTCCTTCTGAACTCCTATAAGTTTGTTTTTCAGTTCATCCTCGATGTTCTGAAGCTCAGCCTCGGCATTGCGGCGCCTTGCTCTTCCTTCGTCCTGTATCTTTATGACCTCGTCGATCATGGTGATGATATCCGTATTTGCCTGTTTGAGCGTCTCGATGTCTATGATGCCTTTTTCGGACTCCCTTGCCGCATCTATGGCGTTCATCTTAAGCGCAGCCGACTGCTCCCGCATCATCTTGTTCGTCATGTCGGAGACCGCCCTCTGCATATCAATCGCCGCCCTGCTGTTTTCCATTGCAAGCGCGAGACTGACGCGCCTCTTCCATAGAGAGATCGTATCGGTTGAGGAGGTGTAAAGACTTCTGGCCATCTCCTGATCCGTTCTCTGAACCATCCTTATCTGGGGCGCAAGCTGCATGCAGGTCGTACGGGTAAGCTCCATGTCATAGAGCTGTTTCTCAAACTGCCGGCACTTTTCCTGGAGATCCTGATAGGCCCAGGCATCCTCCTGAGAGCCTGTCTCCTGAGCTTTCCTGTGAAGCTCCCGGAGTTCTCCTTCCTCGGTCTCCTTGAGCTTCTGCTTTCCCGCAAGGATGTACATGGTGAGTTCCTTATAATACTCAAGATTCTCATCATACATCCTGTCAAGCTTATCGATATCCACAAGGAGCTTCATCCTCTGTCCGTCAAGTTCCTTGCCGATCTCATCGATCGCCGCGCTCACCTTGCCGTACTGCACCTTTATCTCCTCGGCCTTTCTCTTTGCGGTCTTAAGGAGCTTGAATCCGCCCGGATCGCCCGGATCGCATTTTTTAACCTGAACCGTCAGCTGGGTAAGGAGCTTGCCTATCTCTCCGGCATCCTTTCCTCTTACCCCCTTGAGCGCCTCATCCGCAAAGCTTGTGGCCTTTGTACGGGCGCTCTCGCCGTATCTTGATATAAGCGTCGCATCATGCAGATCGATCTTTGCCGAAAACTCATCTACCTGCTTCTGCTCCTCCGGAGTCAACGCTTCAACCTGCTTTTTGATCTCGTCGATCTGCGCCTCCACTGTGACCTCGGCCGGAGGCTGTGAAACCGGAGCCGTGCTCTCCTGTGCTTCCTCTACGCCGTCAAGTGTCAGATTTATCATGCTCTCCTCCTTTTTGATCTGCCGCGATGCATGTTTACCGAGTAATATGTTATCACAAAGTCTTATTTCGTTACAATCGAACCGTCCGCCTGCTTTATGATCACGTTATCCCGATCCTTGTAGATACTGTCCGGAGGAACAACCCCCCTGACACGGGACAGCGGATAGATATTGGTGTTTTTCCCGATAACGGTACCCGGGTTCAATACGGAATTGCAGCCCACTTCCACGTGATCTCCGAGCATCGCACCGAATTTCTTAAGGCCGGTATCGATCTCCTCTCCCGAAACACGGTCCTTGACGACCACATGGGTCTTGTCCGATTTAACGTTTGATGTTATAGAGCCCGCCCCCATATGTGAATAAAAGCCCAGGATGGAATCTCCGACATAATTATAGTGAGGCACCTGTACATGATTGAAAAGGATCACGTTCTTAAGCTCCGTGGAATTGCCTACCACGCAGTCTTCCCCTACAAGCGCATTGCCTCTGATAAACGCGCACTGCCTGAGTTCGGTCCTTTCTCCTATGATGCAGGGGCCGGTGACCGAGACCGTGGGCCAGACCTTTGCGCTCCTGGCGATCCAGATGTCCTCTCCGCGTTTTTCATAGATATCGAGGTCCAGATGACGTGAAAGCTTTTTTATGATATAACCTATCTCCTTAAGCGCTTCCCAGGGATATTCGAATCCGCTGAGCCACTCTCCCGCCATACTCTCACTCAGAGTATAAAGATCCTTTACTTTTGCGTTTTCCATTTTATTCTCCTTCGCCTGTATTATGATCCCGCATCCTGCTTTCCGCCGGTTTGCTTATCCGCGGTTTGCTTATCCGCGGTTTTCTTGCCGGCAGTTTGCTTATCCCCGCCCTGCTCTCCGTTGGTTTCTTTTCCGCCGGTTTGCTTATCCGCGGTTTTCTTTCCGGCACCCTTCTTGCCGCTGGTTTTCTTTCCGGCACCCCCGGTCGTTTTGTTGACCTCGGTCACCTGCCTAAGCTTCACGGCGATCGCCGCCTGGAGGTTCCGGGATTTTACCGAATTCACATATTTCGTGACGTACTGTTCGAGCTTGTCTCTGTAGACTTCGGGAGAGATATCGCCCTGCTCGAGCTGTGAAAGCCCTTTTTCCCAGCTTGCGGTCATCTTGGGCTCAAGCATCGAAGGTATCGTCATGAGGACTATCTCGTATATCATCTCACCCATTACCGACGGGGTAAGGATCTGTGTCTTTTTGTTGAGTTTAAGGTAGTCGTTCTTTACAAGCTTTTCTATGATCCCCGCTCTGGTCGCCGAAGTCCCTATTCCGGCGCCTTTGATCTCCGCCCTGAGCTCTTCGTCCTCTATGAGCTGTCCGGCGTTTTCCATGGCAAGTATCATTGTCCCGGAGTTATACCGCTTGGGCGGGCTGGTCTTGCCCTCCTTTATCGTGATCCCGTCAAGGTCTGCGATATCACCTTTTTTAAGACCTGAAAGCAGGGTCAGAAGCTCGGCGCTCGTCGAGACTTCGTCCTCATCCTTTGATCTGTCATCATCCTCCGGATCCGTCTTTTTAGGCTTATCCTGTCCGGTTATCTCATAGAAGCCGGGACTTTTAAGCACCTTGACGTTCGTGAAGAACTTTTCGCGGCTGACGGCCGTTGTGATCTGAACCTTTTCAAACACCGCAGGCGGATAGAATATGGACAGGAACCGTCTTACGATCATGTCATAAACGGATCTTTGAAGCTCTGACATGGAGGCAAGCCGCGATACGTCACCGGTCGGTATGATCGCATAATGGTCGGTCACCTTGCTGTCGTCCACATACATGCTCTTTTCGAGTCCCGTATACAGCTTATCGTCCCTTATCTTAAGCACGAATTCACTGACCGGACTGTATCTGTAAAGACCTCCGAGATTCTTCGTGATCTCCTTTGCCACCGCGGTAGTAAGCACTCTCGCATCGGTCCTGGGATAAGTCGTAAGCTTCGCTTCATAGAGGGTCTGCGCGATATCCAGAGTCTGATCCGGGCTTATCTTAAATCTTTTGCTGCATGCCGCCTGAAGCTCCGCAAGGTTATAGAGCAGCGGAGGTTTTCGGTTCTCATCCTTCCTGTCGGTCTTGAATATCAGTCCGCTCTTAAACTCGCTCATGGAGTCTATAAGCGCCCTGGCATCCTTCTCTTCCTTAAAGCCTTTTTCCGAATACAAAAGAGGTGATTCAAAATAAGCGGAGCCCTTGACCGCCTTCCATTCCCCGGTAAAAGAGGCCTCCCCCTTGCGAAATACCGCCTGTAGCTTATAAAAAGGCGTTTCGGCAAAAGCCCTTATCTCTCTTTCCCTTCTTACTACCATGCCAAGCACGCAGGACATGACCCTTCCCACCGCTATCGCCGCATACTTCTTTGTACCCGCGGCTTCATTCATCATCCTTCCGTACTTAACGGAAAGAACTCTTGAGAAATTGATCCCCATCGAATAGTCTTCGATCGCCCTCATTATCCCGGCATTTGCAAGATTACGGTAGTCTTCATAGGGCTTTGCCTCTTCCATCCCGCGCTTTATCTCATCCTCGGTCGTGGAATCGATCCATACCCGGCGCTCTTTAAGTCCGGTCCGTACCCCGCCCTGCATGCGGATAAGCTCCTCTATGACCTGTCCCTCACGTCCGGAGTCTCCTGCCCACAGGACCTCCGAGACATCCTCCCGGTGCAGACATCCGTTCACGACCTTGTACTGTTTTTTGGCCGAAGGGATAACGGCATATTTATATTCCTCGGGAAGGAACGGCAGATCGTTCATATTCCATTTTTTGAACTTTTCATCATAGGCATCGGGATAAGACATCTCGACGAGATGTCCGTAGCACCAGGTTATTACATAGGATTCATTTTCGATGACCCCGTCTCCCTTGCCGCTGACATGGAGAATAGAAGCGTATTCTCTGGCAACCGACGGTTTTTCGGTGATAATGAGAGTTTTTCCCAAAACTGATCTCTCCTAAGTATCGGATAACCCGTCCGGATCCTCATCCGGGATGGGTTTAAACGGATTATCTTTTAACTGCTGCGTGGCGGTATCAAAATCCGAAGGCTTACCGTAATAATAACCCTGGGCGATGTGGCAGCCCAGATCCATCAGGATCCGCCCCTCCTTTGCAGTCTCCACTCCCTCCGCGACAAGCTCCATATCAAGCCTGCTTCCGATATGGATTATGCTCTCGACAAGGATCTCCGTCTTGGAATCCTTATTTACGGCCGTCACAAAGCTTTTATCTATCTTTATCACATCGGCGTTTATATTATGGATCAAAGAGATCGAGGAATAACCGGTCCCGAAATCATCTATCGCGATCCTGAATCCCATACTTTTCAGATTTCCCGTAAAATCTATTATCCTTGCATACTCGGATTCGGTAGAGGTTTCCGTGATCTCGATCTCAAGCCTGTCAGGCGTGATCCCGAAGGATTCCGCGACTTTTCCGATCTCCCTCTCTATATTCGGGACAAAGATGTCCTTCCTTGAAAAGTTCACCGAAACGATCGGAGGATTCAGTCCCATCTCCTTCCATTGTCTTATAGCCTGACAGGTAACGCGGAGCATCTCCATATCAAGCTCATATGTAAGTCCGAGCCGGTCTATGACCGGAATGAACTGATCGGGAAAGATGAAATTACCGTCGTGCTTCCAGCGGCACAACGTCTCAAAGCCGGACAGCTCTCCCGTTCTCATATCGACCTTGGGCTGGAAATAAGGGAGAAATTCATGTGCGGAAAGCGCAGGCATAAAGATCGACGCGATCATCTGATTGTTGTCGGTTATCGCCCTAAGCTTATCCGAAAAATAGACTACGGGCTGCTTAAGTCTCTGCTTTGCGATCGAGCAGGCGATGCTGGCATGCTCGATCCGCGTTGCTATATCCTCGTCGATCTTATCGTTGGCGGACACCCCTATCCAGGCCGAGAGAATAAAAGTCTTCTCCGGCGCCGTTTTCAGATCCCCTATGCTTATAGTTGAGATCAGACCTATAAGCCTGTCCAGATTCTCAGGCTTAACATAGAAAACGAAATTATCGCCCCCCATGCGGCAGACTCCTTCATCGGGCTCCACAAAAAGCGTAAGCCTCCTTGAATACTGGATCAGCACTTCGTCCCCTCCGCGGGAACCGATGCTTTCATTGATATAGTTAAAGTTCTGGAGGTTTATGAACAGGACCGAATAATTAATATCCGGATTAGCCTCTCTGGACTCACTGAACAGCACCTTGATCCCCACGCCGTTCGGGATCCCCGACTGCGCATCGTTATTCCTCGCAAATTTCAGCATCCTCCTCATATTGATGATGCTCTGGAGCATATACATTTTATCAGCGATGAATGAGTACTCATCCTTATCGATGCTGTCCGGAGAGATCTTAGGATCGATGTACCATGTACAGGTGGTATCATCGGCCGTGATCCTTGAATATAAAAAACGAAGCTCCGCTCCATGCGGAGCTCCGGTGTCAAACAGGACAATAGATCCGTCGTCTGCTCTATCCGTTTCTACCACAAACTCCGGGCTCATATTTCTTGAGAGCGTTTCATTCGTAATCCCCATCATCAGGCTTACCTTCACGACCCCGAGAAGATCGTATATCTCACGGTAATCTTCCTTTTCCGCTTTATTACGGATGAATTTACGGATCAGGCTCTCTGTTTTCTGTTTGACGATCTCATAATCAGGCATGTTACTTTGACTTTATATATCCTTTGGCCGTAAGGAGTTCGGCTCCAAGTACCGCTCCTCCCGCTGCTCCTCTTACGGTATTATGGGCAAGGCCCACAAATTTATAATCAAAAAGCGTATCTTTTCTGAGTCTCCCTATGGAGATCCCGAAGCCTCGCTCATAATCGACATCAAGGGTGATCTGAGGTCTGTTATCATCCTCAAGATATTGAATGAACTGCTTTGGCGCCGAAGGAAGCGCAAGCTCCTGAGGTTCTCCTTTGAAGGATACCAATGCCTCTATCAGCTCCTCGGCCGACGGTTTTTTTTCAAAATCGATAAATACCGAAGCCGTATGACCGTTCAGTACCGGGATCCTAATACACTGTGAGGTGATCAGCGGTCCCTCGGCCGGGATGATGCTCCCGCTCGCTTCGTCGATATGACCGTAGATCTTCAAAGGCTCTTTTTCGCTCTTTTCTTCTTCCCCGCCGATATAGGGGATCACATTGCCCACCATTTCAGGCCAGTCCTTAAAGGTCTTTCCCGCTCCCGATATTGCCTGATATGTCGAAACGACCAGTCTTTGCGGCTTAAATTCTCTCCAGATATAAACCGCGGGGGCATACGCCTGGATCGAGCAGTTGGGCTTTACGGCAACAAAACCGCGCTCGGTCCCGAGCCGCTTTTTCTGATATTTGATCACCTCTGCATGTTCGGGATTGACCTCGGGGATCAGCATCGGTACGTCCGGAGTCCATCTGTGCGCCGAGTTATTGGATACTACAGGGGTCTCGGCCCTGGCATATTCTTCCTCGATCCTCTTTATCTCATCCTTTGTCATGTCGACCGCCGAGAAGCAAAAGTCCACTTCCCCGGCTACAGCTGCCACATCCGAAACGTCCTTTACGATCATGTCTTTAACCGCATCAGGCATGGGAGTCTCAAGCTTCCATCTGTCTCCTGCCGCTTCGCTGTATGTCTTTCCCGCCGACCTGGGGCTTGCGGCTATGGCCGCCACCTCAAACCACGGATGATCCGAAAGCAGTGCGATAAATCTCTGCCCTACCATACCTGTTCCGCCAAGTATGGCTACTTTTAGTCTGTCCATATCTCTTCTCCTTAGAATAAAATTATTCCTGTCCCGCCATATCCTCCAGATAGACCCGGTAGAATCTGATGGCTTCATTCATCCGTTCCCTTCCGGGAGCGCCTTTGGTCAGCCTTTTTTCAACACAGTTTTTCATTGAAATGGCTTCATATATATCTTCTTCAAACACAGGACTTTCAGCTTTATAATCGTCCATCGAGAGCATGTCCATGGATATCCCCGAACCGACACATTTCAGCACGAGCCTTCCGACCACGGAATGCGCGTCGCGGAAAGGAACTCCCTTTTTGACCAGATAATCCGCCGCATCGGTCGCATTGGTAAAGCCTTTTTTGGCGCTGTCCTCCATGATGTCCTTATTGAAACTTATCGTACTTAACATGCCCGTAAATTCTCTTAAGCAGTCATTCACCGTATCCATGGCATCGAAGGCTACTTCCTTGTCCTCCTGCATATCCTTGTCATATGCGAGCGGGATGCCCTTCATGGTGACAAGGAGCGACATGAGCGCCCCGTAAACCCTTCCCGTTTTGCCTCTCACAAGCTCCGCGATATCCGGATTCTTCTTTTGGGGCATTATGGATGAACCCGTACTGTACCTGTCATCGATCTCAACAAACCGGTATTCGTTCGAATTCCAGATGATGATCTCCTCGGAAAACCTTGACAGATGCATCATGATGACCGAAAGCGCGGACAGATACTCTATCAGATAATCCCTGTCGGAAACCGAATCCATCGAATTTCTGGTGGGGCCTCCGGTAAATCCGAGTGTTTCCGCCGTCATATCCCTGTCAAGCTCATAGGTCGTCCCCGCAAGCGCCCCGGAACCCAGAGGACAGGTGTTCATCCTCTGATATATATCGGCAAGTCTGTGACGATCCCTTATGAACATCTCAAAATATGCCCCCATATGATGAGCGAGCGTCACCGGCTGGGCCTTCTGCAGATGGGTAAATCCCGGCATGAAGGTCTCGGTATTCTGCTCCATAACGGAAAGCAGTACTCTCTGAAGCTTATCCAAAAGACCGTCCGTTTCCGAAACACGCCCTCTTGTATAAAGCTTCATGTCAAGAGCGACCTGATCATTGCGTGACCTTCCGGTATGAAGCTTCTTCCCGGCTTCTCCGATCCTCTGTGTCAGCACGGACTCTATAAAGCTGTGGATATCCTCGGCCTCTTCGGAAATAACAAGCTTTCCGGAATCGATATCCTCCTTTATCTCCTCAAGGCCCCTTATCATCTCCCGGCTTTCCTCTTCGGAGACGATCCCCTGCTTTCCGAGCATGCGTGCATGCGCGATGGAACCCTCTATATCCTCTTTATACATTCTCCTGTCAAACGATATCGACTGGTTGAACCTGTAGGCAGAAGCATCGGTAGCCTCCGTGAATCTGCCACCCCAGAGATTGGCCATTATTAATCCCCCCTGACGATCATGGAAGAAGCAACGAGCATCGCCACCCCGATAGCGACCGCGGGAAACAGTGATGTTATCGCTCCGACCACCAAAAGCAGCGCTGCCATTATTACAGATACAAACCCGGGAGACCCGGAAAGAAGGATCCCCATAAGGGTACATGAAACAAGTACTATCACATAAACGGGAACCGTCATTCCAAGCTGTATCACTCCGAAGATCAGTGATATGACAAAAAGGATCCCGAGAGTGATATATCCTAGCATCCTCTTTGAGAACAGTCCGAATACAAGGTCATCATCACGGTGTTTCGGCCGTTCCGTATCACTCCTCCTTGTCCTCTCCCTGTTGCGCAGATTGGATCTGGATCCATTACCGTTGACATGTCTTATTATATCCGTAGTTTCCGGTGCCACACGTTTTATATCCAAAGCTCACCCTCCAGCCTATAAGATAACGGGACAAAACATCCCCGTTTATAGTTGCGTAACACAAAATCCCGGCCTCCCGCATGCCGATCAAAACAGCACACAGAAAGGCATATTGAATTTTTATCATAGCTTATTTCGGGTATTTATTCAAGAAGGACAGGTCGCCATAAGATGCGCCGAAACATGCGGTTACGTTGAAATATGGTTACGTCGGCTATCGAAAAAAAAGGAAGTCTGCTGCTCACAGACTTCCCGATCCTGCCGTTAGAGTGACTCGAACACTCGACCCACGCATTACGAATGCGTTGCTCTACCAACTGAGCCATAACGGCATTTTAAAGCGCCCGATTATATTACCATTCAATAAACTCCCCGTCAAGAGTTCAGGATTTTGCCGGCGCGTATCTGAAAACCGAAACGGACAACGGAGCGACCCTTATGCGGATCGAATCTTCCCTTCCGTCACATTCGGATTTCTCGGAGAACACAGGGCTTTTATTCACAAAACCGAAGCCGTCGTACTTTTCCGCATCCGAATTAAAGATCTCAGTATACCTCCCCGGGCGCGGCACTCCGATCTTATAGCCCTTTCTGGGAACATTCGCGAAATTGGCGACCACCACAAAAACCTCGTCCTTTTTGCTGCCCCGTCTTGCAAAGACCAGTATGTTCTCCCTCGCGGAGATATTGTTGATCCATTCAAACCCGGACTGGTCCATTTCTTTGGAATAAAGGATATCGTATTTATTGTAAAAAGCATTTACATCCACAAGCAGAGTCTGCACCGCAGCGATATCCCTGCTCTTTCCTTTTCCATCGGGAAGATCTCCGGAAAGAAGCTTCTTGCCCGGATGCACGATGTGATATGAGAGCAGCGATTTGAGACTCCCGAATTTCTCGTCCCTGTCTCCGGGCATCTCATTCCATATATCGGCGATATCATACATCGGAAGGATGAATCTTTCGTTGTACTGGTAGATCATCGGGAAGCAGATCTCGTTATAATGATTGGATCTTCCGAGAGGCTCCTGCCTCATATAGGCAAGCACATCCCTGTTCCAGCCGTGATCGATCTTGTAATCAAAGCCGAGTCCCTGATCGTCGATCGGCGCTGTGATCCCGGGATACGCCGTATCATCATCGGATATCATGAGTATATCAGGGGAATACTTATGAAGGGTCCCGTTGAGCAGCCTGAAAAAGTCGATCGCATCCAGGTTTTCATTGCCCCCGTACATATTGGGTGTCCATCCGCTGTTCTGCTTGCCGTAGTCAAGATAGAGCATCCTTGCGACCTCGGAGACCATGAGTCCGTCAAAGTGAAATACATCGAGCAGAAATACGGCATTAGAGAGCAGGTAATCCCTGACGCCTACGCTGCCGAGATTGAAATATTTACGGTCGGAGCCGGGCACATAGGAACGCAGGCCGTCACCGTCCTCATACAGACAGCTTCCGTCGTACATAAGGAGGCCTCCCTCCCTGACCGAAAAGGTTGACGGATCCCATTTGATAAGGACCGCTATCCCCGCTTCATGCAGAGTATCGGTAAAATCTATGATGTCTTCGGGATCTCCCGGAAGCATGTAAAGCTGCTCTAAAGGCGCCGTTACCAGCACATGGCTGAATCCCATTTCCGATGCGGTCTTTACGATCTTTCCGGCTTCCTTTTTGTTAAGCACGACTTCTCTTATATCGTAGATATTCAGAGGGCTGTCCTCACCCTGCTTCCCCTCCCTTTCCTCAAGCCATGTCTCATCGGCTCCGGGGAGTCTGTCAAGATCATATACGATCGATGCCGCATCGTCCTTCTCTTCCTCCTCAAAGGAATAAGGATCACGCTTCATGAATATCTGTCCCGAATTAAGCTTTATCTCATATTTGTATTTATCTCCCTCTTCCACTCCGGGAATAAAAAGCTCAAATATCCCCGAGTCAAACAGACGCTCCATCTGATGCATCCTGCCGTCCCAGCCGTTAAAATCTCCGACGACCGAAACCCTCATCGCATTGGGAGCCCAGAGCGCAAATCTCACCCCCGTGACCCCGTTAAGCTTCATGACATGTGACCCAAGTACGTCATAAGCTTTATAATGTATCCCCGAATTGAACTTCTGGATATCTCGTTTGGTGATGCTGTCGGGGAATGAATACGGATCCGTTTCCGTTGTTACGTTGCCGTCCTCATCCTTAACCATAAGCTCATAATCAAACGGCTCTTTATTCTTTACAAGTACCGCATAATAACCGTCCTCATCGGCAAGCTCCATCTTCACTGCACTCTTTGAGCCCTTGATCTTAACGGACACTTCCTTCGCCAAAGGTTTATATGTCGTTATGAGTGTCTGGCCGCCTCTTACGGGATGCGCCCCAAGCACCGCCTTGGGATGATCCTCCTCTACGTAGGTCACGGCTTCGATCTCAGCCCAGTCCATCAGATTGTAAAGTTTTTTAGTCATATGCGCCTCTTCTCTTTTTCTGCCGTTATATGAATCTGTTTATGAATAAACCCGATCTGAGCTTAGGCTCAAACCATGTTGACTTCGGCGGCATGAGTCTGCCTGCATCGGCCACCGCAAAAAGCTCATCTATCGAAGTCGGGAACATCGCAAACGCAACCTCATAAGCCCCGCTGTCCACAAGTTTTTCCAGTTCGGCAAGGCCTCTGATCCCGCCTATAAAGCCGATCCTTTCATCGGTCTTCGGATCCTCGATATTAAGTATAGGGGAAAGCACCTCGTTTTGAAGGATCGCTACATCCAATGATCCGACCGGATCATCCACCACAAACTCTTCTTTGATCTCAAGACGGTACCACGTCCCGCTGATATACATTGTCATGCAGCCTTTTTTCCCGGGAGCCGTCCGCTCGCTGCCAAGCTGCTCTACAGTGTATTTCTTTCTGAGACGGTCAAAAAACCTGCTCTCCGAAAGTCCGTTAAGATCCCTTACCACGCGATTATAATCGTATATCTTCAGTTCACTGTCGGGAAAAAGAACCGCCATAAAATATCCCGGCGCCTCCGGAAACCGTTTTAAGACCTTTACCGCGGAAGCGCATCTGTGATGTCCGTCGGCGATATATATATCAGATATACCCTCAAAGCATTTACTCAAGCGTTCGATATCTTCACTGTCGGAGATGACCCAGACGCGGTGTCCGATTCCGTCGGGAGAAACAAAGTCAAAGACCGGTGTCCTGGCTTTATGCTTTTTGACCACGGCATCTATGTCCGCATCCCTCCTGTATGCGAGAAAGATCGGGCCGGTCTGAGCCCCAAGCGCGCTTATATGATCGATCCGGTCCTGCTCCTTTGCGGCAAGAGTGTTTTCATGCTTCTTTACGACCCCGCTTTCATAATCGGCTGCCGAGCAGACCGCGGCGATCCCGGTCTGAGACCTTCCGTCCATGGTAAGCTCATAAATATAATAGCAGCTTGAATCATCCTGTACGAAATCCCCGTCAGCAAGCATCTTATCGAAGATCTCACGCGCTTTCTCATATACCTCGGGAGCATACATATCATACCCGTCCGGGAAATTAGTCTCCGGACGGTCGATCCGAAGGAATGAAAGCGGCTCACGACTTATCTCCGTCTTTGCCTCGGCCGTATCCATGACATCATATGGAAGTGCCGCAATATGCTCTGTCTTATCTTTTACAGGCCTTATGGCCTTAAACGGTCTGATATCCGCCATATTATATCCTTTGTTTCAGCCTACTTAACTACTCTTACCCTGAAAACATCATCTATGGTCTCAAGCTTTTCGATTATCTCAGGGGAGACCTCAGAATCAACGTCCACCATGGTTACCGCATTATCCCCGCGGCTCTTGTTGTTCATTTCGGAAATATTGATATCCGCATTACCGAAGCATCCCGAAAACTTGGTGATCATATTTGCCTTATTCCGGTGGAATATGATGATCCTTCCCGCTTTTTCGCATACTCCCATGTTGATCGAAGGGAAATTCACCGAATTTTTGATATTGCCGTTTTCCATATAATCCGTAAGCTCCTGTACCGCCATGATAGCGCAGTTGTCCTCGGATTCCTCGGTGGAAGCCCCGAGATGAGGGATAACGATCACGCCCTCCTGTCCCACGGTCGTGGGATTCGGGAAATCCGTCACATACTTCTTAAGCTTTCCGATCTTGAGCGCGGATATCGCCGCCTCCTCGTCAACGAGCAGATCTCTTGCAAGATTTATCAGGATCGCATCGTTTTTCATGAGCTTGATGGCATCTGCGTTTATCATCTTTTTGGTGGAATCAAGAAGCGGAACATGGATCGTTATGATATCGCAGTTGGCATAGATCTCCTCGGCGCTTTTAACATGGCGTACGGCTCTCGACAGGTTCCATGCGGCATCGACCGATATGTACGGATCATAACCGTACACCTCCATTCCGAGATTGACCGCGGTGTTGGCAACCTTTATACCTATAGCTCCGAGACCTATCACTCCGAGTTTCTTTCCGGAGATCTCCTGCCCGGCATAAAGCTTTTTCTGCTTTTCGGCATCTTTTGCAATGTTCTCGTTATCCTTCTGAGTCGTAACCCAGTTGACGCCCCCGATCACATCGCGGGAGGCCAGCAGCATTGCCGCGATCACAAGCTCCTTGACTCCGTTGGCATTTGCCCCGGGGGTATTGAATACGACTATCCCCTTTTCGGCACACTTGTCGATCGGGATATTATTCACCCCGGCGCCCGCCCTTGCGATCGCAAGCAGGCTCTCGGGAAGCTCCATATCATGCATCGCTGCGGATCTTACCAGTGCGCAGTCCGCATCCTTCAGATCGTCAACCACGACGAAATTGCGGTCAAAGCTGTCAAGTCCGACCTTTGCGATATTATTAAGACAATTATACTTAAACATTTCTCCTCCTCTTTACCCTAAGGCCTTCAGCCGTTCTCTTTTTCAAAACGATCCATGAACTCTACGAGCTTCTTTACACCTTCCTCAGGCATTGCATTATATATTGATGCCCGCATTCCGCCGACCGTACGGTGTCCTTTCAGATTGACAAAACCGGCCTTTGTCGACTCCTCGATGAATTTTTTGTTGAGCTCATCGGAATCGGTCACAAAAGGAACATTCATCAGCGAACGGTACTCCGGCACAACGGTGCCCCTGAAGAGCTTCGAGCTGTCAAGATAATCATACAGGACTTTTGCCTTTGACTCGTTGATCTTCTTCATCTCCGTAAGGCCGCCCATCTTTTTGAGCCACTTGAATACCAGTCCGCACACATAGATATTGTAAGCTGGAGGGGTATTGTACAGAGAATCATTATCCGCATGTGTCTTGTATTTGAGCATTGTGGGAGTCCCCGGCAGGGTATCCTCGCTGATAAGATCCTCCCTTATCACGACGATCGTAACTCCCGCGGGACCTACGTTCTTCTGCACTCCGCCGTACACAATACCGTATTTTGTGACATCCATGGGCTCCGAAAGGAACATGGACGAAACATCCGAGACCAGAGTCTTACCCTTGGTATCCGGAAGCTCCCTGTATCTTGTACCGTAGATCGTATTGTTCTGGCAGATATAAACATAATCGGCATTATCGCTTATCGGAAGATCCCTTACATCGGGGATATATGTAAAAGTCTTATCCTCCGAAGATGCGATCTTATTCGCGGTACCGAAATTCCCGGCCTCCTGCCAGGCTTTCTTTGCCCACTGTCCGGTCACGATATAGTCGGCAACCTTGTTTTTCATAAGGTTCATGGGGATCATCGCAAACTGCGTCGAAGCCCCTCCCTGCAAAAACAGTACCTTATAGTTGTCGGGCACCCCGGCCAGCTCCCTGAAATCCGCTTCGGCCGTCTTTATGATCTCATCATAGACCTTGGACCGGTGCGACATCTCCATTACCGACTGTCCCGATCCGTGGTAATCAAGCATCTCCTTCTGCGCTGTCTCAAGCACCTCCAGCGGTAACATGGAAGGTCCTGCCGAAAAATTGTAAACTCTGCTCATTTTATCCTCCTCATTAACGGATCTCGCCGATCCGTGATCTATCATTCACTTACTGTTCTTAAGGTCTTCTTCATCAAATGCATCGGCTATGGCGCCTCCCGGACTCACCATGGGGAATACCTTGTCATCCTCATGTATCACGACATCTATGAGAACCGGCTTGTCTTTGGACGCAAGTGCCTTTTTGAGGACTTCATCCACTTCTTCCGGCTTATCGATCCGGTATGCGATGCAGCCCATGGCCTCCGCTGCTTTACAGTAATCCGTCTCATCCTCGAGTATGGTATTTGAATACCTCTGCTCGTAAAACAGATTCTGCCACTGTCTGACCATCCCGAGGACACGGTTGTCGATCACCATCTCGATGATCGGAAGCTTGTTTCTTGCCGCGGTCATAAGCTCATTGATGTTCATCCTGAAGCATCCGTCTCCCGCAACGTTCACGCAGACCTTGTCGGGATTGGCGATCTTCGCTCCTATGCAGGCGCCGAGGCCGTAGCCCATGGTCCCAAGTCCTCCCGAAGTAAGGAACTGTCTCGGATTTCTGAACCTGTAAAACTGTGCCGTCCACATCTGATGCTGTCCCACATCGGTGGAAACGATCGCATTCGAATCGGTAAGAGCGTCAAGCCTTTCGATGACATACTGGCAGGTGAGCCGGTCTTTGGGATAAGTCATCGGGAATTCATTTTTGATCCCGCGAATCTTCTCCATCCATTCGTCATGCTTCCTCTCCTCAAGCAAAGGCAGAAGATCCGTGAGCACATCCTTCATGTCCCCGACGATATGGGCATCCGTGCTCACATTCTTATTGATCTCGGCATCATCTATATCAATATGTATTATATTTGCATCACTTGCAAAAGTATTGACATTGCCCGTGACCCTGTCAGAAAACCTCGCTCCGAGAGTAAGGAGCATATCACTTTCGCTTACCCCTCTGTTTGAAGCCTTGGTTCCGTGCATCCCGATCATTCCGGTATAATGGGGATCGTTGGCATCGACGACACCTTTACCCAGAAGGGAATCGCAGGCCGGTGAATCGATCCTGTCGATAAGCGCCCTGACCTCTTTTGAAGCGCCGGAAAGGACCGCGCCGCCTCCGACATAGATAAAGGGCTTTTTGGAGGCATTGATCATATCCGCAACCTTTTTAAGATCCTCTGCGGTATAATGATCATATTTTTTTCTGTCATAGGGCTCCGGCTTTCCGGGTGTGAACTCACATGAATCCGCCGTGGCGTTTTTGGTGATGTCAACGACTACGGGACCGGGTCTTCCGGATCTTGCGATCTTAAAAGCGCGGCGAAGGGTGCCGGCTATGTCGGTCACATCCTTGACGATGAAGCCGTGCTTCGTTATGGGCATCGTTATCCCTACGATATCAACCTCCTGAAATGTATCCTTGCCGAGAAGGTTGATCCCGACGTTTGCGGTGATCGCGACAACAGGTATCGAATCCATATATGCGGTGGCAATGCCCGTAACAAGGTTGGTGGCGCCGGGGCCGGAGGTTGCCATGCAGACACCTACCTTGCCCGTGCTCCTTGCATATCCGTCGGCGGCATGACTTGCCCCCTGCTCGTGTGATGTAAGGATATGGCGAATCTCGCTGCTGTGTTTGTAAAGCTCATCGTAAATGTTGAGGATGGTTCCCCCGGGATACCCGAATACGGTATCTACGCCTTCCTCCTTCAAAACTTCTATCACTATCTCGGATCCGTTCAGCTTCATACTCTTTCCTCTCAAAAGAACAGCTTAATTATTCAGTAAAGTCCGGTTACGCTTTATATCTCAAGGATGGCTCCGCGATTACCGCTGGTCACCATCTTTTCGTAGCGTGACAGATATCCGTCGGTTACCTTTGAAGGCCTGGGCTGCCATTTTGCTTTTCTCTCTGCCAGCACCTCGTCGGAGACATCCACGTCAAGTCTGTTTGCCGGGATATCGATCTTTATGATATCTCCCTCCTCGATCAGCGCGATCGGTCCGCCGACTGCCGCCTCCGGAGAGACGTGGCCTATCGAGGCTCCCCTGGATGCACCCGAGAACCTTCCGTCGGTTATGAGCGCAACCGAAGCTCCAAGACCCATTCCCGCTATCGCTGAGGTCGGATTGAGCATCTCTCTCATTCCGGGACCGCCTTTGGGACCTTCGTATCTTATCACCACCACATCACCGGCGTTGATCTTTCCGTCGTATATTGCCCTGATCGCATCTTCTTCGCAATCAAAAACCCTTGCCGGACCTTCATGTACCATCATTTCCGGAGCGACCGCCGACCGCTTGACGATGCCGGTATCCGGAGCGATATTACCCTTGAGTACCGCGATCCCGCCTTCTTTCATGTATGGATCATCGATCGGTCTTATCACCTCGGGATCCCTGTTCTTTACATCGGCGATATTCTCTCCCACGGTCTTCCCCGTTACCGTCATGCATTTCAGGTTGAGAAGATCTTTCTTTGAGAGCTCGTTCATCACGGCATAGACGCCGCCGGCCTCATTCAGATCCTCCATATAGGTATGCCCCGCAGGAGCCAGATGACAGAGATTCGGGGTCCTTCCGGAGACTTCGTTCGCGATCTCCATGTTGAGCTCGATCCCGGCTTCATGTGCGATCGCGGGCAGATGCAGCATTGTGTTCGTGGAGCATCCGAGAGCCATATCCACTGTCAGAGCGTTCATGAACGCTTCTCTTGTCATGATATCCCTGGGTCTTATATTGTTCCTGAGCATCTCCATAACGGCATAGCCTGCCATCTTGGCAAGACGCAGCCTTGCGGAATACACCGCGGGAATGGTACCGTTGCCCCTGAGGCCCATGCCGATGGCTTCCGTAAGACAGTTCATGGAATTGGCCGTATACATTCCCGAGCAGGAACCGCAGGTAGGACAGGTATTCTCATCGTAATATCTCAATTCCTCCTCGTCGATCGTCCCGGCTTTCTTGGCACCCACCGCTTCAAACATCGATGAGAGCGAGGTCTTCTTTCCGTGAACATGCCCGGCGAGCATCGGCCCTCCGGAAACGAACACCGTCGGAACATTGACCCTTGCCGCGGCCATCAGCAGTCCCGGAACGTTCTTATCGCAGTTGGGGACCATGACCAGGGCATCAAACTGATGGGCTCTTGCCATGCATTCCGTGGAATCGGCGATCAGATCCCTTGTTACGAGGGAATACTTCATTCCTATATGTCCCATCGCTATCCCGTCGCAGACCGCGATCGCCGGGAATACCACGGGCATTCCCCCGGCTTCGGCAACTCCGAGCTTGACGGCTTCAACGATCTTATCGATGTTCATATGACCGGGTACGATCTCGTTATAGGAACTCACTATCCCGACCATGGGTTTTCTCATTTCATCCTTGGTAAAACCGAGCGCATTGAAAAGGCTCCTGTGTGGAGCGTGCTCATCCCCCAGTTTGACATTGTCGCTTAACATATATATCTCTCCTTTCGTCGCCGGACCCGTAAGGAAACTCCGGCCTCATAGGTCATTCGATCAGATCAGCGCGTTTCAGAGCGCGCCGGCGATAAGATCTCCCATCTCATCGGTATTGACCCTGTGGCAGCCGTCCGACATGATATCTCCGGTACGGTGTCCGTCCTTCAGCACCTGTCTGACCGCCTGTTCTATCCCTTCGGCCGCCTTGTCCTGATCCAGACTGTACCGGAGCATCATCGCCGCAGACAGGATCGTGGCTATGGGATTGGCTATGTTCTTTCCCGCTATATCGGGTGCCGAACCGCCCGAAGGCTCATAAAGCCCGAATCTGCTGTCATTTAAGGACGCGCTCGGGAGCATCCCGATCGAGCCCGTTATCATCGCCGCTTCATCCGACAATATATCCCCGAACATATTCTCGGTAAGGAGCACATCGAACTGCGCCGGATCCTTGACAAGCTGCATTGCACAGTTATCAACGAGCATCGTATCGTAACTGACTTCGGGATAATCTTTTGCGACCTGTGAGGTCACCTTCCGCCAGAGTCTTGAAGAATCAAGAACATTTGCCTTATCGACGAGGGTCAGCTTCTTATTCCTTTTCATCGCGATATCAAACGCCCTGACCGCGGCTCTTCTTATCTCTGTCTCGTTGTAGGACAGGGTGTCGACCGCAGTCTCCGTTCCGTCAATATCTTTGGTATATCTCTCTCCGAAATACAGGCCGCCCGTAAGTTCCCGCACAATGATAAGATCGAAGCCCTTCTTGGCAGTGGCTGTCGAAAGCGGGCAGGCGGATCTCAGCTCCTCGTAGAGCACAGAGGGTCTTAGATTGGCAAACAGATTGAGAGCCTTTCTTATCCCGAGAAGCCCTGCTTCAGGACGTTTTGAAGGCTCAAGCTTATACCATGGGGAAGTGGCGGCATTTCCGCCGATCGATCCCATCAGCACCGCATCGCTTTCCTTTGCCGCCTTGATAGCTTCATCGGTGAGTGGGACTCCAAACCTGTCTATGGAGCATCCGCCCATGCAGATATCCGTATAATTGAACGCAAAACCATACTTTCCTGCGGCCGCATCCAGTACCTTTACTGCTTCCTCAACGATCTCGGGACCTATCCCGTCCCCTTTTATCAAACCGATCTTATATTCCATTGTCACCGTTCCTCATTTTTTCTTTTCGGATTCAGCCGGCTCTTCCGGCTTTTCTATCTGCGCTATGGCTTCCTTTTTCATGGGGATACGGCAGTTTTTGTTGTTTCCGAACTCGACTATGACCGTATCGTCCGAGACGTCGATGACCAGTCCGTAAAAACCGCTGGTCGTGCACACGGTATCCCCTACCTCAAGGGATGAGAGCATGCTCTTGAGCCTGTCCTGTTCCTTCCGCTGAGGACGGATCATGATAAAATAAAGGAATGCGATTATCGCGACGATATAAACTATCATTATAAGGGTCCCCGAAGAGGATCCGGTCAATGCATTTGTAAGTAAGATGTTCATGATGTTCTATTCCCTCCATATGTAAATTCAGATACTCGACAAGTGATTATATCAAAACTCAAAACCATATTCAATTGAAACAGTCCGTTCACAAATAAACCGCCCGGGATCGGGCGGTTGTTTCCGGGTTCAATGCTCGACAGGTCACCCCTCGGCAAGCTTCTCCTTTAAGGGGATGATGTTACTCTCCGCATCTTCGAAATCAAAGTTCTCGACCATACGCACGATATCGCTGATATCGGTATCGATATCTTCCTGTCCGACGCTTATCCCCTTCAATGCCCCGGCAGCCTCGGAAGCCTCGTCAAAGTCCATATCGGCCAGATATCCGGAAAGCTCGTTTATCATATTTAAGACCGTTTCTCTGCTCACAGCCTTGGAATCGTCATTCCCGGCTGCGGCTTCCGAAGCCCCGCCAAGGAACGCCTTGATCGAATCCGCGACCTTTTTGTACATTGGTTTAAGATTCTCGTGCTCCCTGTCTATGGACTCCCAGTCACCCTGCTTGGAATAATCCTCCAGCTCCTTTGCTTTGTCGGAAAGACTGTCGGCACCTACATATCTGGCGGAGCTCTTCAGTCCGTGGACCGTTATCCGGTAGTTCTCAAGATCTCTTTGATCATAATACTGCTGGGCTTCCGACATCGAATCCGAATCGACAAAGGTCGCAAGGAGCTCTCTGTATACATCCTTGCTCCCTCCTACATTGATTATAGCCTGATCCGCATTGATATCTTCGAGTGATGAAAAATCATAAATATCCGTCCCTGAACCGGCTCCCGTCGTCTTTTCTTTGGGCTTGTTATCTCTTGCGGAAGGATCCTCCCAGGTATTATCCCATATCGGCGTCTCCTTGTACTTGTCAGGTATCCATCTGGACATGACTTCTGCCAGTGTCGTCAGCTTTATGGGCTTTGAGATATAATCATCCATTCCGGAAGACAGGAACAGCTTTCTGGCGCCCTTTACGGCATTTGCGGTAAGGGCGACAACGGGAACATCCGCCGCGCCTTCAACATTGAGCCTTCTGAGGTGATTGACGCACTCGATACCATCCATCTTCGGCATCATGTGATCCATGAAGATGATATCAAAATCGTGCTCGCTGAAATAGATGTTGAGCGCCTCGTCTCCCGACATCGCCGTAGTGATCTGAGGATGATACTGCCCGATAAGACCCTTGGCCACATCAAGATTTACCCTGTTATCATCAACGATAAGGACCTTGGCTCTCGGACAGATGAACGGAAGCTTAAAGACCTCTTCCGTCTTGTTCTCCGCATACTCTTCATCAAAGGTTGCCGGACTGTCGTCAAAGACATCTACCGGAAGCGTGATCCTGAACACCGAGCCCTCTCCGTATACGGATTCACAGGTGATATCGCCCTTCATCATATGGAGCAGATCCCGACAGATGGTGAGACCCAGGCCAACGCCCTTTGTGGACTTATTCCGTGCATTGTCGGCATACTGGAAGGATTCGAAAATAAAACCGATCTCGTCTTCCCTTATCCCGGCTCCGGTATCCCTGACAGAAGCGGTCAGCATCCCCTTGGAGCTCTCTTCACCGGGAATAAAGGCGACATCCAGATCGATCTGTCCGTCCGTGGTGAATTTTATCGCATTGCTGACCAGATTGAGCAGTACCTGCTTTATCCTCTGCTCATCACCGACAAGTCCGTCCGGAACTTGTCCGTCAAAGCGGACATTGTAATCAAGGCCCTCTTCCCTGACGCTCATTACCGTCATCCGGTAAAGATCCGAGATCAGATCGGAGATCCTGAACCTGTCATGCATTATCTCGACCTTGCCGGACTCGATCTTTGAGAAATCAAGGATCCCGCTGATGATCGCAAGCAGATTGTCCGCCGAGCCCTTAATGCCGGTCGCGAATCTCCTGGATTCCGAATCAAGCGTCTCCTGTGAGAGCATAAGCTCCGAGAAGCCCGAGATGGCATTCAGGGGAGTCCGGATCTCGTGAGAGACGGACGCAAGGAAATCACTCTTCGCCTTGCTCGCCGAATCCGCCCGGTCTCTCAGAAGATAAGTGGACATACATCTGGTAACCTCGACCAGAGTGTTCACGGTGGTCTCGGGCCATTCATAATCTATGTTCAGATGCTCATAATCAACCGTACCGTAAAGCTCACCCGCCGAAAGGATCGGAACGACAAAATGAGAGGTATGTTCATTTGCTATCCGGTTTCGGGTATCGTTGCTGTAATTGGAAAGGAAAGAACTGTTCATTATCACATATTCACTGTTCGCGAGTATGTCATAGGTCATCTGAAGCTCGGTCGTATCGCTTTCTCTGCGATCCCCCTGAGCGTACCTGTTTCCTCCCGGCATCGATGTGAAATCATACAGGCATATCTCGAGTCCCGGAGTATCATCCCGCTCCATCACGTGAATATTTACGATATTGAATTTATTCGCGATATGCTCGAGCAGGAGCATCATCGAGGTTGCGAAATCCTTTGAATGCTCAAGTATATTGAAGGTAAAGCTGACGGAATCATAATCAAGATCCCCGCTCTTTTTGACAGGCTCGACCGTCGCGGAGCTTTCTCCCTCGATATATTTTAGGAGTTCGCTTTTATCACGTATGAACCTTACTATGTAATCAAGCCCGTTCCCGTCTTCGCCGGTATATATATGATCCAGCGAATGCTCAAGGCTCGAGTGGATCATGGAGATGATATCATCATCCGTATCGATCATGAGCGCGATAAACGTATCATTATTCAGTCTGAAAAGATAATCCTCCGGCTTAAGGACGCTCTGCGAAGTATCGGCGATCCTCGATATTATGGCATCCATGAAAAAGCTTCCGTACTGGTCGGTGATGTCCTGAAGATTTAATATCTTGAAAAACAGATAACAGAGCTTTTTCCCTTCTTCATCCTCAAGCTTTTCTATCAGTCTTTCGCCTATATCCCATGCATAGAAACCGGTGGCGCTGTCCCTCTTTGCCGCTTCGAGGAAATTTGCTTCCTTATCCTTCTCCTCGGTTATATCCGTGATCTTACCCACGACACGGATCTTCTTCTCACCGCGTTTTACGACCCGGCCTTCGATCCGGATCCAGATATATTCCCCGGGTTCCTTCCCGCACAGCCTGACCGTGAGCGGCTCGTCGCATTCTCCGTTGATAAAGTTTATTACGGATTCGATATCTTCACTGTGAAGGATCTCTCCCTTAGAGAGCGCCTCAAAAGCATGATTCAGATGCCGTTCAACGGAATTATCGGGATTGTCTTCAAGAAGGGAACCGTAATAAGTCAGATTATCGGTATCGTATACGTAATCAAAGATGACATCGTCGGAGCCTTCAAAAGCAAGCCTGTATCTTTCCTCCTCGGCGGAAAGCTCGATAAAGAGCTCCTCTTCACTCATCAGATGTCTTTTTGCCAGGATGCTCGCCATGAAGAAAGCCGGCATCAAAAGCACAAACTCCAGTGTGAACCTCAGGAGCGCGGAAACAAGATCTCCGTTGGAATCCTGAAAGACCGAAGCTATCGCCCCCTCTCCCGTATCGGTCCACATATACAGTAAGAGCAGCGACAGACACATAAGGATATAGGAAAAGACCGCAGTGATGGTCATAAGCTGGATATCAAGATATATCAGAGCAACGGCTACTCCTATAAGGTAGCCTGTCCTGATATCGACCTCCGGGATCAGTGTGATCGCCCAGACAGCCAGAGAGACCGTAATGCCTATATAGTATTTGATGAATCCGATCGGGATCCTGCTCTTATAGAGCATTATCGGAGCTACAGTGGCAAGAACCATTATAAAACAGGTCGCATACAGCTGCCCCTGAGGCAGCGTACACATCCCCAGATTGGCTCCGAACAGAAGCGCCGGAACCGCTATCACACAGATCAAAAGTATACGGCAAAGATTGGACGTAACCGTTTCTTCATACGATCTGGAATTCTTTAGTCTTTCCCCGTAGGTACCCATATCATCTACTCATCAAACTCAACCGTCACATAATACGCCCCACTGTTCTCGTCCTGTCTGACCTCGGATATGATGCCGGTATCAACACTTAGAGCTTCCTGTCTGGGAAAGTTTCCTGACATGGCTATAGCGGGTACTATGGTATAGTATACCACAAGTCCGTCCTGTAGCTCACCTTTTTCGACAGTAACCTTAACACCTTTTTTTATATGATCGTAGGCGATCTCCATTTTAAACTCGATCTCACGCATGCTCTGTCCATCCTTATGCGTAAAAAAGCCTGAAAACAACGCTCACGTATATGTCACCGATCCCTCCGATGTATGGTATGTACCTCCATCCCGTTTATCTCGACCCTGTCATCAACGGTTATCACCAGACATTCCTTACCGTCGATAAATCTCGTCTCGATCAGATCGGTGCGTTCCGGATTGACCTTGATGACAATATCGGGAGTCCTGATATCGATCTTTTTTATCCCCTGGATGTTGGTTGCCTGAATATAGGACTCCGGATTTGCTTCCTCATCATCCTCTGCGTTTTCCTTAACGACTTCATCATATTTCCAGTCGAAGTCCTCCATGACCTCGTTGTCGATCCCGCTCCTTTCAAATACCTTTCGGATCTCCTTTTTATCCATAAGATATGGATCCGGATCATCCGAATGGTCCCTGATCATTATGCGGACATTATCGTTGATCGACATCACATCCCCAAGGCTTATCTCATCCCCCAGGGTTTCCCGGACCACGGTATTGAAAAAGTCCGCCTGGGCCCCGGCTGTCATAGGAGGCTCCGCCCCAAGCACACTGTCGATAAAGCCTTCCTGCATCTCTTCACTCTTTTTTGTGTAATACAGGACCGAATGAATATCCGCGGCACGGTCATTGAATTCCGGGAAAAGGAAGCCGTGTGCCGGATCCGACACTATCCAGTCTCTAACCTTCTCGGATATCCTGTTCTCTCCGGGATCATACGAAAGCGTACCCTTTTCAAGCTTTACGGGACAGACCGCGCAGAAGATATGGTCGTATACCCCCTCCGAAGCATCTTCATTGATGATCATATCGGTCGTCATTCCCGGAACATCATATATCGCATGGATAAGGATGATATATAGCTTTTCAACGGTATCATAGCTTGCGATCACTTTATCATAGAAAGCTTCCACAAGGGCGTCATCTTCAAGATGCGATTCCCTCAGGGCAAGCAGATCCGCCTGTTTGCCGCCTGCGGCCTCCTCGGCGAGCGGAAACTCCATGTCTATGATATTCCTGCCCCGGGTTCCTGTAAGTATCTTTTTGAATATCTCAAAATATTTATGCTGTTCCTCATCGGAAAGACTCAGAAAGGCTTCCTTTGAGATCGCCTGCTTCTCTTTTTCATTATTGACATAGCAGCCGCAGATACGGTCTATAATGCAGTTATCCGGAGATAACTGTTTTTTTATCTCTTTTATTTCATTGTCTGTCATTTGATCACTCCGATGTTTCTTTATTCTGGGATTCGGTTCCCCGGTTGCCCGAAGGGAGCACGGGGTCGCAGGTAAGTCTTATGCCGAGCTTTCTGAAGACATCCTCGTCTACAGAAGACAGCATTACCGTAGAATGCGCTTCACAGTCTCTCATATAGGGAAGCTGCTCAAGAGTGAGCCTGGCCCTGGGATCGGTCGCCGCCGAGACGGAAAGCGCGATGAGCATCTCATCCGTATGGAGTCTCGGATTATGCGCGCCGAGATATTGTGTCTTAAGGGTCTGTATAGGTTCAAGCGACTCTCTGCTTATAAGATGGACCGGATGCGGAATGTCGGCATTGAGCTTGAGTGAATTGATAAGGCATGATGCCACAGCCCCCAGAAGATCGTTTGTCTTGCCCGTCATGATCCTTCCGTCATGGAGCTCGATCGCCGCGCAGGGAGTCTCGGTCTTTTCCATGCGTTCCCTTGCGGCAAGCACCACTCTCCTGTCCTCGGTCGAAACTCCGGCCTGTTTCATGACAAGCTCAAGCTTCCTCAACACATCTGTACTTACATTACCAAGCTTCAGATCGCACGCGCCCTTAAAATACCTGCGTATGATCTCCTGCTTTGAAGCCTGCCGGCATATCTCATCATCAATGATACAGTTCCCCGCCATATTGACACCCATATCGGTGGGGGATTTATAAGGACACTCTCCGAGGATCTCTTCAAACATTGCCTTGAGCACCGGAAAGATCTCAATGTCCCGATTGTAGTTAACGGTGGTCACGCCATATGATTCAAGATGAAAAGGATCGATCATATTGACATCGTTAAGATCCGCCGTTGCCGCTTCATAAGCAAGATTGACGGGATGCTTCAGCGGCAGGTTCCATATGGGAAAAGTCTCGAATTTGGCATAGCCGGCAGTGATCCCGCGCTTATGC
>JAILQK010000011.1 GCA_024699045.1 Lachnospiraceae bacterium | reverse complement strand
TCACCGATGTATACGTCATTCAAAATGATCGAGTTTTTGATGAAGCAGTTATTCCCTATGAAAGCTTTCTTGAACAGCACTGAATTCTCTATGGTACCGTTTATTATGGAGCCGGAGGCGATCAGGCTGTTTTTGATGTCTGAACCCATGTTGTACTTTGCGGGCGGGAGATCATCGACCTTCGTATCTACTGTAGGATACTGGGACATGAAGAACCTGCGCACATCCATCTGCAGGAAATCCATATTTGTCCTGTAATAATCCTCCAAAGTCGCGATATTGCTCCAGTAGGTCTCGAGCTTGTATGCGTAGATATCCTTTACATCACGATATCTGACGAGGATATCGCTTACGAAATCATGGCGGTCTTCCTCGGCGCTCTTTTCGATGAGTTCGATAAGCTGGCGCCTGCGGAGGATATAGATACCGCAGGATACTATATTTGAGTTTGCCACAACGGGCTTCTCCTCAAAGTCGATTATCTTGTTGTCCGAATCAAGCTTCACGCAGCCGAATCTCTCGGGGTGACGGTCGTCGGGAAGCTCCTTGACAACCACCGTGATATCGGCTTTCTTGTCTATATGATATTCAAGGACCTTGCCGAAATCGATCTTGTAGATGCAGTCGCCCGACGCGATTATAACGTAGGGCTCATGGCTTTCCTTAAGGAATGAAAGATTCTGATACATGGCATCGGCAGTGTCTCTGAACCAGAGGTTATTGTCATCGGTAATGGACGGTGTAAAGATAGTCAGTCCGCCCTGCTTACGTCCGAAATTCCACCATTTGGAGGAACTCAGATGCTCGGTAAGGGAGCGGGCATTGTATTGAGTAAATACCGCAACCTTCTGGATATGTGAGTTTGTCATGGCTGACAGCGGAAAATCAATGCTTCTGAAGTTTCCGGCAATGGGCAGTGCAGCCACAGCCCTGTTTTTTGTGAGTTCTCTTATGCGGCGACTGTTTCCGCCGGCAAGTATCATTCCAATAGCTCTCATCGTCTGTCACCTGCCTTTATCAAAGTACTTCCTGAAGGTAGTGATCCTCCGGGGAAATCGGACTCCAGAAGCTCACCGGATAGTACGGAATTCTTACCGACAGTTACATTGTCGGGGACTATGGTATGCTCCGCGACAGTCACAAGGCCGTTATTGTATATGTCAGGTCTTGTGTCGTTTTCTCGATTCTCGCCTCCGCCAAGGCATACATTCTCGCCGATCACGGCATCCTCGGCTATTATTCCCTTTTCTATATGGCAGTTGGGGCCGATCTTTGCTCCGTTCATGATTATGGAGTCATAGACTTCTGAACCTTCTCCTATCTGGACATTGCATCCTATGACAGAGCCGTAGACCCTTCCGAACACGCCGGTCTGGTCACCGATGATAGCCCTTTCCACGTGGGAATTGTTGCCCATGTATGTGGGAGGTATGTTCTGATACTTGGTATAGATCTTCCAGTATTCCTCGTAAAGATTGAACTCGGGGATGAGATCCACCAGCTCCATATTGGCCTGCCAGTAGGAGTGAAGAGTTCCAACATCCTTCCAGTATGAATTAAACTCGTAAGCATATATGCGCTTCCCCTTTTCGTGACAATAGGGTATGACATGCTTTCCGAAGTCGAGGTTTGACTGCTCTGCATTGGCGATCAGTGCTTCCTTGAGCACATCCCATGAAAAGATATAGATACCCATGGAGGCAAGATTGCTTGAGGGATGCTCAGGCTTCTCCTGGAACTCTACTATCTTTTTGTTTTCATCTGTTACCACGATACCGAATCTGCTGGCTTCTTCCATGGGCACAGGGATTACTGCGATAGAGACCGCTGCATTGTTGCGCTTATGGAAATCGAGCATCACTTCGTAGTCCATCTTATAGATATGGTCTCCCGAAAGTATGAGTACATAGTCCGGATTATAGCTCTCCATGTATTCGATGTTCTGATAGATAGCATTTGCAGTACCGGTATACCAGTCAGTGTTTATATTACGCTCGAAGGGCGGTAGGATGGTCACACCTCCTACGTTCTTATCGAGGTCCCAGGGGATACCGATCCCGATATGAGTATTCAACCGCAAGGGCTGGTATTGCGTAAGGACACCTACAGTATCAATTCCTGAGTTGATGCAGTTAGAAAGTGGAAAATCGATAATCCTGTAACGCCCGCCGAAGGGGACGGCAGGTTTTGCCATTCGGGTAGTCAGTACGCCGAGTCTGCTGCCCTGACCGCCTGCGAGAAGCATGGCGATCATCTCCTTTTTAACGATCATCATAATGGGTTACCTCCAAAGAGAAACTATTGAAAAGATTATAGCATATAGTCTAAAAATTTTGTATACAATTACTATAAAAAGACAAAAAACATGAAAATTTTGTGCAAAATGCACAA
>JAILQK010000233.1 GCA_024699045.1 Lachnospiraceae bacterium | reverse complement strand
CGAAACGGAATACAGGAGGTAATTATGATACTGCCGCATGATCATGGAAATAACGACAAGATTAAAGATATCATCAGGGAGATGCCGGCGCTGGAGGGCTTTTCCGTTGCGTCCGAAATATTCAAGCTTTTGGGAGATACGACCAGAGTCAAGCTTTTCTGGCTGCTCTGCCATACTGAGGAGTGTGTGGCGGATCTGGCTGCGATAATGAACATGTCTTCTCCGGCCGTATCGCATCATCTGCGTTTTCTCAAGACTGCGGGACTTGTGGTTTCCAGAAGAGAGGGAAAGGAAGTCTTTTACAGATGCGCGGATACTGAGCTGGCGGAGGCGCTGCATCACATCATAGAAGACGTGGTGGAGATCGCCTGCCCGGACCGGAAGAAATAGAGATATCAGCCTGACACACGGCAATGCCCCGGGCCGCTCAGTATCTTCAGGAATACAGAGCAAAGAATCTTACGAGTTTGTTCACAGATCTGACAAAATCATCCGATATCATCTTGGTCTATAATCTAAAGAATAAACAGGGAAAGGGGGATCCCTATGGGAGCATCAGGAGCAAAACGATACAGACATGAATGGAAACATGAGATCAGTTACGCGGATCTGCTTACCATCAGGGCGAGGATGAGGGCGGTCGCGATGCCGGATCCTCACGCCAGGGACGGCAGATATCTGATCAGGAGTCTGTATTTTGATAACGCCAATGATAAGGCGCTTCGTGAAAAAGTCGACGGGGTCAACAGACGGGAGAAATTCCGTATCCGGTATTACAATCTCGATCCGTCGCTCATCCATCTGGAAAAAAAGAGTAAGCTAAACGGCCTCGGAACGAAATACAGCGCCAGTCTTACCGCAGAAGAAGCTCAAAGGATAGTCGACGGAGACATTGACTGGATGCTTGAAAGCGGAAGGTCTCTTGTGGAAGAACTGTACTGCAAGATGAGATATCAGGGAATGAAGCCGATGACGGTAGTCGATTATACCAGAGAGCCTTTTATTTTTGGTCCGGGCAATGTAAGGGTGACGCTCGATTATGATATCCGGACAGGCATGGGCAATATTGATTTTCTTAATCCCGGACTGGTGACAGTCCCTGCGGGAGAGGCTCCGGTGATCATGGAAGTCAAATGGGACGATTATCTTCCCGATATCATAAGAGATGCCGTACAGCTTCCCGGATGCCGGGTCGGAGCATTTTCAAAATACGCACAATGCCGTGTATACGGATAAGAAAAGATCAACGATAAAAAAGAACAGCAATAAGAAAAGAAAAACGGTAAGAAAAGGAGAAAAAATATGACATTCAGCGATATCTTTAAATCAAGTTTTCTGGAAAATGTTACAAGTGTCAGCGCGTTTGACATGGTGGTCGCCATGGTACTTGCCTTTGCCATCGGGCTTTTCATTTTTCTGATCTATAAAAAGACATATTCCGGAGTTATGTATTCCTCAAGTTTCGGAGTCACGCTGGTGGCCCTTACCATGATAACCACATTTGTTATCCTCGCGGTCACAAGTAATGTAGTCCTTTCCTTAGGTATGGTCGGTGCCCTTTCGATCGTTCGTTTTCGTACCGCGATCAAAGAGCCTTTGGATATTGCTTTTCTGTTTTGGGCGATCGCGGCAGGTATAGTGCTGGCGGCAGGACTTATCCCCTTCGCGGTCTTTGGCAGTGTGATCATAGGAGTCATAATAATGATCTTTGCAAACCGTAAGGAGGCGGCGGAACCCTTCATTGTCGTTATCAGGTGTGACGGATCCGAGAGTGAGAAGAAAGCCTTTGAGTTTCTTTCCGGAAAGACAAAGCGCTGTGTGGTAAAGAGCAAGACCGCACGGAAAGGTTCTGTGGAGGTAAATGCGGAGATCAGACTAAATGACGATAATACGGATTTTATAAATGAACTTTCCGAGCTTCCCGGGATCGAGAGCGCGGTTCTCGTTTCTTATAACGGAGATTACATGGGCTGATCAGGATAAAAAGGCACGATATCGTATAAAGGAGCAGGAATTTGTCTACGAACAAAAATTTTGACCGGATATGCATAATAGTGACGATATGCGCATTGATCTTTACGTGTCTTTTTATGAACGGCGAGGCGCTGGGAATCAGGGCTGTTGTTGATGAGGATGCCGAAGGTTATGAAGGCAGCGCATATTTTACAGCCAAGGACCAGGATGGAACCTGGGATACGACTGAGGCCGTAAATATAACCTTGACGGGAGACGGCGCGGACATCGACGGAGAAGGAGTGTATACCTATGACGGAGATGTTTATATCTCCGCGGCGGGCAGATATCTGCTTTCGGGCAAATTGAATGATGGAAGCATCATAGTTGATGCTTATGATTCTTCGAAGGTTTTCATCATGCTCAACGGAGTTGATATAAGCTGTTCCGATGATGCCGCGTTTAAGGTTGAGCAGGCTGATAAGGTATTTCTTACGCTGGCGGAAGGAACAGAAAACAGGCTCGAAAGCGGAGCGGAGTACTCCGATACCGCTGTGCAGGATGAGGTTACAGGAGTGATACATGCGCATGACGATCTTACTATAAACGGCAGCGGCAGGCTTGTCGTTACCGCAGGATATATGCATGGGATAGTCGCCAAGGACGATCTGGTGTTAACCGGAGGCGAGATCGAGGTGGATGCGCCTGTTGACGGGATCAGAGCAAATGACAGTATACGCATAAAGGATGCAGCGGTCAGCGTGGAAGCGGGGGATGACGGACTGGTCATAAACCATGAGGATGGATATTTCTATATGGAGTCAGGAACGGTCGATGTCACAAGCGAAGACGATGCGATACACGCTGCCGGAGATGTAAATATCGTAGGCGGAGATATCACCCTCGGCGCGGCGGATGACGGGATCCATTCCGACAAGGCGTTCGAAATAAGCGGAGGATCGGTCACGATCACCAAATGCTATGAGGGAATAGAAGCGCTGACCATTGATATCAAAGACGGAGATATACTGATCTATCCCCAGGATGACGGACTGAACGCGAATGGCGGCTCGGGGGATATGTTTGGAATGGGCGGCCCCGGCGGCATGGGAAATATGCCACACGGAGGCGGGGCATCGGAGAATTCCGCCGGAGAAGCACCTGCGTCGGAAGGGATGTCGGAAACGGGTGAAGCGCCGACAGAAGAGGGAATGCCGGAAACGGGCGAAATGCCGACAGCAGAAGGAATGCCGGAAATTAGCGAATCGCAGACAGCAGAAGGAATGCCGGGAACGGCAGAAGCGTCAGAGGCGGAAAACAGTACTGAGGAGTCTGAGGAAGAAGAGACC
>JAILQK010000232.1 GCA_024699045.1 Lachnospiraceae bacterium | reverse complement strand
ATTTACATCCAGCAGTTTTCTCTGTCCTCTCACAAGCCACGACATGGAAAGACAGAGATAGGCTTTTTCGGAAGTTTTGGCTGTTATCGCCATTGCCGTCGCAAAAGCAAGCTCATATCTTTTCAGCGCTTCCTCATAGGAATACGTCGTCTGATCACCCTTGCTTAAACTCGACGCATATTTTTTCGTGATCTTCTCACGCACGAACTTTTTCTGGTTGGATGTAAGATACGGGAACGTTCTGGTAAGAGCAGAATAACCGCAGTACGGACAGGATACGACGGTATACTTAAGCGTATCCACGGGCTCGTAAATCGGCTTAAGATCTATATCGCTGGATACAACCCTCGATCTGTTTGCTTTTACCGCGAGAGATTTAAAAGGCTTGTCACATACAGGGCACTCGTATGACTTGGCAAGCAGATAGGATGCCTCATCCACGGCCTTTTTCGCAGCCGCGGCAGCTGCCTGCTTTTCGGCTTCCTCCTTGGCCTTAGCTGCTTTTAATGCCTGCTCCTCGCTTATCTTTGCTTTGTTGTCGCCATAAATGTCCTCATCCATGTCGACTCCGAATTTCTTTAAACCGGAAAGGATCCCCATTTTTCCCCCTTATCTTATACATGAGTATATAGATGAAAACCTGTATTACCGTGCCCCTGCTGCATCGGTCGGAAGCCTGAAAGAGGATTTAAGAGACACCACCCTGTTCATGACGATAGCTCCCTCTTTTGAATCCTTGGGATCGACACAGAAAAAACCGTTCCTGACAAACTGAAACGAATCATACGCCTTTGCACCTGAAAGCTCCGGCTCGGCATAGCATTCCGTCATTGTGATGAGGGAATCCGGATTTACGTTCACGTTGCCTTCCTCATCGTAAACGCCCTTTTCCTCATCAACGATATTATCATAGAGTCTGGCGGTAAATCTCACTGCTTTTTCAGCCAGGACCCAGTGTATAGTCCCCTTGACTTTGCGGGGCATTTCCTTATCCGTTCCCTGTTTTGTCTCGGGATCATAAGTACAGTGCACTACCGTGACTTTGCCGCCCGCATCCTTCTCAAAATCCGTGCATCTGACAAAATATGCGTTCATGAGCCGGACCTCATTCCCCGGGAAAAGCCTGAAATACTTTTTGGGAGGCTCCTCCATGAAGTCCTCGCGCTCTATATAGAGCTCTTTGCCAAAGGGGATCTCCCTGTCTCCAAGCTCCGGATTGTCCGGATTGTTTGTACCCTTTACCATCTCGATCTGTCCGTCGGGATAATTGTCTATGACCAGCTTTATCGGATCGAGGATCGCCATAATGCGCTTGTCCTTAAACTTGAGATCCTCTCTGATGCAGTATTCGAGCATGGGCATCTCGGCAGTCGAATTTGCTTTTGAAACCCCTGAAAGCTCTACAAATCTCCTGAGCGAATCGGGTGTATATCCTCTTCTTCGGAGTCCGGCGATCGAAACCAGCCTGGGATCATCCCAGCCATCCACCGTTCCTTCTTCTACAAGCTTCTTTATGTATCTCTTCCCCGTGACCACATTGTTAAGATAAAGCTTCGCAAACTCTATCTGCCTCGGAGGCATCTCGAAGCCTACATTCTCCACTACCCAATTGTACAGGGGTCTGTGATCCTCGAATTCCAGAGTGCATATGGAATGAGTGATCCCTTCGAATGCATCCTCCAAAGGATGTGCAAAATCGTACATGGGATAGATACACCATTTATCGCCCGTATTCTGATGGGACAGATGCGCCACCCTGTATATGATCGGATCCCTCATATTGATGTTCGGGGAAGCCATATCGATCTTCGCCCTCAATGTCCTCTCACCATCGGCAAAATCTCCCGCCCTCATCCTCTCAAAAAGGTCGAGATTTTCTTCTATGCCGCGATCCCTCATGGGATCGTTCTTTCCGGGTTCCGTAAGTGTACCCCTGTATTCCCTTATCTCATCCGCGGTAAGCTCCGAAACATAGGCCAGCCCCTTCTTTATCAGGGTTACCGCAGCCTCGTACATCCTGTCGAAATAATCCGATGCAAAAAACAGCCGGTCCTCGAAATCCGCCCCGAGCCAGCGCACGTCTTCTTTTATGGATTCCACAAATTCACTCTTCTCTTTTGTGGGATTGGTATCATCGAACCTGAGATTGAACTTGCCGCCATACTCCTTTGCAAGTCCGTAGTTCAGCAGTATCGACTTTGCATGACCTATGTGAAGATACCCGTTGGGTTCCGGAGGGAACCTGGTGTGAACGGTATCGTATACTCCTTCTTTAAGATCTTTATCGATCTCATTTTCGATAAAATTTCTGGATCTCTCCTCTGACATATGATTCCCTGCTTCCTTTGTTTTCTGTGTCCACGAAAGATTTTATCACGGATGATATGGAAATTCCATATGGAATAGCTTAAGATTTTAGGTGATTCCGGTTGAATTAAGAATGGAAACATGATAAAATCTCTTTCGGTTCATTGCACTGAGCCTGATCGCCGAAAGGCTATGAACGCTGTTGTAGCACAGTCGGTAGTGCGCCGCATTGGTAGTGCGGAGGTCTCCAGTTCGATTCTGGACAGCAGCATTTTATAAATGCGGATCCCCATATCGATAATGGGGATCCCTTTTTTACAGATATTTCTTGAGCTTGCCTCTTATCCTCTGTATCGCGTTATCCATCGCTTTCTCATTTTTACCCAGGACATCGGCTATGTCGGAATAACTCATCCCGGTCACGTAGAGTTCAAGCACATTTTTCTCAAATGATGAAAGCTCCTCTTCTATCGCCCGTTCGATCTCCTCACTCTTTTCATTGGAAAGCACTACCTGCTCGGGTTCGGTCGTATCGCTTGCCCTCAGCATGTCCTTTACCTCGACCGGCCTTCCGTTTTCATCCTCATCCCTGGTCTCACCATAAAGTGACACATATGTGTTGAGCGGGATATGCTTCTTTCGCCCCGACGCCTTGACTGCAGAGTATATCTGGCGGGTTATGCACAATCTCGCAAAGGTTCCGAAGGAAGCGTCCCGTCCCGGATCGTACTCCTGGACAGCCTTAAAAAGTCCTATCATCCCTTCCTGTATCAGATCTTCGTTTTCTCCCCCGATCAGATACATTGTGGAAGCAATGGACCTCACTATGTTCTTGTATCGTTCAAAGAGCTCATCCACCCCCGACGATTCACCGTCGCGTATATTCTCTATTATCTCCTCGTCTGAGTATGAACTGATCATAACCACCGCTTTCCTGATCACATCCGGTATTCGCTGCTGTTCATGGCCTGCCTCTAAGCCCTGCTCTTACCTCATTGTCCTCTGCCTTACGATCTCAAAGGCCAGCACGCCGCAGGCTACCGAAGCATTGAGGGAATCGATATTCCCGGAAGTCGGTATGCGTACGACATGATCGCACTTCTCCTTCACAAGTCTTGAAAGACCTGTACCCTCTGCCCCGATGACAAGTCCCATAGGGCCGGTCAGATCACAGTCATACATAAGCGCACCGTCCATATCGGCCCCCGCAAACCACATTCCTCTTTTTTTAAGATCCTCCATGGTCCGGGACAGATTTGTCACCTTTGCCACCGGCACGTAATTGATCGCTCCGGCCGAGGCCCTCGCCACCGTTGCCGTAAGGCCGACCGCCCTGTCCCTGGGGATTATCACTCCGTGAGCCCCGGCAAGATCGGCTGTCCTTATCATGGCGCCAAGATTATGCGGATCCTCTATCCCGTCGAGCAAAAAAATAAAAGGCGCTTCTCCTTTTTCGGAAGCCCTTTCCAATATATCGTCTACCTCAGCATATCCGTAAGACGCGGCTTTCGCTATGACTCCCTGGTGATTGCCTGTGAGGCTCATCGAATCAAGCCTCTTACGATCCACAAAGTCTGCCCTTATCCCCGCCTTCTTTGCCTCCCGCCTTATGGTGTCAAGCTTTCCGTCGTGAGAACCGTCCAGGATATACACCCGTTCAATGGTCTTCCCCGACCTGAAAGCTTCTATCACTTCGTTTCTTCCCTCGATCTGACCGCTTTCAGCTGCCTTGTTTTCCATATCCATCACTATGCTCCTCAAATGCCTGCTTCATCGATACATACATCGATCAGCTCGCCGATACGGGCCCCGGCCCCCGAAAGATAAAGATATCCGAAAAGCGCCTCCAGACCTGTGGCCTTGTGATATTCAAGGCTCGATGCATTCTTTGCCTGATGCGATACATGCGCATTTAAGCCTCTGCGCATGATGTCAGCTTCCTCCTCCGTCAGAACCCCGCCTTCCTCAAGCCTGTCATATGCTTTGGCCTGCGCCGTGGCGCTCACTGTCCTTGCGGTCCTCTCATGCAAAACCCTGGCATGGGTGTTTCCCATTTTTACAAGCCGGCTCCTCACACATAGACCATAAACTCCGTCCCCAAGGAACGCAAGTGTAAGCGGTGAATATGTCCTGAGGTCGATGGATCCGTCGCCCTCTCCCGGGATCAGTCCCTCTAGATCCTGCTCCACTTGACACCCTCTCTGGTATCTTTAAGCTGTATCCCTCTGGCAAGAAGCTCGTCCCTTATCTCATCGGCTCTGGCAAAATCCTTTGCCTTCCTGGCCGCCTGTCTTTCCTCGATAAGCTTCTCTATATCTTCATCAAGATCCCCTTTTGCGGTCTCAAACACGAGGCCCAGAACCTCTCCGAGCTTTACTATGCTGTCACGGAGAGTAGAAGCATATGCCTTCGTCGCGCCGTTTGCTGCCGTTGTGTTTGCCAGACGCACAAGATCAAATATCACGGAGATCGCATCCGCGGTATTCAGATCATCGTCCATGACCTCATCGAATCTCTTCATGTGCCGCTCAGCTTCCCTGCAGCTTTCCTTTTCGGCCGCTGTCATTTCACCGTCCGCTCCCGATACTGTGATGTCCTGCAGATTCGATACCGAATTCCTTATACGTTCCAGTCCCGCTCCCGCCGATTCCATAAGCTTGTCGGAGAAGTTGAGCGGCGATCTGTACTGTGCTGACAGCATAAAGAATCTCAATACCTGCAGATCGTATTTTGCGGCAATGTCCCTTACGGTAAAGAAGTTTCCGAGAGACTTGCTCATCTTCTGATTGTCTATGTTCAAAAATCCGTTATGCATCCAGTAATGCGCAAACGGCACCCCGTTCGCCGCCTCGGACTGCGCGATCTCATTCTCGTGGTGCGGAAAGATCAGATCCTCTCCCCCCGCATGTATATCGATCGTATTCCCGAGGTATTTCTTGGACATGCATGAGCATTCGATATGCCAGCCGGGACGTCCCTCACACCAGGGTGAATCCCAGTAGGGCTCCCCTTCCTTTCTGGGTTTCCAGAGCACAAAGTCCAGCTCGTCCTCTTTTCCCTCGGATCCCGTCACCTTAAGCGCATGATCCTCCGAACGGTGTCCGGACTCGAGATCGTCCAGATTCTTACCCGACAGCTTCCCATAGCCCTCAAACTTCCTCGTACGGTAGTATACGGTCCCGTCGGCTGCTTTGTAAGCGTATCCCTTGCTCTCAAGGACCTTTATCATATCTATCATTTCCGGGATCTCTCTGGTCGCCTGCGGATGCTCCGTAGCCGGCAGCACATTAAGCCCCTCCATATCTTTTCTGCACTCTTTTATGTACTTTTCCGATATCTCGGATGCGCTGACACCTTCCTCATTTGAAGCCTTGATTATCTTGTCGTCGACATCGGTGAAGTTCGATACATAATCAACCTCATAACCCCGATAGGTCATATACCGTCTGAAGGTATCAAAGACTATCATCGGCCGGGCATTACCGATATGGATCAGGTTGTATACGGTCGGACCGCATACATACATGGTGATCCTCCCCGGCGTTATGGGTACAAATTCTTCAAGTTTTTTGGTAAGTGTGTTATATATGCGCATATTATCCTGTTCTCCCCGGGATCTCTCTTTTCAGATCCCATCTCCGTTCATGCCTTCAGTATTTGCTTTATCCATTTCTATCCTGCTTCTCTCGGTCTTGCCCGACGCCTCGTTTTTTATGAACCTGAGCTCCTCCTCAAGCCGCAGGATATGGTTCGTAAGCTCCGCATTCGCATTCTTGAGCTCGTCCAGATCCTCCCTCACGGGATCCGGAAGACTTGTCTGGTCGATATTCTCGGAAGGGATCTCCCGGTCATACCGTTTCACTATACGGCCCGGGACTCCGACAACCGTGCAGTTATCCGGAACCGATTCCAGCACTACCGAACCGGCACCGATCTTTACATTGTCACCAATGGTAAAAGACCCCAAAACCTTTGCGCCGGCGCTGATCATCACATTGTTGCCTATCGTGGGATGACGCTTGCCCTTTTCCTTGCCTGTTCCCCCCAGGGTGACTCCCTGATAGAGGAGCACGTTATCGCCTATCTCGGTGGTCTCGCCTATTATTACTCCCGTACCGTGGTCAATGAAGAAATTCCTGCCGATCTTCGCGCCCGGATGGATCTCGATCCCGGTTTTCCTCACTGCTTTCTGAGATATGTATCTGGCTCTGAAGTAATGGCCCTTGAGATAGTGCTCATGCGCCTTTCTGTAATAATAAACAGCCCAAAAGCTGGGATATAAGAAAACCTCCCAGTCGCTGTGTATAGCGGGATCATGCTCCCTTGTGACTCTTATCTGTTCTTTGATGTACTTAAATGTGACCATTTCACAAATATAAATAAGGCATCCGGCTCAGCCGCATCCCGGTCTTTTCAAAAATGTTCTTATCGTGACCTTCAATTGCCGGAATTCGCTGCTTCCTCCTGAGAAGCCTCGATATATTCATTGAGATAACGGACTATATCATCCCCGTCCAGGCCATGGACCATAGCCGCATCCGCTACGGACTCAGCCTGTGAAGCAGGACAGCCTATACATCCCATGCCACACTCCATGAGCGCATACATTGATTGAGGATAGGCTCTGAGAATATCTCCGACGAGCATGTCTTTGGTTATTTTGACGTTTTCCGTATTTTCCATATTTATGACCTCCGTTGTCATGCTTTTTTTACAGCAAAACCGTTATCGTCTCTTCGTGTCCATCATGTTATCATAAAAACCCTGAATCGAAAAGGCTGCCCTTGCGGACAGCCTTCCGTAATGTTATGGATCAACCTTGATGTTTTGACTTCCTGCATGAAAGATCCAAACCCACACGGGAAGCTATGCTTCCGATGCGCCGGATCAAAAATGCGCCGGGAAATATTATGCTTTCTTGGTTGCCGCCTGCTTCTTCAGTGCGCCTACAGCCTCGATCACAAGGATGATCGCAAGCACGACCATTGCGATAGCAAAGATGAGCTGGAACCAGTCACCCCATGCTGCCTCACCTGCGCCGATCATGCCGAACTTCTTGAATATCGTCATTACAAGTGAAGTTACTGTAGCTACAAGCATGAAGCACATAGGGATATAGAACATCTTATTGTTCTTTCCGACCTCACCGAGCCAGCAGCATACTGCCAGAAGAGCGATACCTGCAAGAAGCTGGTTTGCTGCTCCGAAAAGTCCCCAGATCTGTGAAAGTGAAAGACCACCGAGTATACAGCCGATCACGACCATAAGAAGTGTTCCCGTAAGGGGATGAGCAAGGAACTTGCGGATCCCGTCAGCATCTTTATAAGAGCTCTCTCCTTCTTTAAGGAAAAGCTCCGAGAACATGAATCTTGAAAGTCTTGTTGCCGAATCAAGAGATGTCAGAGCAAAAACAGAAACAGCAAGCGTAAGGAGCGCCGCTATAACGTTATACTGTGTAGAGCCTTCGGGACCGAACATGATAGCGATACCTGCGCCGAATGCCGCTGAAGGAGATCCGAAATCACCGTTCGTATACTTTGAGAAGACCATTCCGACTGCAATGAGGGAAATAACACCGAGCGCTGACTCTATAAGCATTGAGCCGTAACCTATGGGCTTAGCATGAGCTTCACTCGAGATCTGCTTCGAAGAAGTTCCCGTAGATATAAGTGAATGGAAACCTGAGCATGCTCCGCAGGCTACCGTGATGAACAGAGCAGGGAACATGAAGCCGAGCTTCTCATTGTTAAAGCCGGTGAATGCAGGAAGCTGGAATGAAGCCGAACCTGAAAATGCCGCATACAGTATCCCGAATACCGCTATCGCCATCATCGCATAAAGCAGGAAGGATGACAGATAATCACGGGGCTGGAGCATGATCCAGACCGGAATAAGTGAAGCGATCGCTATATAAGCACCAATAAATACGATCCAGGCAGTTCTGCCCATTGCGAATCCGACATTAAGACCAAGGATCGTGATGAGGACTATTCCTACGATACCTATTATCGTAGCGGGAACGGTCTTCATTCCGGCCCTGTTGGTGAGCATGCCGTAGCATACAGCCAGAAGTATGAAAAGAACCGAGATTATAGCTGTGGTCTGGTTATTGGTGGGACCGGAAACAAATCCGAACTGTCCTGCATCATCCGCCGTAAAGAAAGTACCGGCCACGACGTTAACGAATGAAGCGACCACAAGCACGAGAACCAGAAGTGCAAAGACAGTGAAAAGCTTCTTGGCTCTGTCGCCCATAGTATCCTTGATGATCTCTCCCACAGATTTACCGTCATGTCTGATGGAAGCAAAAAGTGATCCGAAGTCCTGAAGTCCGCCGAAAAAGATACCGCCAACAACACACCACAGGAATACGGGAACCCAACCGAATACGGCTGCCTGAATAGGGCCGTTAATAGGTCCTGCGCCTGCTATCGATGAGAAATGATGTCCCATCAGAACTGCAGGATGCGCCGGAACATAGTCTACACCATCGCCCCTGGTATTGGCAGGAGTGGGCCGTGAAGGATCGATCCCCCACTGTTTTGCAAGCCAGCTACCGTAGGTTATGTAGCCTATGACAAGCAAAACGATCGCAGCAATGATAATGAGTAACGCTGTCATAATAACTCTCCTTTTCCTAAATAAAAATTTTATATTCCTCCCGTAAGGATCTGCCGAATATCCGGTTGTCCTTATGGATTTGCAAAGAGCTTCTTCAGGATGTCGCCTTGACGGTTGTAAACGACCTTTCCCGAATGATGCTCGTAAGCAATCACCCTGATCTCGCTCCATCCCCAAAAGGAGAAACGATAACTCTTGTATCTGCGGGTATTTCTGATCTTCTTTTTTACCTTATCGTCGATACTGTTCGCCGTGATTATAAGTATGCCGTCGGAATTCCGATGATTAGGCTTTACATCAGCCCTGGAAAGCGTCTCATCCCAGGCCTTATCGAGCAGCCTGTCATAATCAGTCTCTTCAAGCTTCTCAATGTCGGCAAAAAAAGCCGTCTCCATTGAATCCATCTCGTTTATCTTGGCCGATCTGATAAGAAAATACTCTTCTCCGTGCGATTTAAAAGTAGCTTCCGCTTCAAAAGGTTCTGTCGGAGTATCACGGTTCACATCATAATACTGTTCATAAGAACCTATGACCTTTTCAAGCATCTCACGTCGTTTTATAATCTTATCCCCTTAACGGTCAGCCTGTGGAAGATCCAGAACACCTTTTCTCTTCCAAAGATAACCTCATCATCTACCTCGAGCACATAATTCGGAAAGAGCACCTTTCCGGTCGTGGTCTCAAAAGGATGATATCCCCTTCTCTCAGCAAGATACGAAGCCATGTCGTCATCCACAAGCCTCAGATAGATCTCGGTCACCTCCAGATCCGAATGGTCCGATCCGGCGATCTCAATAACTATGTTATGCCTGCCCGATCTTTCCATGTATTCAAGCATTTCAGGCTCATATCTTACGCTGATGTCCTTCATCCACTCTTAACCAAAACGATATTATACACCTTGTATGTAAAAAAGTACAAACTTATTTGACCGTGAGAAGATCCGCTACCTCTTTCCTCTTCGGAGCCTGCGGCTCCTCTGCCGGAACTCCTATGGGAATGAGCGCTGATACTTTCTGTCCTTCAGGCACTCCCGCGATCTCTACGACTTTCGCCTCATCGTACACTCCAAGGATGACCGTTCCCAGCCCCTTGCCGTATGCCGCAAGGCAGAAGGTTTCGGCAGCGATGCCTGCATCAAACGACTGCCAGTGCTCTCCCTTTGAAGTGGATTCCGATCCGTCTCTCTCGTAACCGGCCCTCTTGTCAACGGTAAGAACAAGCATAAGCGCCGGAGCGCCTTTCATTATCGTGGTATTCCACTCAAATCCCATCACACATTCTTCCGCTATCTTATCCTTGATCGCTTTATCCAGTATGAGCATATATCTGACCGACTGGCTGTTCTTCCATGAAGGAGAAAAACGCGCTATATCGACTATTTCCTCGATCTGCTCTTTCGTCACCGCTTCATCCGTATACTTTCTTACACTTCTTCTGCTCCTGATACTCTCGATCAATTCCATGTCTGTCTTCCTCCTTTTTCTTTACATCCTTTAACGCCTTAAAAGCGTCGGTTTTCTACTGAAAACCTGCCTATAATATTACCATACAAGACAGCGTAAAGTCACCCATATCCGTCTGCCCCCTCATTCCTTGTTTTTTTCAGACTCTATGCATACAATAATATTTAAGACACAGGGGTTCTGATCGTTAAACAGGAGACAGAAAAATGCTTGATCGGCTAAGAAAGATGATAAACAACTACTTTGTCGGAAAGGAACAGGTCGTTGAGGATGTCCTCGTATGCCTGCTGTCAGGCGGACATGTCCTCCTTGAGGATGTTCCGGGAGTGGGCAAGACCACCCTTGCCAAAACTCTGGCCGCGGCTGTCGATCTGGATTTCGGCAGGATACAGTTTACGCCCGACACACTCCCGAGCGATGTAACCGGTCTGTCCATATACAATATGAAAAGCGGAGAATTCGAATTCAGACAGGGCGCCGTTATGTGTCAGATGCTTCTGGCGGATGAGATAAACCGCACTTCTCCCAAGACCCAGGCCTGCCTTCTGGAAGCGATGGCCGAGTCGCAGATAAGCGTAGACGGAAAGATATATAAGCTGCCGGAGCCCTTCTTTGTCATCGCCACCCAAAATCCCGTTGAATATCTGGGGACCTATCCTCTTCCCGAGGCGCAGATGGACCGATTTATGATGAGGCTGTCCATAGGCTATCCCGATGCCGATGCCGAGATGCGCCTGATGCATGATCATATCGATGGAAAGACAACCAGTGACATCGCCAGTGTCTGCTCCGCCGAGGATATAAAGGATCTGAAGAAAAAAGCAGCCGGCATCGTGATAAATGACGGAATCCTTTCTTATATTCAGGACATCATCCGTCTCACGAGGGAGGAATCCAAATTCCTCATAGGCGCAAGCCCCAGGGCGATGCTCTTTCTGGTGCAGGGCGCCCGGGCCAAAGCTCTTCTCGAAGGCCGTGATCATGTCAGGCCCGATGACGTCAAGGCCGTTGCCGTAAATATCCTTCACCACCGGCTTACCCTCACGCAGGAAGCACGGATAAGAAACGAAAGGGTGGACGATATCCTAAAGGGCATCATAGTAAAAGCCCGGGTTCCGGTCGCTTAATCACGGACTGCAGGCGGATACCGCATGAACAGAAACCTTGTCATCTTTATAATCCTATGGTTACTGTCCCTTGCAGGAATTTCCTTCTACGGAGGACCTGTAAGCTACGGTCTGTTCTTTTTCCTGACGGTCACTCCTCTCATTTCCCTTATCTATATTTTGATCGTTATCATCCGCTTCCGTATCTATCAGAGGCTTGATGCCGCCAATCTGATATGCGGGCGCGATTCGGATTTTTATTTTACCCTTCAGAACGAAGGCCCTGTCGGTTTCTTTGGCGTGAAGGTCCGGTTTTATTCTTCATTCTCAACTATAAGCGGGATAGATGACGGCGTGGAATATGAACTGACCCCCGGGACCGGGATCCAGAAGCACACCGGCCTCCTGTGTAAATACCGCGGAGAATACGAAGTCGGTATTAAACAGGTGATGATCAGTGACTGCTTCAGGCTTTTCACCGTATCCTATAAAAACCGCGAGCCGCTGAGAGTAAATGTAAAACCCGATCTTATTATGCTAAACGAGCTGAAGAGCGCGGAACTCGCCTTAAGCACCTCAAGAGAACAGCTGACAAATCCCACGGAGCCTGACATCCTTGTCAGGGAATACGTAACCGGAGATGACCTGCGCAAAGTCAACTGGAAGGCAACGGCTTCGGCAGGAAAGCTTATGATCAGGAAAACCATCGGTGAAGAGCAGCAGGGCATCGGTCTGATGATCGATTCAAAAAGATTCAGTGACAGTAATTTTGACTATATACCGGTAGAAAGCAAAATGCTTGAAACGGTTCTGGCCCTGACCTTATTCTTCACCGAAAAAAGAACTCCGATAACGGTATACAGCATGTCGGGGATCCTAAGTGAGGATGCCGTGGAACGAGGCAGCCGCTTTGACTCTTTCTACGAAAAAATGTCCGCTTTCGCCTTCAGCGGCAGCACCGACACCGGGCGGATGTATTCGGAAATACTGAGACAGGGGACCATATTTCAAAAAAAGGCTGTCTTTATAGTGACCCACGAATTCAATGAGGAAAACAGACTCATGGCCTTAGAACTCAGCTCCGTAAGCATTCCTGTCATAGTCTGCGTCGTAAGCGATGATCCCGGCAGCAACGATCCCGATATCCGCCTGCCCGGGATGACGCTTGTGAAGATATCCACCGATTCGGATATCACGGAGGTGCTGTGATGTCCGGATTCATTTATGAGCTCCTGTATACTTTACCGCTGGCAGTCATGATCGTTACCGGTTTTCCGGAGATCACCGGAGCTGCGGGGCCTTCGGAGATCACCGGAGGGGCCGGGCTTTCGATATCCCTATATATCGCTGTCATTTTGTTTTCCGTCTTATGGGTCTTTCTTTTTAACTCGGATAAAAAGGGCAAAGCGTTGGTCGGAGGGATCGCCGCGGCCGCGCTCACAGGCCTGCTCCTGATAAGAGACGCGGAAGAAAGGCAGGCCCTGATACTTGAGCACGCTTTTTTGATCCGGATATTTATAATCTGTGCTCTCTCTTACGCGTTGGTAAGACTGCTGACCCGTTTTAAGAAAGCCCTTCTGATCTCCGGGCTTCTTCTTGTCGCCTTCCTCTTAAGCCTGATGTTTTCCGGTGCAAGGCCTGAGAAGATGACCGTTGCCGCTTCTGTTCTCCTCCTTGCCCTGATCCTTTCCGAAGCGATACAGGCACACTGGAAAAAGGAAGGCTATACCGAAGCAAGGACTCATCTGATCCACGCCGCGCCTTTTATCCTTGCGGCTTTACTGTCCGCATTCTCCTTTAACCTGCCGGACAGGCCCTATGACTGGAAGCTTTTTATTGATATAGCGGAAAATATCAGAAGAGGCTGTGAGGACGTCCTGCTCGCCTTCCTGCCTCCCGGCGGATGGGACAGCGACGATGCCGTCATCGGCTTTTCGGAACGCGCGGATCTTAAAGGCTCGATAAGAAACGATACCTTTATGGCGATCGAGATCGAATCGGACCGGGCAACGGATGAGCGTCTTTATTTTGCGGGAAAAACCTTTGATTCCTTCAACGGAAAAAGCTGGTCCAAAACGGATAAGGATAATGCGGCTTACCCCGTCCTTGATACGATCGAAACGATGACCGCCGTGGTCGCATACTCCCCCGACAGGGTCTACGATCTCATGCGTAAAGCAAGAGCATTCGTAACGTACGAGGGCTTAAGGACCTCCTGCATTTTTATCCCGCAAAAGACTTTTGATATCACGACAGAAAGAAATGCCGAGTACCGCGGCGGCGATCTCGCCTACAAAAACCGTAAGGACAACGGATACAGCCTGAGCTTCTACCAGGTCAACCAAAGCAACCCTGTATTCCGGGATCTCCTGTCCTCAGGACACAAGCCCGACAAGGCCCTCTGGGAAGAGTCCGCCAGGAGGATCGGCCTTTCGGCTGAAGGAGATTTCTCGTACGATAAATACCTGAAATACAAGGAACATATAGTAAACTCTTATCTTCAGGATCCCGGTCTGTCGGAAGACATGCGCCGGCACATGGACACGCTTATCGGAGACGAGACCGATGATCTGAAAAAGCTTGAGCTTATCGAAAGCGAATTGAACAATATGACCTACAACAACTCTCCGGGAGCTATCCCCTCAGATATCGATTCAGGAGCAGAGTTTCTCGACTATTTCGTGCTTGGGAAAAAAGAAGGGTTCTGTACCCATTATGCGACTGCCTTCGTCCTGATGGCACGAAGCATCGGCATCCCTGCGCGCTATGTGCAAGGCTACAGCAAAACCGTAAAGAATGTCAGATCTTTTCCGGTCATGTCCGACAATGCCCACGCATGGGGAGAAGCTTATATAGACGGGATCGGATGGATCGCTTTTGAACCTACCCCGGGATATAAGCACGAGGCTTATTGGGAAATCGAAGGGGTAACTGCCGAGAAGAAGGATCCGGTCGTCCCTCCCGGGTCCGTGGACAACGGCCCGGTTTCCGAAAGCTCTGCGGAGACTGAAGAAGAACCTTCCCTCAGCCTTACCCTTACGCAGATAATCATCCCGCTCCTTATAGGACTGAGTTTTATCGGTCTGACTCTCCTGGCCGACTCGGTGTACAGAAAGCGCAGGTATTCCCGGCTTGACAGCCGCGATAAGCTTATCCATATCTGCCGCAGAGGCCTGAAACGGATCGAAGGCGTGTGCCGCAAAAGAGAACCCGGCGAGACACTCTCGGAATTCTCCGCAGATCTCGGAGACGAAGCTCCCTCCGAACTCCATGACCTGATCCGTTTATATGAAAACGTATCGTATGACGACAAAGAGATCTCCGACGGAGATATCCCGCCTGCCGAAGAGCTGCTCCGGAGTATAGAGCGCTTTGCGCTTAAAAAAAGGCTTGGATCTCTGCGACGGAGACCAAAGAGAAAATAGATCGATCCCCTTTTTACACAGTGATCATGTAATTGCTGTCATATACGGCCTTAAGGCGCTCCACCGTATTATACTGCTCCGCTATGCAGAATTCCTTTGACCAGAGCATAAAGTACGCCCACGGGACATGAGATTTCTCAAGCATCACGGGATCAGGCAGATAGCCGACTTCCGCGAGCGCCGCGACTTTATTCTTTGTGGTATTGTTTATAAGCTCTTCATATTCCTTGTGATAATCCGTGCCTTCATATTCCGGAAGATAGATATCAACGGATATCACATCAACATATTCATCTCCGGGATAACCCTCCTTAAGTCTGCAGTTCCATACCCAAAGCAGGTTATCCAGATGATGCACGCCGGTATAGTACTCATACATCAGTATATATAGATCCTTTGCGACCTCGGGGCCCTTTGCTCCCCACCAGAACCAGTCTCCGTCCGACTCGTGAAACGGCCGCCAGAGCACCGGGATATCCTTATCGCAAAACGGTTTCAGAAGCCCGGCCATGATATCCATATCATGATAAAAAGCTTTTCTTTCCGGCGTTCCCTCTTCCAAAATCTTTGAGGCATCAAACTCGGTATTCTTTATATAAAAGCTCTTATCCCTTCCGTACATCGGAGAGAACCAGTGAAATGAAAACGTCAGTATTCCGTCTGTTTCCAATGCCCATTTATACGCGGTATCAAGCGTTCCCCTGTTATCGTAGATCTCCTTTAGACAATCATATGTTGCATCATCATAGTTGATGTTCGGGGAATAGGCCAGCAGCTCAAAGCCCCGAAGCTTCGGCTCCCTGCCGGTCTTTTCTTTTATATAGACCCCCTCTTCCATATAGTTGGTCTGAGTGTGCTGCCCCGTGATCACGGCCTTGCCTGCCGTATCACAAAGATATCCGAGCAATCTTCTCGCTCCCGCCGTTGCGTTAACGTTAACCGGTTCCTGCATATTTATATCCCCTCTTTCTCCTGCTTTTTACGTTACGGATGATCCGATCCGTTTCAATCTTACCAACCGCTCCCTTATCCTTCAAGTCATATATGTCCTCAGACCGCCCGGAATGAGTCTGATTGTTTATATTCTATGGTAATGCTATCATATGACAGATGCGCAAGGCTGTATATAAAGGGGTTTGATATGCTTGAGGAAATAGTAAGACACGCGGGAGAGATGATGCTTGGCGGACCGGGAGAAGTTTTTGACAAAGCCGGCCCGGCGAATTTTGTCACCGATATGGATCTTAAGATCCAGAAATATATCATATCCGAATTGTCTTCCCTCTATCCCGAATGCCATTTTTTCGGGGAGGAAGATACTGCCAGCAATGACCGGAAGTCTGAAGGCCGGTGTTTCTATATCGATCCTATAGACGGGACCACCAATTACATCTTCGGGTACGGACACAGCTGCGTAAGCGTGGGAGAAGCCGTAAACGGCGAGATGGTCTCGGCCTTTGTCTATAACCCCTTCATGAGAGATATGTATAAAGCGGCAAAAGGAAAAGGCGCCTTCCTGAACGGACGCGCACTGCGTGTCGCTGACCGTGGACTTGAAGAAGGGATTGTGGCTTTCGGCTGTGCCAGATATAACGAAGACGACACGGATGCTCTCTTCGACATCGCCAAAGAACTCTATCTCCGCTCCCTGTCCATAAGAAACGGCGGCTCCGCCGCCTTAGATCTCGTCCGGGTGGCCTCCGGAGCAAATGTCGCCTACATCGAACTGAAGCTTCAGCCCTATGACTACGCCGCCGCCTCCCTTATCATCGAAGAAGCCGGCGCCGTCATCACCCAGACCAACGGCTCCCCCATATCTCTCACCTCACCCTGCCCCATCCTTGCCGGAACCCCCAAAGCCGCCTCCCAGATACAAACCATGTGGCCCCTGGGGACGGAGTCGTAGGGCCATTTTTTGGCCCCCGGGGACGGAGTCGCAGGGTCATTTTTTGACCCCCGGGGACGGAGTCACAGGGCCATTTTTTGGCCCCCGGGGACGGAGTCGCAGGGCCATTCATTTCATCCCGTAATAACCATCTTCTCCATCACCTTGGGTATGACACAACCCGGTCTGTTTCCATACTTTGCATCAAGATAATCCGCAAACTCGGCCGGATCAGCGCTGTTGTCGGCAAACATATCCCAATGTCCGGGAATGACCAGCCTGGTTCCGGTTTCTCCTGCAAAGTCAGCCGCCTCCTGATAGGTCATATTCCCTATACAATTGCGGCGATAGCGTTTGGCATCCCTCCCGTTTATTGGAAGAAGCTCGGCATCAAGAGGTCCGAACCCCTTTATCTTTCCAAGCATCCCCTCATACCGTACGGTATCTCCGGCATGATGTATCCTCACCCCGTTCCCTTCGACGATGTATTGCAGATTCGGAAACTTTCCGGTAGCCGGATCACGATCCAGAAATTCATGTGACGCCGCCACGGCATGAATCGTTACTCCGCCTATCTGTACCGATTCCCCGTCATCGATCCCAAATGCTCTTTTATTATCCACTCCATCAGCAAGGACTTTATCCCTGTGCAGATCCGGAAAAACAAACCCTGCCTCCGGGTTGGTCCTGCTCCATATCTTCCATGCTTCATGGTCTATATGATCAAGATGATCATGCGTTCCCAAAAAAGCATCTACCCCCGTAAGCTCATCGGCAGGTATCGGCGGCATCGTCCGTCTGGCATCATCCATAGTAGCAAAATAATCAATACAGATCAGAGTACTGCCCATCTTTATCAGCAGTCCCATCTGCCCCAGCCACCAAAGAAACGCTGTTCCGTAAGGTGAATTTTCCCGCAGATCTGTCATAGCAATGACCTCCGTACTTTCTGATCCCGACTACAGCCTACTGCTTAAGGATCTCCGTGACCTCACCTATATACATATCGTGAAAGTCATTATCGGCATATAAACTCTTCACCACATCTTCGGGCATATTCTCCTTAATGAGACGCTGCATAAAAAGCTTTCGACAGACAAGCGTGACCTCAGCCTCCTTGAATGACATCGAATTGCCGGCCTTTACAGCGGTAAGTCCCGATCCCTTCATCTTGTCCATCTCTCTTCCGGATTTTGCCCCTAGGACTCCAAGTTCCTTTTTATACCGTTCCGGATAAAAACTCACCGTAAAGAATTCATTTTTGTCCATGAAATCATGCGTGTATCTCGATTCCCTGACATACACAGTCGCAACGGGCTTATTCCATATGGTTCCCAGCCCTCCCCAGCTGATCGTCATAGTATTAAAATCATCCTCCGTTCCCGCGGTGAGAAGAGCCCATTTCTTGTCAAACTGACTGAATATATCCGTAGTAAATTCCATCTTTCTTTCCTCCTTTTCCTACGACATCTTCCAATTGTTTCTTCCGTCTTCCTTCGCCCTGTACAAAGCCTCATCTGCCCTTATCAGCGCGCTGTTGTAATCGGTATCCTCTTTATCAAAATATGTTATTCCCACAGATGAAGTGATCTGATAATCCTCCATGATCCCTTCAAGGTTTATGCCACGAACGGAATCAAGGATCTTATCCGCTACAAGTCTCACTGTCTCCGGAGCAATGTCCTGTAATAAAACAATAAACTCGTCTCCACCCCATCGTATGATCGAATCCGAAGCGCGGAAGGTCTCCCTGACTGCACCCACAAATGCCTGCAAAACCTTGTCTCCGGTATCATGCCCGTATCCATCATTGATATTCTTAAAACGATCTACGTCCATCATCATTATCAATGTGTTTTCCTTACCCTTAAGAAAAGCCTCATGCTCAGCCGAAAGAAGACGTTCACCGCAGGCTCTTGATCTCGCGCCTGTCAGCTCATCCCTGTCAAGTTTATCCTTAAGCTCCTGATTTCTCTTCTCATATTCCCTGAGTCTGGTCTTGCGATAAATGATCACCATCGCCAAAAGCATGACCAGCCACGTAAACACGATCGCCAGAAGAACGATGATCTCATAGGTACGCATATGCTCCTGTGCCTGAAGCCTGTAGTGGTCGATGTCGTCCAGATTCACTCCCATACAGATTATCCAGTCAAACGGCTCATAAAGCCTGGCATACGATACCTTTTCCGTTACCTCATCGGAATTTAGTTTTTTGAATGCATAATTCTGATAGATCTCCCCGTCGGATCTGATCCCGTTTAGTTCGATCTCATAGGCCTTCATGCCCATCTGATTAACTTCATTGGTCGAAAGGAAGCATCCTTCCGTATCGGACAGATTCGGATGTATAAGACGGACCGCATAATCATCGCCTCCGTTATAATCCAATACTTTCTGGACCCACATATAAGCGCCGTCCGAATGCTCCTCCTCATAGATCCTTTTTCGGGCAAGCGCCGTTATCTCTTCTTCAACCTCCGCCTCTGAAGCTCCCGGATGATCCTTAAGATATTGCTCTCTTTCTCCCTCCAGATAAATGATCATGTTGTTCACATTCTCATAGAGCATGTTCTTCTTTACAGCCAGCGTCGTTTCATACGTCATGGCTGCGCTGATCCCTGTTACCACTCTTGAAAACACAGTAAACAGCATCATGGAAACAAGCAGTCCGACGGTAATAAATATCATCGTCCGCTTAATATCCGATCTGTTATCATTCTTCATAATAGTATCTTTCCGCCGCATACCGAAGACCCTTTCGGCTCTTAATATATCCATCGGATTCGATGACAGGCTCCGGCAGACTATCGAAGTCATCATCTGTATGGACCTCTATGATTCTATCACATATGATACGGCGGCGTCATTACAGCATCGGACGTGTATGGGGAATAATTCTTGAAAAAGGAAACTTCGATTTTCCTTTATGAGTGTTTATTTTCTCCACGGTTTAAGCATGCTGAGTATGGTCTTTTCATTTTTTACAAACTACAACATAGGATACCTGGCGTATATCAGCGTTTTGATCATTACTTCAACGATCGCAACATGGATCATGAACCGGTTTGTACCTAAAAAAGTTTTTCCGATCGAAATAAAGTCATATACGGGCTAATGGCCCCTCGACTCCGTCCCCCAGGTCCATTTTCGGTCTCTACTGGGTCATCACCTTCCAGCATGCATCGTGTACGACCTCTGTCGCCGTTCCGGTCGAAGACAGCAGCATGAAAGCATGCTGTCCGTTGTACAGTTTCCATTCTGCCGTCCCGTTCCGAAGCTTTATCTCGTTATAGAACTTCTCGGCGTCCGGGTAACAAGGATCTTTCGATCCCGCGTATATAGCTATATTTTTCAGATTGCCAAGCTGGTTCCGGGCGGTATCATCTCTTAGCGGTGATGCAAAATAGTACGTGGTCCCGGCGCCCACACACTCGTCATAATCGGTTTCTATTTTTCCGTTCCGGTAGGTCGCATCTGTAGCTCTGGTGTATCTTGCTCCCCAGTATCTCAGGCTGTCAAAGTCAACCCCTCCGGTATTTTTGACATTCTTTGCCTCATCACTTACCTTCACATCCGTCCACGGGCAGAATAGGATCGTATTGGCCGGCTGTGGCTTACCCTGCATTGCCGCTTTCACGCAAAGGCCCATGCATACGCCCCCGCCGGATGACGCCCCCAGCAGCACCAGATTGTTAGCCCCGTATTTTTCAAGCGCTCTTGTATATACATCCCAGCTGTAGGCCTCCACATCATATACATCGACATTCCCATCGGGATCGGCTGCGCCCCCTGCGGATGCTATATCATTACCGGCTACGTATACATACCTCTCCGTCTCAGATGCCGAATGGCTGGATGCCGCCATAGGGAAGGTGGTCTTTGAAGGATCATATCCCGAAGCCGGAGGCTCGTACTGTGTAAGCCCCGCGTTCTTCAGCTTCCACCAT
>JAILQK010000215.1 GCA_024699045.1 Lachnospiraceae bacterium | reverse complement strand
GAAGCCCTGGCCAGATGGAATGATCCCACCTACGGATTTCTGACCCCCGACGTTTTTATCCCGCCCCTGGAAAAAAACGGAGACATCTATCTTTTAGATCTGGCCATCCTCGAGATCATCTGTAAACATTATAAGGCACAGCATGATAAAGGCTTTGATTTCGTTCCCGTTTCGTTTAATTTATCCCGTCTTGATCTGGAGCTCAAAGATATCCATGAACGCATCGTCACAATCTGCGATAAATATGCTGTCCCGCACAAAATGATCCATATCGAGATCACCGAAAGCTCCTCATATGAAAAGGAAGATGTGCTGGAGGAACATATCCAATGGTTTCATCGTGACGGTTTTGAAGTGTGGATGGACGACTTCGGTAACGGTTTTTCGACGTTTAACACATTACAGACCCACAGCTTTGACGTAATAAAGCTGGATATGATGTTTCTGCGTCACTTTAACAAAAAGGCCGAGCTGATCCTGCGTTCGATCATAAAAATGGCAAAAAGCCTGGACATCGGCACGGTCTGTGAAGGCGTGGAAACTGAAGAGCACGCGGAGTTTTTAAAGGAAATCGGCTGTGAACGCATGCAGGGCTGGTATTACGGCCGCCCGCAGCCAACCGAAATCCTGAAACCTCTGGGGCAGGAGGGCCGTCATGATCATGAAACGGCCGATGAACAGACCTACTGGGATACCATCAGCCGGATAGACCTGCTCTCCGGACGGCCGGAAATGATCGTTGAATACTCCGATCACAAATGGAAACCCATCGCGATCAATAAACATATGTCCAGGGCCTTTATGGAAATCCATCCGGAGGAAAACTCAAGAGTACTGGGTATGCCAATGAGCACCGGCCATCCCCTGTACCATATGATCGACGACCTGTTCTTTCAGGTTTCAAAAACCAAGGACAGCCACAAGATCGACTATATCGACAATGGATTTCTTGTCCTGATGAAGGCCTCTTACCTGTCCTCCCTGAACGATAAAACAGCCTTAAATGTCACGATCAGGAATATCTACACCGAACTGGAATACAAGCGAAATTCCATGCTCGAGAACGGCCTGGTGGGCCTTTACTGTCAATTTGAACTCGTAAATATGATCAGCCCCGACCGAGACTCCGCCATGCAGATCTACTCCAACGCAAGCTTCGAAAAAGTCTACGGCAAAGGCAGCCTGCGCACAGGCATTCAGGAATTTATCGACACGGAGGTCTATATCGACGACAGAGAGCGTTACCGCAAATTCATGGACATGGACACGCTCGAGGCCCGATACAGGGAACAGGAAACAAATTTCCTGACCGAGCCCTTCCGCTTACACGATAAAAAAGGCGGATTCATCTGGAAGTCCGTGACACTGCTGAAAATGGCTTGCGGCACTGAACGGCAATACCTCTATGAAATACGCCACGTGAACAAGAAGGAACACGACACTCTTAATGAACTCTATGGAAAAGATCTGCCAACCTGACCGGCGCCGTCACCATCATGCTTTGGTGACACTGCCCGGTGCCGTCACCATCACGCTTTGGTGACAAGGCCCAGTGCCGTCACCATCATGCTTTGGTGACACTGCCCGGCGCCGTCACCATCACGCTTTGGTGACAAGGCCCAGTGCCGTCACCATCATACTTATATCCCATCTGCGCATAATACTCATACTTGCTGATCATGCGGCCACAGCCGGTCCGGTCTTTCTTATAATTCGTACAGCCGAGAAAGCAGGTATTGTTTTTGCCCCGCCTGACGATCAGGTACCCATCAGCGCATCGGTCACACTTCTGTATCGAAAGCTTTTCGCCCCGAATCTCGTTTGTCATGAAGCCGCAGATCTCGGGCTCATTCGTACAAATGTATAGTTTGAGACCATAGGCGTTTTTATACTTAAACTGCATCGGATATCCGCATATTGGGCAGGCTTTCCTGCCTATATTGACCGGTTCATTTTCATTCCATTCCCCCAGCAGCTTCACGTTTTTATATGAGCGCTTCAATTCAAGCAAAAACTCTGAAGGATTGGCTTCGGGCGCCACAAAGAAAACCCTGTTCTTTGTTCTTGTCATAGCGACATAAAACAGTCTTCGTTCCTCTGCATAATCGATAGAACGGTCTCCCTTTATCACAAAGGAAAGAACCGGATCATTCTCCACCTTGGCCGGGAAGCCGTATGTTTCATTTTTCCCATTTATGACGATAACGTCATCGTATCCGAGGCCCTTGGAAGAATGCGCTGTCATAAATGTGATCTCAAGCTCGGGATACTTTAAGCTTCTGACCTTTTTTTCGCGATTGATATATTCAAATAGCCCTGTTCGTTCAAGATTGTCTCCGTCAAAACCGTATCTTCCAATTAAAAGGATCGCTCCCGGTTTCTTTTTTTCCGCCCTTTTGTATTTCAAAAGATCTGTCAGCACCCTCTCGATCGAACGGGCCAGCTCGTAGTTGGCGCCGCTGTTTCTGCTTCCTTTGTTTTTCTTCCAGGTGCTGTCATAGGTATAGATCAATACCGGATCCACGATATGTTTCGGAGAGATCAGCTGTTTACTGATCTGCTCCCTGTTCCTTTGAATAAAGTCTCCGGCTATATCGATCACTTCCTGAGAATTGCGATATGTCCTTTCGATCTTCAAAAGCTTCGCGTACCCCATTTTCTCTTCAAACTTTGTGAATAAGGTCAGATCAGATCCACTGAAGGCGTAAATCGACTGCCAGTCATCTCCTACGGCAATGATCTTCGCATCGGTCACATCGGACAGCGCTTTTGTCAGATCAAACCTCTGTCTGGAAATATCCTGATACTCATCAACGATGATATATTTATAGTCCAGCTTCTGCTTCATTTCCTTCGCTTCCCGGAGAAGACGGGCAGAATCATTGATCATATCCTCAAAATCAATGGCCTTATTTTCCTTAAGCCAACGCTCATATTCCAGGTAACAGTCATTACAGATGTTTAAAAACAGCCTGCTCCTCACATTTTGCGTGGAATGATACATCCGCGCAAAATCCTCCTCCTGAAATGCATTGACCTTGAAATTGGAAATAAAACGGCAGATCAGAATGATCAGCTTGCGGATATACCGGTTCTCCTCGCCGGCAACAAGCAGCTCCATCACTTCCTTATTCGATCTCGGCTTCAGTTCAAACCCGTTTGCCTCAAGCTTTTCTTTCAGATGCTCCAGCAAAGGTCTCCCATCATTATAAGCAGAGAACGTATAGATCAGAGTCGTACCATGCTTCCTGTGAAGGCGGTACTTATCCTGTATGGCTTTCTTATAGCTTTCGATTTCTTCCGGGCTGAACCTGTCATTCTCCCCGGCTTCGGTCAGGCCGAAATGCTCCAGATAAGCGCTTTTCTCCCCCTGAGTGATGATAAAATCCGGGGTATAGGGCTTATGGGAAAATTCAATATTGTACCTGTAAATCGGTTCGTACTCATAATCAATATTGTTCAAATACAGGAAATTCGCGATTTCAACCTCCTGATGTGACCTCAGGACCTCATTTTGAATGGTCACGGTTCTCTTTGTCCTGGTATCGATCACCGTACGCCTGAAATCCTCCAGGTCTCCACGCATGGTTGAAAAATTGGCTTTTGCAATGCTGTTGAAAAAAACATTCAGATCAGAGCCTTCATAGGGCGCGTCAAAATATGACGCAAAGAACATGATCAGATTATTCACCGTGCTTTCATGTTTCATAATGGAGTTACGGAAATAATCCCGAATAACAAAATACAGCCTGGACTCATCGACTATAGTGAACTTCTCTTCCGGGCTGTTTTTCTGAATGATCGCATTTCCGGCAGAATGAAATGTCGCGATCAGGCACTGAATACCCAGTCCCTTCTGAATACGTTCCTTCAGTTCATTTACGGTCTTATTCGTAAATGAAACCACCAGGATCTGTGACGGATCGATCCCTTTCTTATCTACCAGATATTTTACTTTGGCCGCAACGGTAGTTGTTTTGCCGGCGCCTGCACCCGCAATGACAAGACAGTGATCCTCATCGGTAAGAACCACGCGCCGCTGATCTTCATCCAAAACGATATTGGGATCAACAGACTTAAGAATATCATCCAGATAAGCCTTCTCGCTGATCAGGGAATCGGAAACGAACTTTTCATTATGCTTATCGATCAATTTCGGAAGGTTTCGATAAGCTTTCATGATCTTTCCGATCCTGTCCGGATCCAGCCTGTTTTTCCTGCAGAAGTCTTTGAGCATATCACTGGTCTTCAGCACGGAAAAAAAATCAAAATCAGAAGCGTACCCGGCTGTTTTCTTCGAATAATCGCTTCTGGCAATATAGCGGTCAGCGCTCAATAACGAATGGATAAATCTCCCGCATTCAAACACACGTACCGCTTTCTCATTTTTCGCTTCGTTCTTTTTCTCCTCAGGCCTCCTTCGTTTTAGCAGCTGATGCGCTTTCCCGTATCCCAGAAGCCTGTCTAAAAGTCCCATAACCTTTTGCCTGACCCCCGCCTGTTTCTTATCCATGCGTGCCATCAAACTTCTCTGTCACTCATTGGTGACAAGGATCTGGCAGGATCGCATCGTCTCCAATGCGGAAACATGCTTCTCCGGGGTGACACCGGCGCAGCAGGCCGCATCCACGGAAATCTTCACCTCCGGCATCGCCGCCTTGAGCAAAAGCGCGTTGGACACCACGCAGATATCGGTGCACAGTCCGATCAGCTCCAGCTCGATCTCCTCCTTTTCCGAGAGAGCCTTCAGATCTGCCGCCAGCGCCGTGCTTCCAAAGGTTGGCTTTTCATAGATCTTCGCGCCGGTCAGAAGCTCTGAAATATCGGGGCGCAGCTGCCAGCCATCCGAGCCCTTGATACAGTGAGGCACCGGGAGATACTTTCCTTCCTGCGTCTCCATGTAATCGTCACCATGCGTGTCCATGGTAACGATGATGTTTTCCGCCGGATAAGAGCGGATCTTCTCCTTCACCGGCTCCAGGATCGCCAGCGCCTCCTTTGTTCCCAGGGCGGCATCAATAAAATCATTTTGCATATCAATAAAGATCAACAGCTTTTTCATCTCTTTCCCCTTGATTCTCCGCTTTCTATTTTTCCTCCCGGAAACTCCCACCAACCCTTATAATTCCCATAGCCCCGCTGATAGGTAAAGAACTAAGTTCAAATCTGTATTTTTGGCGAACACCGGGATATTTCTCCCGGTCCACCTCACCCATAAACATCTCAAGGGGTCTGGCATACATGCCAAACCCCCCGTAAAGAGCACGGTAGACCATTATTGCCTCACCCGTCTCGGTATGCTCTGCCTCGCCCACAATCATGTAAAGATATTTGTTTGCGGCCCTTTCGGATTCATCCAGCATTTCCCTCTTGAAATGCTGCACAACATCTCCCGGCCTGAATCTTCTCTCTTCCAAATCA
>JAILQK010000208.1 GCA_024699045.1 Lachnospiraceae bacterium | reverse complement strand
GCCGGGATCGTTGATTGTATGATAAGGATCAGTGACATTAAAAATGCCATCATTCCTTTTCCTGACAGTTTTCCTGAACACTTTATGGACTTTATCATGCTTGTTCTCCTTTGATCCTATAGATATACATCTTGATTATCCTATATGATCTCTGACAAAAATAGCGTCATCTTTCTGCCAATCGAACATTTCAGCATGTGTTTTCAACGTTTTGCACATTTTCCACGCTCTGTGATCCGAATATCAACCGGCTGTTATCAGACACTTATCGATCATCTGTTTGGTATCTTTCATATCAAACGAAAAAAAAGACCACGCCCTATAAGCGAGGTCTTTTACTTCTCACAGACAGTTTTAATCTCTGATACTCATGATCATTTAGAAATAAGTGATGTTATCTTATCATAGTCATATTCTCTCGTGGCTTCCATAAGCTGATCCCAAAGTTCCCTGTCCGACTCCGGGATATGGTATGCCTCCATTTCCTTAAATATGCTCTCAAGCCTTTCGATCTCCATCTCCTCCGCCGCCGAACGCACTTCTTCATAAAACGTTTCCATCAGCTCCGGGTCAGCTTCCGGCTTCTCCTCATCGTTTTTTGTTTCTGCAAAAACCTCCGCAAGAGGCGCCTTAAATCCCCGTAATTCCGTCATGAAATCCTTATGGCTTGCCATGATATATTCCATATCTCCGCTCTTGCCCGCATTTTCCAATAGCTGAGCCCTCTCCCCGAATGCTTCTGCACCGATGAGTCGCACGGAGCTTTTCAACGCATGGATCTTGATAGTATAGTCCTTCCAGTTTTCCTCCGTGAAATAGGCCTCGATCTCATCTGCTTTCATATCCAAAAAATCATAAAAAACCTTGAGAAGTGAAATATATGCCTCAGGATCCCCACTGTTTTTGATCCCCAGAGAAACGTCTATCCATTCCTGTCCCCTGAGTGGTTTCAACACCTCAGGTATCTCCGACATCTGTTCTTCATCTTGCCTCTCATGCTTGTCCGTCACTTTTATTTTTTCCTTCGGCAGATAAACCATCATTATCTCTTCCAGCTTTGAAGAGTCTAAGGGCTTTGTCAGATAGTCATCAAATCCCGCCTCCAGATACTGCTCCCTCGCTCCGGAGATTGCATTGGCTGTCAGACAGATCACCGGCGTTTTGGAATTCGGATCTTTTTCGCGGGCGCGCATTTCATGTAAAGTCTCTATCCCGTCCTTTTGAGGCATCATATGGTCAAGAAAGATGATATCATATTTCCTGTCATATGAAAGCGTCAGTCCCTCATCACCGCTTTCCGCCGTATCTATCTGCACTCTCGTCTGTTTGAGCAGGCTCTTGAAGACCATAAGGTTCATAGGGTTATCATCGACCATAAGAAGCGTGGCATCGGGAGCTGAGAATTTTGCTTTATACTTCTTTCGTTGTGAAAGAGCCTCCCGGTATGACTCCTCATAATCGCCCAGTGGCTCCCAGGAAATAACCTGCTGCTCGAGGGCAAAGGAAAAGACCGAGCCTTCACCGTACACGCTCTTCACTTCAAGTTGACTGTTCATCATTTCCAGCAGACTCTTGGTTATATTCATTCCCAGTCCGGTGCCTTCGATGTTTCGGTTGCGTTTTTCCTCGATACGGTCAAACTCCGAGAAGAGCTTTGACATATCTTCCTGTTTTATCCCGATCCCTGTATCGCTGATCGCAACTTTTAATAATACCCTGTCATCGTTTACCGAATTGCGTTCATAGTCCAGAACAAATGTTACGCTTCCCTTTTCCGTATATTTTACGGCATTGGTAAGGATATTCGTTATTATCTGCTTTATGCTTATCTCATCTCCGTATAGCCGTTTGGGGATATCGGGATTGAAGTCTAATTCCAAAGAAAGACCCTTTTCATCCGCCCGAGTCTGAACCATGTTTACCAGATCGTTAAGGATAGAAGAAAGATCATACTCGACCGGGATGATCTCCATCTTACCCGCCTCGATCTTTGAAAAATCGAGGACTTCATTGACAATACCAAGCAGCGTGCTGCCCGCAGCCCTGACACTCTCCGCGTAGGCAAGTACTTTCCGGTCCTCGCTCTCTCGCAACACCATCTCGTTCATACCGAGTATGGTGTTTATGGGCGTACGGATCTCATGCGACATATTTGAAAGGAAAGCTGACTTTGCTTCACTCGCTGCGATCGCGAGCTCGGATTGACGTCGCATCATTTCATCCATTTCGTTACTTACCACAAAAGTGCGAAGCAGACAAGATCCCAGCATATACCCGATGGTATACAACGGGAGAAAAGGATAAGGAAGCTGGATGAGCAGAAGGATCGCAACGACCAGCCCAAAGAAAAATATCGTCCTGTACCGGTTTCTTGAAGCTCCCGTCGCCTGTGGGATAGCTTTTAAAGTATATACCGAAGTCAGCAGCAGTAAAACGATCTGAAACAGGAGCTGCACATTTCTCGCCGGACTGGCATGATATGCCCCGCTTTCATCAAACCAGAACAGTATAGGAGTAAAAAAATTGATGACAGTGATCGTCACGACAGCCGCAAAGCAAAACCGCCCGGCATTATAGAGAAAACGACTGAATTTGTTATCTTCCCCAAGATATGTTACCACATACTGTGTCCACAGCAGCACGCCTACAGCCATCGCAACATAATAGATAACGGTATCCACGAAAAGCAGGGTAGTAAGATGCAGGCTGTCAAAAACGCCCCAGAATATATCGGTGACATAATAAGCCAGAATGCCGTAAAGAAACTTTCTGTATATCTTTATCTCGGGAAAAAACTGGTTTTCTCCGCCTATAAAAAGGATGTCAAAATTCTCTATGATGAGAACCGCTGCGGCAAGTATACCTATTAAAGCGTACCATTGCATTTAAGGTATCCTCCTATGGATGATCATTCCCGGTTCAAGACCGTTTTTATTATGATACAGGTTTATATTTCTAGCGTATCTGTGATGCTGTCTTAATTTCAAAATCCTTAAATCCCGGTAGATCTTCCCATTCCGACATCACTCTTTTTATAACTCCATCCGCATTAAGTCCCTTCATTGAAGGAAGCAGCACAACATATTGATTCTTTTTACTCTGAAGGATAACATCGCTTTTTCTGATCGTTTTCTTTAAGACCTCCCCAAAAGAAGCCGCTGCATCGTTAAGCAGCTTCTCGTCTGCGGTCTTTCCTGCCGTCACAGTGAAAAGGAGAATATTGGAGTTTCCTCCGTACCTGCTGTTAAAACGCTCTAC
>JAILQK010000169.1 GCA_024699045.1 Lachnospiraceae bacterium | reverse complement strand
CATCCGGGTTGTTAAAAACAAGCACCAAAAAGGAGCAGCCGGGGCGAGAAATACAGGTATCGATGAAGCCCGCGGACGATATATCGCCTTTATTGACTCCGATGACAAATGGGTTGGTGAGAAGATTGAAAAGCAGATCGATTTCATGCGGAAGAAGGACTCGGCTTTTTCATTTACCGGATATGAGTTTGCCGATGAGAAATGCAAAGGCACCGGAAAGATCGTGAGAGTTCCGGAAAGCATCTCCTACAAAGAGGCGCTGAGAAACACAACTATCTTTACCAGTACCGTCATGTTTGACATGGATCGTCTCTCAAAGGAGGATATCGTTTTTCCGTATATTGCTTCAGAGGACACCGCAAACTGGTGGAAGATACTGAGGAATAACGGGCCTGCGAGCGGCCTTGACGAGGCGCTCACTCTCTACCGCAGAAGCGCGGGGACGCTTTCTTCAAACAAGCTTGAAGCAATAAAGAGGGTGTGGGCGCTTTACAGAAAGTCGGAGCGGCTCTCGGTTCCGTACAGTCTGTATTGCTTTGCCGGATATGCGTTCCGGGCGGTCAAAAGGAGAGTGTAACGGTGCAGACGCTTCTGTCGGTCAAAAGGAGAGTATAACGGTGCAGACGCTTCTGTCGGTCAAAAGGAGAGTGTAACGGTGCAAACGCTTCTGTCGGTCATGGATAAGGGAGATCCCCTTTCGTACATCGATAAATTAAATATACGGACCGATACGATCATAATCAACCAGTGCGGCAGGGAAGATGACCGTCTGGAGGAGCACCGCATCGCGGGAACCGGAGGAGCCTTTGAAAGAACGGGGGCGGAAGCCGTGACCCGGATACGTGTGATCGAAAGAGACGAAAAAGGCCTTTCCAGATCGCGCAATCTTGCGCTTGAGAAAGCTGATGACGACATCTGTATTTTCTGCGACAATGATATAAGGTATGAGGACGATGCCCCCGATATCATAGAGAGGGCATTTGAACGTAATCCTGAGGCCGGTATCATATGTTTTTTTATCGAAAGACCGGAACGGCACCGGCCTGTCAGAAGCACCGAGGGGAAAATGTCCAAAAAAGACATGATGCGGATCTTTTCCCCGGAGATCGCCGTGAGGAGATCCAGACTTAAAGGACTGAAATTTAACGAGGAATTCGGAGCCGGCGCGAAATATATGATGGGAGAAGAGAATATCTTCCTTTTTGATGCGTTAAGACAGGGGATCGACCGCGTCTATGTCCCCTGCAGGATAGCCGGAACACTCCCGAATGAATCAAGCTGGTTCAACGGGTACGATAAACGGTTTTTCTACAACAGGGGCGCGGGTTATGAGGCTATGGACGCCGGATTGTGGCACATCCTTTCGTGGCAGTTTATCATAAGAAAGAGAAAGCTGTATAAGGATACGATATCCGCGGGCGAAGCGTACAGAGCAATGAAGGAAGGCCGAAAGAGTTATCTTGAACAGGAGGTAGGGAAATGAAGTTTACCAAGATGCATGGCTGCGGTAATGATTATGTATATGTCTATACCGGAACGGAAAAAGTCGCCGATGCGGACAAGTCGGAGCTTGCGCTGATGCTTTCCGACAGACACAAGGGCATAGGCTCGGACGGGCTTATATTCATTAATCCTGCGAAGGATGCCGACTTTGAAATGGAAATGTATAACTCCGACGGGACGAAGGGAACCATGTGCGGAAACGGGATAAGATGCGTGGCTAAATATGTTTATGACCACAGGCTTACCGACAAAAAGGAGCTCGACATACTCACCGGAGCAGGGATAAAACATATCGAACTGAAGGTTGACATAAATTCAAATGAGGCGATCGCGGCCGTTGTTAACATGGGTAATCCGATACTTGAAGCGTCAAAAATCCCTGTTGTTATGGAAGGGGTTGGAGATGATGACCGGGTTGTTTCCGAAACGGTCGATATGAATGGAAAGAGCTATAAGATCACCTGCGTGTCAATGGGGAATCCTCACTGTGTTATTTTTATGGATGAAGATATTCAAAACCTTGATATGTCTGTGATCGGACCGGTTTTTGAGCACCATGTTATTTTTCCTGACCGGATCAATGCGGAGTTTGTTAACGTGATCGACAGGACTCATCTTGCTATGAGGGTATGGGAGAGAGGAGCCGGTGAGACTCAGGCCTGTGGGACGGGAGCAAGTGCCACTGCCGTAGCAGCTGTTCTTAATGGACTGACAGAAAGAGAAGTTGACATAAAATTGCTCGGAGGAAATCTCAGGATCAGATGGGATGAAGAAGACGGGAATGTATATATGACAGGACCTGCCTCCACCGTATACGAAGGTGAGGTTTTCCCCGAAAAGATAACGAGGTTCTGAGCGAATTTTCTGGTGGAATTTGGAACGTTATAATTATATAATATACATATATATATAGTAATAACGGAGGTGCGACATGGAACACTATAAGAAGATACGTATACTGCTCATGGCAGTCTTTGGTGTCGCGGTAATGGCATTGTTCGGCAGGGCAAGCATCGTTTCGGGCATTGCGGCCGTTACTACCGATAAAAAGCAGACAGAGCAGGTCGACGTCGTCGATAAGGAAGTAAAAGAATGGCTTGATGAGGGACACAGCAT
>JAILQK010000166.1 GCA_024699045.1 Lachnospiraceae bacterium | reverse complement strand
GGTAAATCTTTTCATGAAAAAAACCCCTTTCCGGTTCTTACAGACTCGACACAAAACGTTCAAAATCCGCAATACCACTCTCTGTCTGTTTGAATACACCCGCATCCTCCAGGACATGTGAAAACACCGTACCTATCTCATTTTGAAGGATGCTGTCAATATTACCGCTATTTATATTAACATAATTCGGCATAAATGCAAGCACCCAGTCCGAATGCTTTGCGATCAGCTCGTTTGAGGCCACATCTTTCCCGGCGAGGATGTACTCTTTCAAAAGCGCCATCTCCTCTTTCAATCTGGAGGGAAGGATCGCAAGTCCCATTACCTCGATAAGTCCGATATTCTCTTTTTTGATATGATGGAGCTCGCTGTGCGGATGGTAGACTCCGAGCGGACATTCCTCCGTCGTGATATTATTCCTTAATGCGAGATCGAACTCATAGAGCTCCCCTCTCTTCCTGGCGATGGGAGTGATCGTGTTGTGAGGCTCCCCGTCGGTATTGGCGAAAATAAAAGCCGACTCGTCCGTATAATCTCTCCATTTGTCGAGAATATGGGAAGCGAGATCGATCAGACTGTCCTTATCGCGGCTCCTCAGTCTTATAACGGAAAGCGGCCATTTGATTATGCCGGCTTCCACATTTTCAAAACCCTTTACTGAGAACTTCGAGATATAGTCGGCTCTTGCCATGGGAAACTCATAGTTTCCGCCCTGGAAATGATCGTGCGACAGGATCGAACCGCCCACTATCGGAAGATCCGCATTGGATCCGACGGTATAGTGCGGGAAGAGCGTGATAAAATCAAAAAGCTTCTCAAAACATGCCCGGTCGATCTTCATCGGGATGTGGCTCTTATTGAACACTATGCAGTGCTCATTGTAATAAACGTATGGCGAATACTGCAGGAAGAAATCCTCTCCCGCAAGTGTTATGGGGATCACACGGTGGTTTTCCCTGGCGGGATGGTTGACCCTGCCGCGATAACCCTCATTTTCGGCACAGAGCTGACACTTCGGGTATGATGACTGCGGAGCGTTTTTTGCGGCCGCGATCGCCTTCGGATCTTTTTCGGGCTTGGAAAGATTGATCGTGATGTCAAGCTCCCCATAGGGAGTTTCGGATCTCCATTTAAGATCCTTTTTGATCCGGTATCTCCTGATGTAGTCGGTATCGCAGGAAAAACCGTAATACCAGTCGGTTGCCTCAGAAGGGGATTTCTCATATAGTTTCCTGAATCTCTCCCTTACCTGAGAGGGTCTTGGAGTGATGCAGTTCATAAGCTTTGTGTCAAAAAGGTCCTTTGAGACCTGATCGTCACCGGCAACCCCCCGTTTGACCGCATCGTTTATAAGGGCTTTAAGGATCGCCTCCAGTGAATCTCCGGGATCGGAAAAGTCCGGCTTTTCATATCCCTCAGGCTCCTCATACGAATCCAGATCCATGACATCAAGTATCAGATTGGTAGAATAAATACGTTCATCCTCTTCTATCAGACCGGTGTGCAGTCCGTATTCGACAAGATCCTTTATGCTATTACCGATATCTTCAGTCTTCATATCCTTAATACCTCCTCGTCAGACGGTTGTGCCGTTTCAGGGATGAAAACCCTCTCCTGCCTGTTGCGGGCTCTTGACGCCGTGACACTGAGGGCTTCCTTCATAAAGGTTTTCTGTGCCCCCTTTTTGCTGTTTCTTCCGGGAGTTATGCGTATATATATGCCGTCATCTGTCATGAGTCTTGCCTTGGTGTTGTCCTCAAGCTGGACCTGCAGGATATGTTTGAGATCGTCTATCAGGGCCGGGGTCTCTATGGGAAACAGGATCTCGACACGGCGCTCAAGGTTTCTTGGCATCCAGTCCGCCGAAGCGCAATAGAGCTCGTCCTTACCCTCATTTAAGAACCAGAATATACGCGCATGTTCCAGATATGAGCCAACAATGGATCTTACGGTTATATTTTCCGATACACCGGGGATCCCGGTCTTAAGGCAGCAGATCCCTCTTACGATAAGATCTATCTTTACTCCCGCGGAGGAGGCTTTGTACAAAGCTTCGATGATATCGATATCGCAAAGGGAGTTGATCTTTGCGATGATACGCGCCTCACGGCCGTTATTCGCGTTTTCGGTCTCACGGCCGATGAGATACAGGAATCTTTCCTTCAGCCAGAGCGGGGCTAGCGAGAGCTTATTCCATACAGCCGGCTCGGAATAGCCTGAAAGCATATTAAAGACAGCGGTCGCATCCTCGCCGTAGGGCTCGGCGCAGGTCAGGAAACCTATGTCGGTATACTGTTTTGCGGTCGAGTCGTTGTAGTTTCCGGTCCCCAGATGCACATACCTTCTGAGACCGTCCTCTTCTCTTCTGACGACCAGAGTGATCTTGGAATGAGTCTTTAAACCCTTTAATCCGTAGATCACGTGACAGCCTGCTTTTTCAAGCATCTTGGCCCAGATGATATTGTTTTCCTCGTCGAAACGGGCTTTAAGCTCAACAAGCACGGTGACCTGCTTGCCGTTCTCGGCAGCCTGAGCCAGCGCTTTTATTATCGGGGAATCCCCGGATACCCTGTAGAGGGTCTGCTTTATGGCCAGTGTATCCTGATCCCTGGCGGCCTCCTGTATAAAGCGGACAACGGGCGTGAAGGATTCATACGGATGCCACAGGAGGATATCGTGATCCTTGATCTGATCGAAGATACTTATATCAGGCTCCATATATTTAGGAAACTGGGGTTCGTACTTCTCTTCTTTCAGGTGATCAAATCCAGGGATGCCGTAAAGCTTCATAAGGAAGGTGAGATCCAAAGGTCCGTTTATGAAATAGACATCGTTGTCCTTTACGTTAAGCTCTTTTTCAAGAATGGAAAGGAGTCTCTTGTCGATGCCGGACTCGCATTCGAGTCTTATCGCAACTCCGCGCTGCCTTTTTTTTAGCTGTTTTTCGATCTCTATGAGCAGATCTTCAGCCTCGTCCTCATCGATCTCAAAATCGGCGTTTCTCATGACCCTGAAGGGGTGTGAGCATATGACGTTATAGGAAAGGAAAAGACCTCCGATGTTGCGCTCGATTATCTCCTCAAGGAGGATCACCGACCTTACCCCGTCAGTCCCGCGGGGAAGCTCGATAATTCGGGGAAGGCCCGAAGGAACCTGGACCATTGCGAATTCGATGTCATTTTCCTCTGTCCTCACCAGAGCGCCGATATTAAGCGTCTTGTTCCTTACCAGAGGGAATGGTCTTGAGGAATCGACGGCCATCGGTGTCAGCACGGGATATACGTTTTCCTTGAAGTACCGGTCGGCAAAATCCTTTTCACTTTCGGTAAGCTCTTCGTGATGCTTCACGAAACGAAGACCCTCCTCCTGAAGCTTCGGGAGCAGCATCCGCGTAAATGTGCTGTACTGTTCATTAACAAATTCATGTGTGGCTTCGGCAAGCGCGTTAAGCTGCATCTTGGGAGTCATCCCGGATATATCGGCCTTTTTGTATCCGGCATTTTTCATGTCTTTCAGGGAAGCGATCCGGATCATGAAAAACTCGTCAAGGTTCGAAGCGGTTATGGAGAGGAACTTAAGTCTTTCAAACAGCGGAAGCGAAGGATCTCTGGCTTCTTCAAGTATCCTCTCGTCAAACTGCATCCAGGAAAGCTCACGATTGATATAATACCTGGGATCCCTGAGATCACGGGTGTCAGATCCATGCGCAGCCTTCACGTTCTTTTCTGTCTTCTCTGCTTTCTCAATTCTCTCTGCTTTATCTGTCTTGTTTTTTTTCATCGCACATTCCTTTTATCATTGGATCATATCTAATATTTGTTGACTACAAGAAGCTTAGGCGTCACACCGAAAACTTCGATAAAAGTATCGGTCCTCTCGCTGAAAAGGCCTTTTTCGAGGAGCATCCTATCCTTTGATATCACTTTTATTATCAGTTCTTTGTCCTTAAGCTGGACTGAAAGATCGTTTATCGTCTTCGCGGTATTCTTGGCGATCCCGGTAGCGGTCCTTAAAATGGCTGTAAGCTTGATCACCGTGATCTCCTCTTCCGTATCGAGTTCCTCTGATCTGAACGTGGAATAGCTTATATTGTTCGGATAGGAATTGGAGACTATGGTCGCTATCATGACGCGCTCTTTATGGGATATCCCCATGATCTCGGAGTCTTTGATTATGGCATACGAAGTCTCTGCCGGTACGCTCAATGAGACGTATTTCCCGACATTTCTGAGGATCGCCGCGATATTTAAGAGCATCCGCTCTCTTGCCCCCATCCCGTGAAGTTTTTTGGTGGCATCGTAGATGATGAGCGCCGCATCGGTGAGCTTTGAGATGATCAGATCGAATGAGCCGTATTTTGCGGCTATATTTGCCGCCGAGCTTAAGCTGTCGTTATTAAAATCATGGATCGGACGGATATATTTCTTCCTGTCAGCATAGTCGTAGGCGATCCCGTCGGAAAGCGAAACTCCGGGAAGATAAAGATCCTTCGCTCCCGTCATATTGATGATCCTGTCGACAAGTATCGCCGAAGGCAGGAGCATTGAGGCATTGTCCTCGGGGATATGCAGCTTTAAGGCGATCTGGTAGGGAGTCTTAAGGACGAGGGCCTTCATGAGGCTCTGGTATTCTCCGGAGGTGATATGTGCATCGGGCTTCTTACCGTAGCTTTCCATGATCGCGGACAGATAATCGTCGATTATTATTATGTTAGATACTTCTATATCCCCCAGATAGAGCTCTTTAAAGTAATCAAGCTCATTCATTACTATCTCACTGATCAGCGTCTCAAAATCGGAGTATACAGGCTCCATATCCCGGAGCTTGGTCCTGATCCTCAGTGTTCCCAGATGCAGATTGACCGTTGTTACGAGATGGCCCATGTCAAAAAGGGTTATCTGGCTTGAGCCTCCTCCTATGTCAACAAAGACGGTCCCGGTCTGGATGTATTTCTCGAACCCGCCCTTTAATGCGGCTCCTTTATATTCAAGGAATCTTTGTTCCGAGTTACTGAGGATCGTTATGCCGATCCCGGTCCTTCTTTCGAGCCGGTCGAGAACAACCCCGGCATTTTCGATCTCACGGAAGGCAGAGGTGCCGTATGCAAGATAATCATTGACCCGATAGGTCTCCATAACCCTGCGGAATCCTTTGAGTATCTCGCAAAGCTCATCCATCTTTTCACGGCCTATCATGTGAGTATGGAAGGTATCGTTACCTATGTCTATCCGGTGCCTTATGCAGTCGATCTCCTTGACCCCGGCTTTTCCGCCGAGTTCGAAGATCTTCATACAAAGCTCATAGGAGCCAACATCTATCGCTGCAAACATTTTTTTCATCGCATTGTCTCTCCGGCACTTATATGATCGATGAACTGGCAGGCCGTTCTTCCCGAAAGGCCGCCGTGTTCGATCTCCCATTTATTTGCTTCCAGTAAAAGCTCCTGCTCCGCCATTTTGATCCCCTTCCTTTTGGCGAGCTCTTTCACTATCGTCCTGTATTGTCCGGGATTGGGTTTTCCGTAGTATATCGTCATCCCGAATCTGTGATACAGAGACAGCTTTTCCTCCACGGTATCACTTTCGTGGATATCGTCGTTCTCACCGCGGTCAAGCTTGTCACTGAAGCCTTCATGGATAAGATGCCGCCTGTTGGAGGTGGCATAGATCAGTACATTTTCGGGCTTTTTTTCCAGACCGCCCTCGATTATTGCTTTCAGATATTTATAATCGGTCTCCTGATCTTCAAACGAAAGGTCGTCCATATAGATGATGAACCTGTAATTCCGGTCCTTGAGCACCGCCATGATGTCGTTCAGGAACCTGAACTGGAACTTGTACATTTCTATAAGGCGGAGGCCGTCTTCATAATACCGGTTCATTATGGCTTTGATCGATGAGGATTTCCCGGTGCCCGAATCTCCGTAAAGCAGACAGTTGTTTGCCGGAAGGCCCTTAAGGAAGGCCTCGGTATTTTCGGTCAGCTTTTCTTTCTGAAGCTCATAACCTACAAGGTCTTCGAGGCTGATATGCGCGACGCGCTTTATCGGAACGATCTCAAAACTGTTGTCGGTAAAGCTTTCATGTATCTTGAAAGCTTTATGCAGACCGAAAAGTCCTACGCCGTAATCGGCATAAAAGTATTCCACATGGGCTTTGATCTCGGCAGGATCCGATGAGTTTGAAAGCTTTTCGGCAAGCCCGGCGATCCGGTCTCTTATCCTTTTGTTAAAGGTTTTGCCCTCATCCGGCATTTCAAATTCCGTCAGAGGCTCAAAACACTCGATCCTGTACTTGCGGTCGATATCTAAAAGCTCTAATCCGAACATGTTGTAGAAAAGCTCCATATCATGGAGCGCGATATCGTTTATCGTTCCTTCTACATGCCCTCTTATCTCACAGGCTTTTGAAAAAACGTTTTCATTATTGGCAAGGATATAGGTCAGGAACATATGCCAGAGATTCCCCGTGAATCCACGTTCCATGGAAAGAGTGACAAGCTTTCCGGCCGTTTCGAAGGCAAGACCGATATTGCCTTCACCTTCAAATAAGGTTATAAGGTCGTTCAGAAGCTCTTCTTCAATAAAATCCCTGTATAGTATGAGTTCGTCAGTGATCATTTTAAAATCCCGTATATTTTAAGTATGTATAGCTTTGTATGCCTTTTTCGCGTTGTATCGGAAACGCGCACAACAATGTATACATTATATATCAGGCTTCAATAATTTCCAAGAATCTTCATGTTTACGGTCTCTTCCCTGAGACCGTGAAGAGCGTTGCGTACCGAGGCATCGGAGAGATTACCTTCAAAATCCACAAAAAACCTGTATTCACCGGGCCTTGACGGGATGGGACGGCTTTCGATATGCGACATGTTGACGTCATTATAATAAAAAAGACTCAACACATGATACAAGGAACCCGTTGTATCGGGGATCTCAAAACGTACCGATACTTTTCGGGCATCTCTTAAAAAGATCCTTTGGTTGGTGACGATAATAAATTTTGTTGAATTCTTATGAGAATAATTTATCTCTTTTTCGAGGATCTCAAGTCCGTAGATCGAGGCGCAGTGTTCCGAGCAGATCGCCGCATTCTGTAGATCCTGCTCTCCCGCTATCTTTTTTGCCGCCGCGGCCGTGTTTTCATACGGACGAAAAGAAATATCACGGTGCTTATCAAGGAAATCCCTGCACTGCATGAGGGCCTGAGGATGAGAATAGACTTCCCTGAGCCCATCGAGGGTGGCTCCTTTGATCCCAGCGATGCAATGACGGATTTCGATCACCTGGGTTGCGGTGATATAGTTTTCGTATTGATCCAGCAGATCGTAGTTTTCACTTACTATCCCGGCCGATGAGTTTTCGATCGGAAGTACCGCAAAATCGGCAAGCCCTTCATCGATAAGGCTCATCGCATCCTTAAAGGTATCCACGTGGACCCGGTCACAGTCGGGACCGAAAAACCTTACGGCGGCTTCTTCGGAATAAGCGCCTTCAACTCCCTGATAGACAACTCTCGCGCCCTCGGTGTCAAGCTTGTCTACACAGGTGAATGAGGGGCGCTTGCGCATCCCTCTCTCCTCCATTATCTCGTACTGCCGTTTGCGCGATATGGACATTATATGGTTGTACAGCTCTTCCACCGCTTTTTTGTTAAAGTCACTGTGAGCAAGCGCTTTGACTGCTTTAAGCTTTTCATTCTCGCGTTTCTTATCGAGCACGCCAAGACCGTTTGACAGCTTGTAGTCAGCGACAGCTTCCGAGATCGACATGCGGTCTTCGTAAAGCTCTACTATCTTTCTGTCGATATCATCTATTTTTTCCCTGCATTCGGAAAGATCCATTATCACTCTCCTTCTGAAGCCTCAGCCGAACCGCTGTCTCCGCTTCCGGAACTGCTGTCTCCGTTTCCGGAACCGCTGTCTCCGCTTCCCGTACTCCCGGAAACTGAACTCTGATCGCCTCCGTCTCCATCGTTGCCACCGTTACCGCCGTTTCCTGGATCACCGCTATCATCACTGCCTTCGTCAGCATCGGCTTCGTCGTGTCGTTCCGAAAGCCCTTCTGTTACATGCTCGGTAGTAAGTCCGCTGTTTCCTTCATTGCCTTCAAGAGAAGTCGGGCCCGATGTGGAGGCATTCTCATTTGAGACCGTGTCATCCCGGTTTTCATTACCTGTATTTTCATCGGATCCGGTGTTACCGTCATCATTATCGTCTTCTTCGCTATCATCTTTGTCATCGTTATCATCGTTATCATCTTCGTCATCGTTATCGTTATTATCGTTCGAATCATCTCCCAAACCGGTATCATTATTCATACTTCCGGTATCCGTTAAACCGTTTATATCGGTTGCTGCTGCCTGATCGGCTGCAGGCAGCGCCCCGGCAATCTCAGTTGCAGCTAAAGTATCAGATGTAGTTCCGGGAGTTGTGCCTGTTCCTGTTCCTGTTTCCGGGGTCGATGCGGCGGTCGTTGAAGTAACGTCTGCAGACGCAGTGACCGTACCTGTGCCGGGAGCAGCTGTCTGATCCTGATCCGACTGATCGGCAGCAACCGCCGCTGTTGCATCTTCACTGTTATCCGCAGGGTTTTCCTCATCGTCACCGGAGTCTGTGGTTAAATTAAGATTTGACTTCGTTTCTCCAAAATGATCGACGACTGGCGGATCGTTAAATTCACTTTGATCAGCTATTTTCTGCACCTCGGGTGTTATTGCAGTTTGACCTTCTTCTGCCTCTGCCCTGAATTCGTCAAGATTTTTATCGGTTTCGCTGAAGTTTTCGGAATTGAGAGCATATTCATTTCCGTAAGCATCTACGA
>JAILQK010000151.1 GCA_024699045.1 Lachnospiraceae bacterium | reverse complement strand
ACAGTCGGTGACAATGTCTTTCTTAATTGCACGAGCCTTACCGCGGTAAGCATTCCGGCAGGGATGACAGCATTGCCAGCCGGTATATTCAACAGCTGTGAAAGTCTCAAGGATGTATATCTCCGTAACAACGGCAACACTTCCGGAGGAGGAGTCACAGACGGATTGGATATAGAATTAACGGACGGGACTCAGTATTTCTACAGGACCGGTTCTGGCGAGCCATACACCTATGATCTGACCGTACACGGATGGCATGAGCTTAAGGACAGTCCGGGAGTTCATCCGAGCGCTTATGAATACTGTATGTTAAATAAGATCAATTATTCCAGTGAGACCGTAACTTATGACGGATATACTTACGAATATGAAGGAGGCTATGCCAGCGATTATTTCGGTGTAGATTCGGATGGTAAAATAATCGAGTTTAAGGCTCAAAAATATAAAGACTATATCGGTACAGAAGTGACGATCCCGGATACAGTCGGAAATATAGAAGTTAAATGCATACCGGCAGATGTCCTGAAAACCGAATGTTATAAGGAATTCACAAAGGTCATCGTTGAATGTGATGCGGACGATGCCCATGCGGAGGCGGGAGCTTTTAACTTTGGGGATTCCAGCGCGCTTGAGACAGTTGATTTTTCGGCAGTCAATAATTTCACCCTGGATGGCAACGATCCACAGATGTTCCCTTCCAAATCCGATTTCTACGTTTACGGGAATATAGTGATAAATCCCGATACATCGACATCGAAGTATACCAGGAGCACCAGAACGATAGATACGATCCCTCAGGATGATGATGATGAAACGAGCAACGCGTATCTGTTCTCCCAGCAGAATGACTATACTTTCAAAGGCCTTGACGGTAAAGGCTTTGAGCTCACTATGGATGATGGATACACCCTGCAGGAAGTAGCCGGCAAAGGCGCAGGCAGTATCACTGCCACTGAGCTTGCATTGCCTACCGGAGTGCTTTTTATTGAGGGAACCTTCCAGGATCCGGACAGCTATGATTCATATATTCCCACAAGCATGGCTACGGACAGTCTTTTCTACGGAGCTACTTCGCTGACCGGAATAACGGCAGAAGGTCTGTTGGAGCTTAAAGACCAGCAGTTCGCGGGATGCACATCTCTTGCAAGCGTGTCCCTGCCGAAAAGCTTAAGAAACTGCGGGATCCTGCCGTTTAAGGGTTGTACTGCATTATACAGTGACGGGTTGTCGGTGGAAGAAAACTACTTTAAGAAGGACGGTACCTACGGGGTACTTTACGGACCCAAGGATACTTCTGATTCGACCACGAGTCCGACTATGATCTATGAGGCGCTTGAATATACCGCATCCGATGATACAACGAGCACAACGGGAAAGACATACAAGCCTTCATCGGATATTAATGCGATAAAGGAAATGGCATTTGCCGACAATAAATGGGTCGGAACATTTGATACCACGGGTTCCTCCATAACGAAGATACCAAAGTATTGCTTTAACGGTGCAGGCAAGATCTTAAACATTAAGCTGAGCGACGGTACCAGAGAAGTTGAAGAAGGAGCATTCTATTACAGCACTTCCGAAGGGGACAGAGTACTCAAGATCTATAACAACAGCGGCACCGGAACGACATATGCCCAGAGCACCACGCATAAACCCTTATGGGTCAACTACAACGAAACATATAATACCGGAGATAACAGACATAAGCTCTACGGCTCCGTAGACGGATCGGATGAAGAAGAAGGTCTTAAAAAGGATAATCTGTTTGCACAGTATTATTATAATAAGACCAATCTCCAGTATGCGGGTAAGTATGGAGAAGAGGCTCTTACAGATGATGACATCAGTATATCCGTGGAGGACTCCATTTATTTTAAGGATGGAGAATCGGCGCCGTTTGGAAACGGAAGCGAGTATACGATAGTCAAACAGGTGGATGATTCACATACGCAGACGTTGACGGAGGGTACGGACTATACACTGGAATTCACCTATGATCCTACCGGGCCGTCTTATAACTCTGTTGATAAAGCTTTTGATAACCCGGCAGACGGGACGAAGGTCTATGTCACTTTCAGAGGAATGGGTGATTATATCACTGATGATTCGGGAACGGTCTCAAAGACAACGACCCTGAAACAGAAGACAACTAAGTCTTATGACCTGGCCAATTGTGAGATCAATATGTACAGTGATGCGCTTGATTATACAGGTGACAAGATCAAGATCATAGGTGTGTCCTCCAATACGCTTTCGGCCGATGGAGAGTTCAAAGTTACGGATACCGACGGTTCGGTATTAACGCCCTATACCGACTATACCTGGGAACCGGCCACGGTAAAGAACCGGGGAAAATATACTCTTACGGTCACCGGCAAGGGCAGTTATGCAAACGGTACACAGAAGACCCTTACGAAAGACTTTACAGTAGGAGACAGTTCCAGCAGCTCGAGCAGCACATCAAGCAGTTCGGGCAGTGGCTCAAACAGTGGTTCAAGTAGCAATTCGAGCAGCAGTTCGAGCAGCAGTTCGAGCAGCAGTTCAAGCAGCTCCAGCAGCTCGAGTTCAAAGAGTTCATCGAGCAGCTCAAAGAGTTCGTCGAGCAGCTCAAAGAGCTCGTCGAGCTCCGGAAGTTCCAGCAGCTCGTCAAAGAGCGGCTCGGGAAGCAGCGGAAGCGGAAGCAAGAGATCCGGGACGACCGTGGTCAACCGTAATTATTACAATACCGGAAACGGCGGAACCGGAGATGAGCTTCAGGATATGCTAAAGGCCGCTCATATCGATTCGATAAACGGAGGCACGGCTGACGGATATCAGGTCAATATCACAAAGAGCGATGCCTCGGAGGCAAGCTTCAGGGAAGCGCTTTTAAGAAGATACGGCAGCCTCGACAACATCAGATATTTTTCAATGGATATCGATGTCAAGGATAAGGACGGTAATGATATCGATACCACCGGAATGTCGGTAACACTTACATTGCCGCTTCCTTCAAGCATGGAGCAGTACGGGACCAATAATCAGGTCGCAACGGTCGATTCTAACGGGGATCTGGAGGATCTGAACGTGCAGTTCTCGACTCTCGAGGGAAGACCCTGCGCGACATTCGTGGCTCCCCACTTCTCACCCTACGGTTTCTATGTAAATACCGCAAACCTTGCGGTGGGAACACTTGACAATACCCCGAAGACCGGAGATCCGATCTCACCTAAGTGGTTTATAAGCATAGGGCTCGCAGCGCTTTCGATCTTCCTCTTCCTTAAGAAGGATCCGAAACCCAAAGCAAGTCCGGCATGATCCTTTAATATGGCGGAGGATTCAGAATCAAAAGACGGGATTTGATAAAGAGAACAGTATTCGCACTGAGCGTCACTTTGGTGACGCTTTGTGTCGTTCCGGCAAAACCCGTTCAGGCCGAGACGATCCCCCGTGAGAAATACATGAATGATAAAGAGATCAAGGATCTTGTGATAGATGAGGATGTCACTTCGATCGGTGACCGGGCCTACTATGGATGCACGAACCTTGAGACTGTCGTAATTCCTGAGGGAGTGACCCGTATAGGCGAATCGGCCTTTGCGATGTGTCCAAATCTGTATTCGGTATCCATCCCGTCTACCGTAAAAAGCATAGCGCCGGGAGTTTTCGCCGGCGACACTTCGCTTTCAACCCTTAGTTTTCCAAAAGGCAATTACAATTTTTATTTTGTCGCGGGCGCGCTCTATAATCAGAACGGGACCAGACTCATTTCGTATCTTCCGGGGAAGGAGTATTCCTTTTACGATATGCCTGATCAGGTAGAGTATATCGACAATTATGCCTTCTGGGGAGCCTATAATCTCGAGAAGGTATACGTCTCACCCAATGTGGAAACCATTACGCCCTATGCTTTTGCATACTGCACGGGACTTCGTTATATTTTCCTTCCCGAATCGGTTGAGTCGATACAGGAGTATGCATTCAGGGATTGTAAGAACCTGAAGTATATCTATGAGGAAGGCAAAAGGGTCAAAATGGATGAGACGGCCCTGTTTAACGCCAGTAAGCCCGACACCGTATCGGGGGCAAATCTTGATAAGTTCAATCAGAAATGTGTCGTCGAAGGTGAAGAGGAAGAGGCTGAGGCCATGAGGCAGGAGGCATTGAACCATCAGGACGGAAATAAGGAGGCGACTACTTCCGGCAGCAGCTCGACGATCTCGGATGCCGAATGGGGCATACTGGTTGCCAAAAACTCGCATATAACATCCAATACACATCCGGGGAATAATTTCGGAGTTGTCGATTCGATGAAGACCGGGACGGGATCCTCCGGCAGCTCCGGGAGCTCATCGACTGCCCCCTCAGGATCGGCATCCACAAGCTCTTCATCGAGCAGTTCAAGCAGTTCATCCGTGAATACGGGAAGCAGTTCAAGCAGTTCGTCCGCTAATCCGGGAAGTACTACTTCGTCTTCCTCGACCGCTCCCGCAACCTCCACTTCAAGCTCGACTGCGACTTCCACAGGTGATTCCTCGGAGCCGGTCACGATAATCAATTACAATTATTATCACGTTACCCCCGACAGGAGCAAGGAGCTTTCGGACTACAGGAAAAAGCTCACCGAGAAGCTGTCCGGCCCTTATAACGGCGGATATTACGGGAGTCTGAATTAGTTCAGATACAGTTCAGATACAAGTCAGATATAAGTAGTATCTAAATTAATTATAGACTGTATATAGATCATATCTGCTTTATTCCATGCCTGCTATGGTATAAAAAACACGGGAACAACACGGAATTACAGAGAATGATACCGAATTATACTGAATGACCCGGGAATGACCCGGAAGCGGTCTTCGATTCTTGGCAGGTTCTTAAACCTATGCTAAAATATCAAAGTTGCTTGACGCATTTATATTATCAGGAGAGAATTCACGATGGAAAAGATCAAAATGGTTACGCCCCTTGTAGAGATGGATGGGGACGAGATGACGAGGATACTTTGGAAATACATAAAAGATGATCTGATAGAGCCTTTTGTTGATCTGAAGACGGAATACTATGACCTTGGGATGAAACACAGGGACGAGACGGATGATCAGGTCACGATCGACTCCGCCAGGGCTACCGCGAAATACGGTGTGGCGGTAAAATGCGCCACGATCACTCCCAACCAGAAAAGGGTGGAGGAATATGACCTCAAGAAAATGTACAAAAGCCCTAACGGAACGATAAGGGCGATACTTGACGGAACCGTTTTTCGCGCGCCTATCCAGGTTAAGGGTATAGAGCCTAATGTAAAGAGCTGGAAGAAGCCCATAACTCTTGCGCGTCATGCCTACGGTGATGTGTATAAGAATACCGAGATAAGAGTCGGAGGGAAGGGTACCGCAAAGCTTGTATTTACCGACGAGAACGGCAATGAGACCACGGAGAAGGTCTTTGATTTCGAGGGACCCGGAGTGCTGCAGGCCCAGTATAATATCGACAGCTCGATCTCTTCCTTTGCAAAGACCTGTTTTGAATATGCGCTTTCTACCGGACAGGATCTCTGGTTTGCATCAAAAGATACCATATCCAAGAAATACGACGGACAGTTCAGGGATATATTCCAGGAGATGTATGATAAGGAATATAAGACAAGATTTGAAGAAAAGGGCATCACATATTTCTATACGCTGATCGATGATGCGGTCGCCCGCGTGATGAAATCGGAGGGCGGTTTCATCTGGGCATGCAAGAACTATGACGGAGATGTAATGAGCGATATGGTAAGCTCGGCCTGCGGATCCTTGGCGCTCATGACTTCGGTGCTCGTATCCCCCAAGGGAGTTTATGAATACGAAGCCGCTCACGGTACGGTGCAGAGACATTATTACAAGCATCTGAAGGGCGAGGAGACTTCGACCAATCCGGTTGCGACGATATTTGCCTGGTCGGGGGCTTTGCGAAAGAGAGGGGAGCTTGACGGACTTCCCGAGCTTGAAGCGTTCGCCGGACGGCTTGAAAAGGCTACCCTTTCGACGATCGAGTCGGGATATATGACGAAGGATCTTGTGAATCTCACGACATTGACCGATATCCATGTCTGCAATACCGAGGACTTTATAAAGAAGATCCGGGAGAGATTATAGACCGGCAGACAGATCCGATGCCGAAGCAGATGCCGGCATGATGAGGGATACATCAAAGAAAAGGTGAATTTCTGACTTTGCTGCTACAGGTCTCAAATATAACTAAATCATTTGACGGAACGGATATCCTGACCGAGTGTTCATTCCATATGGAAGAGAATGAAAAATGCGCTCTTGTCGGGGCAAACGGTGCGGGAAAAAGCACTCTGCTTAAGATAATAGCCAGAGTGCTTAATTCTGATTCGGGAAACATAACGCTTAAGAATAATGCCACTTTGGGATATCTCGCACAGCAGGAAGCCGTGGATACCGATAATACGATCTACGGGGAGCTCATTACCGTAAAGCAGAAGCTTCTGGATGAGGAAGCCGAGATAAGACGGCTTGAAAAGGAAATGAAAAAGGCCGAAGGTGATGAGCTTAAGTCTGTCATGGAAAAATACTCAAGACTTACCCATCACTTTGAACTCAATAACGGCTTTGCGATAAATTCCGAGATCACCGGAGTCCTTAAGGGCCTGGGGTTTGAAGAGGAGGAATTTGAAAAGAAGATCGCGACGCTCTCGGGAGGGCAGAAGACAAGGGTGGCACTCGCAAAGCTGCTGCTTTCAAGGCCGGATCTGATCATGCTCGATGAGCCTACCAATCATCTCGATCTTAGGTCGATCGAATGGCTTGAGGGATTTTTGCAGGCTTATAAGGGCGCGGTGCTTGTGGTGGCGCATGACAGATATTTCCTTGACAGGGTGGTCACCAAGGTCGTAGATATCGAAAACGGAAGATCCAGAGTCTATACCGGTAATTATACCGCTTTTTCCGAAAAGAAGCGGGCGCTCCGCGAAGCCGGGCTTAGGGCATATATGAATCAGCAGGCGGAGATAAAGCATCAGGAGCAGGTAATAGAAAAGCTCAAGTCCTTTAACCGGGAAAAATCCATTAAGAGGGCAGAGTCAAGGGAAAAGATGCTCGCAAAGACGGAAAGACTAGAAAAGCCTGCTGATATCAATGATGCGATGAAGCTTACGATAACGCCTTCCATCATCTCGGGAAAAGACGTCCTTATCGTGGATTCCTTAAGCAAATCATTTCCCGATAATCCTTTGTTTGCAGATGTCAGCTTTGATATAAGGCGGGGAGAGCGGGTTGCGGTCATAGGAGATAACGGCACGGGAAAGACGACGCTCTTAAAGATCTTTACCGGGCTTGTTAAAGCGGATCAGGGCTCCTTCCGGCTTGGTACCAATGTGAAGATCGGATACTATGATCAGGAGCATCAGGTGCTCCATCCCGATAAGACTTTGTTTCAGGAGATCTCCGATGAATACCCCATGATGAATGATACCCGGATAAGGAACACTCTTGCGGCGTTTTTATTCTACGGCGATGATGTCTTCAAACAGGTTTCGGCGCTGTCGGGAGGGGAGCGCGGAAGACTGTCTCTGGCTAAGCTCATGCTTTCCAATGCAAACTTCCTGATCCTCGACGAGCCGACAAACCATCTGGATGCCACCTCGAAGGAGATCCTTGAGAATGCACTCAATGATTATGAGGGGACATTGCTGTATGTTTCCCATGACAGGTTCTTTATCAACAGGACCGCGACAAGGATCCTGGAGCTTGAGGGACATACGTTTACGACTTATCACGGCAATTATGACTATTATACGGAAAAGAAGATAACGGCATCCGACGGGGACAAAGCCGAAAGCGAGCAGATAAAGAGCGTATCGCAGAACAAGCTCTCCTGGCAGGAGCAAAAGGCGGCCGATGCCGAAAAACGGAAAAAGGCGGCGCAGATCAAACGCAACGAGGAGGAGATCGCGGCGCTCGAGGACGAGCAGAAGGCTATAGAGGCGGAAATGTCGAAGCCGGAGATCGCAACGGATGTGGCCAGACTTACTGCCTTGTCGGAAAGAGCCGCGGAGATCTCACAAAAGCTTGAAAAAGCCTATGAGGAGTGGGAGATCCTTAACACGGACTGAAACTGCGTATCAGGACCCGTGCTTTGCTTTGACACTCTGCATATGAGAATTTATAATATTTTCAGGTGTTTGCTTAATTCATACGATCATTAACGGCGATAATGGCAAAAGACGAATTTCAGACGGTCCTGAAGGGCAAAAAGCTCCCTATACTGACTCTCGATAATAAATGGTACAGGCTTTTCGAGAAGAATATGACTCCCGAGATGAAAAAACTGGAGGGTCGTATTAATGAGCTTTTAAAGGAGCAGGGCCGCATCACCAACGAAGTTAAGGATCTTAAGAAGATCAAGAATAACCTCATGAATGAGATCGTCGCCAACATGCCCGAGGAAGGTCACCCCATCGAGCCCAGGCAGCAGAAGAAGATCGATGAGAGCAAGAAGATGATCGATCAGGTCAACGACAGGCTGGCCGAATATGACGATGCGATGCTCGATCTTCCAAGGATGATCGATGAAGAGAATTTCAAGCTTATGCTGCTTTCGATGGAAATATGTTACGATGAGTTCCTGTCCAATACGGAGGACATTGAAAACATCAGCGCCTGGATCAAATCCATGAGGATGGAGCTTAAGCGCAATATAATAAAAAAGCAGCAGATGGAAGTAAAGAACGTAGAGCTCTATACTTATATGAATGATATCTTCGGATCGGACGTGATCAATCTGTTTGATATAAAATATGACATCGAGGATAAAAAGCGTCAGCTTATGGAGGCTGCGGAAGCAAGGGCCGAGCATAAGCGGGCGGAGGAAGCAAAAGAACTGGCGGAGGGGAACCATTCGTCTCAGGGCAGGAGGAATTGAGCATGATACCGGTACTTACGGCGGATAAGATGCAGGAGGCTGACAGATATACTCAGGAGGAGCTTGGACTGCCTCAGAGCGTGCTCATGGAAAGGGCGGCTCTTTCTGCCTACAATGTCCTGACCGAGCTTTCAGATCTTGAGGATGCGGGCATACTCATAATCTGCGGGCCGGGGAATAACGGCGGCGACGGTGTTGCCCTTGCGAGGATACTCTCGGAGAGGGACATTTATCCGGATGTAGTCATACTTGGAGACCGGGCTAAACGGAGTGAAGGTCTTAAGACACAGACCGGACTTCTCGAAAAGATCTACCCGCAGGTTTCCGTATCGGATCAGATTCCCGATTCCTACTACGATGTGATCGTTGATGCGATCTTCGGGATCTCGCTCAACAGAAAGATAGAAGGAAGCTTTGCCGAGGCGGTAGCCTTTATCAATAAATCCCGGGATCAGGGCAGCTATGTGCTTTCCCTCGACATTGCCTCCGGGATAGATTCTTCATCGGGGCGGATACAGCCCGATCTTACTGTAAGAGCCGACCGGACGGTGGCTTTCGGGACTTTTAAGGCCGGACATCTTTTATTCCCCGGCGCCATGTATTCCGGAGAGGTAACACTCAAGGATATCGGGATCCCGGCTTCGGCGATGGAATCCGGGGCGGATATACATATCTTTCATGACTCGGAGATCTCCCTTCCTCCGAGACAGGCATATACCAATAAGGGTTCATACGGAAGGATCCTCATAGTGGCCGGATCAAAGGGCATGGCAGGCGCGGCTATATTATGTGCGGAAGCGGCCATGCGCAGTGGCTCGGGAATGGTCAGAGTCTATACCGATGAGAGCAACCGGCAGATCGTACAGACTGCGCTCCCGGAGGCATTGGTCACGACCTATGATGAGAGGATGGATGAGAAGGGGCTTGCGGATGCGATCGAATGGTGTGATGCAATCGCGGTAGGGCCGGGGCTTTCAAGATCGGATCAGGCGGCAGAGATATTGAGATATATACTCGGACATGCCAATGTACCGCTGGTGCTCGATGCGGATGCGCTGAATATCCTTTCGGCGGATGTCGATATGCTCGCAAGGACCGGCGCGGATATGATAATAACACCGCATCTTGGCGAGATGGCAAGACTTACGGGAATAGAGGCCGGGGAGATCTCAAAGCATCTGATCCAGACCGCAAGGGACTTTGCCGAATCCTACGGGGTTGTGACGGTGCTCAAGGATGCGCGCACGATAATCGCTTCACCCGACGGAAAGGTGATAATCAACACGAACGGAAACAACGGGATGGCAACGGCGGGTTCCGGAGACGTTCTGACCGGAATGATCGTTTCGGTGAGGGGGCGGACGGATGACAGCTTTATGTCGGCGGCGCTGGGGTGTGCGCTCCACGGAAGAGCCGGAGACGAAGCCTGCGCAATGCTTGGCGCAGACCATATGCTTGCCGGAGATATAATAAAGCACATAAGATAGAGCAGAGTACAGGAAAGGGACATATAGTGTTGAAGGAGAATAAGAGGCTTTATCTGAAGATAGACCTTGATGCGATAAGATTCAATATGGAAAGCATGCACCGGAATACGAAGATCGGGACCAAGATGCTCGCAGTCGTAAAGACCGATGCCTACGGACATGGAGCGGTAGCCGTCGCCAAGGAGATCGAGGATCTGGATTATCTATGGGGCTACGCGGTCGCCACTGATGAGGAGGCGATGATCTTAAGGCATAACGGGGTAGAAAAGCCCATACTCGTCCTGGGATATACTTTCAGTGAGAGCTATGATGATATAATCGCCAACGATATCAGACCTGTTGTGTTCAAGGAGGATATGGCGATCGAGCTTTCCGAGGAAGCGGTGAGACAGGGCCGCAGGGTATATGTGCATATCGCGGTGGAGACCGGAATGGGAAGGATCGGCGTAAATCCCGACGATGAAGGGATAGAGATGGTTAAGCGCATAGCGGCGCTTCCGAACCTCGTGACCGAGGGAATCTTCACACATTTCTCAAAGGCAGATACAAAGGATAAGGAATCTGTCTATGAACAGATGAGGAAATATGATGAATTTGTAGAAAGGTTACATAGCGAAGGGGTTGATTTCTGGCTCAGACATGTATCCAATTCCGCCGGGATAGTCGAGGTCCGCGACGCAAACATGGATATGGTGAGAGCAGGGATCACCTTATACGGACTCTGGCCCTCCAGGGAGGTGGAGCATCGGATCGAGATCCGTCCCGCACTTGCCCTGAAATCGCATATAGTTTATATTAAGGAAGTTGCTCCCGGATATGAAGTGGGCTACGGCGGCACATGGAAAGCCAGGAGGCCTTCCCGGATAGCCACCATTCCCGCAGGATACGGAGACGGATATCCGAGAGGACTTTCAAACCGCGGATATGTGCTTATTCGCGGGAAAAGAGCTCCGATCGCCGGACGTATCTGCATGGATCAGGTAATGGTGGACATCACCAATATCCCCGAGGCCTGTGATTATGACGAGGTAACGCTCATCGGAAGGGACGGGGAAGAAGAGATCACAGTGGAGAGCCTTGCGAATATGTATGGCGGTTTTAATTATGAGATTGTTTCCTGCTTTACAAAGAGAGTACCGCGGGTGTATTACCGGAACGGTGAACCGGTCGCAACGATGAATTATTTCTCGGATACATCTACGGTTGATTTTTGATCGGGAGACAGAAAGCACGGGTTCGGTCATAAAATGGGATTTTCCAGGATCTTTCGTTCGAAAGAGTCGGATGAGGATAAATATGAAAACGAAATAAAGTCGATCGCATCTGAGGGCGCCGATACGGGAGAGATCGAGGAATCTGAAGCGAAGATGATAGAGCGGGTCTTCGAGCTCGATGATAAGGATGCCCACGACATCATGACCCACAGGGAGGAGATGAATGCGATCGAGGATTCTATCCCTCTTTCGGAATGCATAGATGTCATACTGGACGGGCCGAATTCGAGGTATCCGGTTTATCATGAGACGATAGATGACATCCTCGGGATAATCCATATGAAGGATGCCATAAAGATAGGCAGGGACCGCACACTTCTTGAAAAACCCATCGGTGAGATCGAAGGTCTTGTAAAGCCTGCAAGCTATGTTCCGGAAACCAGAAAGATCGATGAGCTTTTCGGGGTGATGCAGGCAAAGAAGACACACATGGTCATTGTTGTCGACGAATACGGGCAGACCTCCGGACTTGTAACGATGGAGGATATCCTGGAGGAATTAGTCGGCGATATCCTCGATGAATATGATGATGACGAGGCAGACATACGTAAGACCGGCGGGGATGCTTATATTATAAAGGGGCTTACGCCTCTTTCCGATATCGAGGAGAAGATAGGGATCTCTTTCGAGGATCACGGGGTCGAGACGCTTAACGGATTTCTGACCTCAGAACTTGGTCATGTGCCAAGATCGGGCGAGATCTTTGAGACTGATTACGGTGGGTATAATTTCCATGTAGTATCGATCAGGAATCACGTGATACAGTCGGTCCGGGTCAGAAAGACGCGGGATAAAGAGCAGGATAACAAAAACACTAAATGATCAAGGAGAGATGATAAAATGTCAGGACATTCAAAATTTGCAAATATCAAGCATAAAAAGGAAAAGAACGATGCGGCAAAGGGTAAGATCTTTACCATAATAGGAAGAGAGATCGCGGTTGCCGTAAAAGAAGGCGGGCCCGATCCGGCCAATAATTTCAAGCTTGCTACGGTCATCGCCAAGGCGAAAGCCAATAATATGCCTAACGACACCATCGAAAGAGGTATCAAAAAAGCCTCGGGTGAGGGAAGCAGCGTCAACTATGAGTATTGCACCTATGAAGGCTATGGTCCTGCGGGGATAGCGATCATTGTAAATGCTCTTACCGATAATAAGAACCGTACCGCGGCGGCTGTGAGGGCGGCATTTTCCAAAGGAAAAGGCAATATGGGAACTCCGGGATGCGTTTCTTTTATGTTTGATGAAAAGGGCCAGATCATCGTTGACAAGGAAGAATGTGATCTTGGAGCCGATGATCTTATGATGACGGCTCTCGATGCCGGAGCGGAGGATTTTAAGGAAGAGGACGACTCTTTCGAGATAATCACCGATCCCGCAGATTTTGACAGTGTCAGGGAGAAGCTTGAAAAGGAAGGGATAAATATGGTCTCCGCAGAGGTCGTTATGCTTCCTCAGAACTATCAGAGCGTAGACAGCGAAGAGGATAAGACGGCGCTTACAAGGCTTCTGGATCTTCTTGACGATGATGATGATGTGCAGGCGGTGTACCACAACTGGGATGAGTAATATTTATGAATACTGGGGCCGCGCTCCTTCCGGAGCCATTTTCTGAAAAGAATATAGACGGCTCTCCCATAACAAAGACTGCCGAGGGCCGGTCTTTGTTCCGCACTCCTGCAAGACCCGAAAGGCGTGTTGCAGACAGGCGCACCGGTGTGGACAGGAGGACGGACCAGGGAAACGTCGGGTATGTCCCGGAGCGCAGATCAGATGCGGATTACAGCCGTTCCACCGAGGGAATGGCAGGTGTTGCCGGCGGATACGGCGCACCGAGTACACCTGCTCGCGAACCCGAGCCTGCATACGGCGGATACGGCGCACCGGGCGCACCTGTGCCCGGGCCTGAGCCTGCATATAGCGGATACGGCGCACCGGACGCACCTGTGCCCGAGCCTGAGCCCGACTACGGAGGATACAGGACAGAGAGCACGTCCGAGTCGGACTATGACGGATACGGGACAGAGAGCGCAGCCGAGCCCGAACCCGCATATGACGGATACGGGACAGAGAGCACGCCTGAGCCGGAGTATGATCCCGAGAGGTTTGAGCCTCCGGTTGATGAGAAACCGGGCATGATCCCCAATCCTATGAAGATGCCGCCGGTCAAAAAGAAGAGCAGTCTGGAATATGACATGGATGATGTTTCCGATTACGGAGGATACGATGATCCTGTCGAAGAGACCGGCTCAGACGGGAGTGGTGACGATTACGGCTATGGCCGGAGCTTTGGCGGAGATGAGGATCGTTCGGACGGATACGATTACGGAGATACGTCCGGACAAAAGACGGAGGACAGCGGGAGCGAAGGCTCGTCCGATGATTACGATACGGACTACGGAGGAAGCGGAGGCTATGACGATGATTACGGTCTTGATTATGAAAGCGGATCGGATCTGGCCTCTGATTATTATTGATGAAGATGAAGTTATATATTAATTCCGAACTGGAGATAAGCCGTTATTCCTTTGCCGACAGCAGGGTCAGAAAGGATATCAGGCTGGCGGTGCTGGCGGATCTTCATAATTGCATGTGCGAGGATGGAGGACGCAAGCTTTTCAGTATAATAGACGGAGAGAAACCGGATGCGGTCCTTTTTGCGGGGGATATGATAGATGCCCTGGAGGATGCGGATCCTTTCCCTGCATTTGAGTTCTTCAGACTTCTGCACAGTCATTATCCCGTCATTTACGGGATGGGAAACCATGAACGCAAGATACTGGAAGGCTATCGCATGGAGCGCGAGAGAAGGATAGTAAAGACGGGACTTAAAAGTTCCGGTCTGAAGATCCTCAGCAACTCATATAAATATCTCGGGGATACCGGGATCAAGGTTTCCTGCCTTGATCTTCCGCTTTCTTATTTCAGCAGATTTGAGCATCCAGAGCTTAAGGAAAAGCAGATCATTGAAAGTCTCGGAGAGATTGACAGGAGTGTTTATAATATCATGATCGCTCACGATCCGCAGTTTTTCGAGACTTACAGTGATTACGGTCCGGATCTTGTGCTTTCGGGACATATGCACGGGGGAGTGATAAGACTCCCGTATCTTGGCGGACTGGTATCACCCAAGCTAAAGCTTTTCCCGAAATACGATGCCGGCCTTTTCAAGAGAAAAGGCAGCACCATGATAGTATCAAGAGGACTTGGCATGCACTCTATCCTTGTAAGGGTCAATAATCCCACGGAACTTGTCATCCTTGATATCAAAAAGAAAGACGGGAAAGCTCCTTCATGACAAACGTACTTGAATTTAAGCTTGAAAAATTTGAAGGGCCTTTGGATCTTCTCCTGCACCTTATCGACAAGAACAAGGTGGATATTTATGATATCCCGATATCGCTCATTACTGAGCAGTATATGGAGTATCTCGATCAGATCAAGCAGGACGACTATGACATGGATACCATGTCGGAATTTCTGGTCATGGCCTCCACTCTGCTCGATATCAAATGCCGGATGCTGCTACCCAAAGAGAAGGATGAAGAAGGCGAAGAGATCGATCCCAGGACGGAGCTGGTACAGAGGCTGCTTGAATATAAGATATATAAATATGCCTCTTTGGAGCTGCGTGACATGAGCATGGATGCCGGAAGATCTCTTTATAAAAGCGCGTCGATGCCAGGTGAGATCCTCGATGCGGAGATCCCCATAGACTACGAAAAGCTCATAGGCGACAATACGCTTCAAAAGCTCAATGCCATCTTTGATGAACTCATGAGGCGGCAGGAGGACAAGATAGATCCTGTCAGGTCAAAATTCGGCACGATAGAAAAGGAAGAAGTCGATGCCGAGGCAAAGGCCGATTACATCCGAAATTTTGCGAGGACGCGTAAGAGATTTTCTTTCCGTGAGTTATTGTCGGAGGCCGGCTCAAAGGCCGAGATCATCATTTCCTTCCTCTGCATACTCGAGATGATGAAAAACGGGGAAATAGAAGCAAAACAGACAGAGATAAACGAAGATATAGAGATCGTGGTCAAGGATTTAAGAGAAGGAACGGAAGAGACTGCGAAGCCTGTTGACTGATCCCGGATAAGGACGGGGATGAGGAGATCTTATAATGGATATCGTTGAATTGACAGCTATCATAGAGGGAGTTCTTTTTGCCACCGGAGATGCGGTGGAGGTGGAAAAGCTTGCCGAGATCACGGAATGCACCGCCGACGAAGTGACTGAGGCTGCCGAAAGGCTTGCAAAAGCCTATAATAAAACCGACCGCGGCATCATGCTCACCCATGTGGAGAATAAACTGCAGCTATGCACCAAAGCCGAGCTTTATCCATATCTTTCAAAGATAGCAAAGAACAGGAGAGAATATAAGCTTACCGATACACAGCTTGAAACCCTTTCCATAGTTGCCTATAAACAGCCTGTGACAAAGCTTCAGGTAGAAGCCATAAGAGGTGTGAATTCGGATCATGCAGTCAATCGTCTCGTGGAATACGGACTTGTAAAGGAGCTTGGCAGGCTCGATGCTCCCGGCAAACCGATCCTTTTCGGGACTACCGATGATTTTCTGCGCGCCTTCGGCGTTGATTCACTTGATGATCTTCCGGAGATCGCTCCGGAGCATGTCGAGGAATTCCGTGAGGAAGCGGAAGAAGAGGCCGAGGAGCGTCTCAATGTAAAGATCTGACACATGATCTTAAACAATGATCTTAAACATCGATCATAAACATCGATCATAAACATCGATCATAAACATCGATCAAAGACCGATTAAACAACCCTAAAATTAATCTGTATCTTAGCAGTGTTTTGTGTTATAATCGAAGAACTGCGAACTTTTTTCGGCATTTGCCGGGTTTCAGTATTATATAACTATTCATAATGGAGGTCTAAAGATGAGCAATCTCACAAACAGCTCAGCGGGCAGAAGGATAGCAGCTCTGCTCGATGAAAACAGTTTCGTTGAGATCGGCGCAAAGGTTACGGCTCGAAGCACCGATTTCAACCTCGAAACAAAAAAGGCTCCCGGTGACGGCGTAATGACCGGATACGGTCTTATCGACGGGAATCTGGTCTATGTGTACAGTCAGGATGCTTCGGTACTTGGCGGTGCGGTAGGCGAGATGCATGCGAAAAAGATCGTCAATCTTTATCACATGGCTGTCAAGACAGGCGCGCCGGTCATAGGACTGATCGATTCCGCCGGCATGAGACTTGAGGAGGCAACCGATGCAATGTATGCTTTCGGACGCATCTACCATAATCAGGCTCTTGCATCCGGTGTAGTTCCTCAGATCACGGCAGTTTTCGGCAACTGCGGCGGCGGACTTGCCCTTATTCCCGGGATCACGGATTTTACATTCATGGAGGGAAGCAAGGCTAAGCTGTTCGTCAATTCCCCCAATGCGATCAAGGGTAATTATGAAGAAAAGAAGGATACCGCATCAGCGGCCTTCCAGAGCGAAGAGGCCGGAAATGTTGATTTTGTCGGCTCCGAGGATGAGATATTTGCCGGGATCAGAGAGCTTGTGACTTTCCTTCCTGCAAACAATGAGGAGGAAGCTCTCACCGAATGCACTGACGATCTTAACCGTGCTTCCGATGTCATCGCTTCATGTGCGGGTGATACAGCGGCAGCGCTCGCGGAGATCGCCGATGACAACAGGTTCCTTGAGGTGAAGAGCACTTACGGCAAAAACATGGCTGTCGGTTTCATAAGGCTCAACGGCGCAACGATCGGATGTGTCGCAAACAGAACGGAGATCACGGGCGAGGACGGTAAGCCGGCAGAGACATTAAAGTCTACGCTTTGCGTTAACGGAGTTAAGAAAGCCGCTGATTTCGTCAGGTTCTGCGATGCTTTTGAGATCCCCGTGCTTACGCTCACCAACGTGACGGGATACTGCACATGTGAGTTTGCCGAGAAGAATATCGCAAGAGAAGCCGCTAAGCTTACCGCAGCTTTTGCGGAGGCAACCGTTCCCAAGGTCAATGTATATGTTAAGGAGGCCTTCGGTACGGCCGCTATAGTCATGAATTCAAAGTCTATCGGCGCGGATTATGCATATGCCTGGGAGAACGCAAAGATCGGCTCCATGGATGCAAAGCATGCGGCAGAGATCATGTATGACGGCGAGGACAAATCGGTTATCGACGAAAAAGCCAAAGAGTATGAAGCGCTTCAGACAAGTGCGGCTTCAGCAGCTTCAAGAGGTTATGTCGATACGATTATCGCTCCCGAGGACACCAGAAAATATGTGATCGGAGCGTTTGAGATGCTCTATACAAAGAGAGAAGACAGGCCTGATAAAAAACACGGAGCTGTCTGAAGAAAGGATTGACCGAACATGAAAAGTATGATTAAAAAAGCCATAGCGCTCTTGATGTTCGCCGCTCTTTCCTTATCTGTTGCTGGTTGCGGCGGGACAGCGTCCAATCTTGAGATCACGGATATGGATATCGCCCAGGCCAGAGGCATTATGGGAGGTATCAGCAATACAGATGATATGTCGGCGATCGAGCTGCTTGGCATGGAGGATGATGAAGTAGCTGATTTCTTCAAACAGTATGGATACTCCATAGACGGAGCGGCATTCAAGAACGGACTCGACGGATGGATGAGTCTCAGGGAGGAGTTTGGTAAGATCAAAGGGATCTCCGAACCTACAATGACCTCTGATGCCAAAGAGATCACGGCAACCTTTGTCATAACCGGAGAGAAGAGAAACGGAAAATCCCTGGTTGTCATTAACGATAAAGGAAAGATAACCTCCATCACGACGAGTGCCGACTATACCCTCGTTGAGGATATGAGCAAGGCAGGTCTGAACACCCTTCTGGGCATGGGAACCACATTTGTCATTCTGATACTGCTTTCATTCATTATCAGCCTCTTTAAATATCTTCCCGGAAGCGGTGGATCGAAGGCCAAGGAGGAGATGAGATCCGCTCCTGTCGACAATGCGGTCAGCCAGATCGAAAAGAGAGAAGAACTTGCGGCGGAAGCAGAAGACGATGACGAGCTTATCGCAGTTATAACTGCTGCGGTTGCGGCATATGAAGCCGCTAACGGCGGAAGCAGCAGCGACGGTTTTGTAGTACGCTCCATCAGGAGACATTATTGATATACAAGGAGAAAAAAGATGAAAAACTATACTATCACCGTTAACGGAACAGCATATGACGTAACAGTTGAGGAGTCCGGTCAGAGCGCCGGCGCAGCAGCTCCCGTTGTAAAGAAAGCAGCTCCCGCGCCTGCGGCAAAGCCCGCACCTGCAGCAAAGAGCTCATCAGGATCGGCCGGCGGGATCGAGGTCAAGGCCGGAGCAGCCGGAAAGGTATTCAAGCTTGATACCAAGGTCGGAGATTCCGTTAAGAAGGGAGATCCTGTTGTTACCATAGAAGCTATGAAGATGGAGATCCCCGTAGTCGCTCCTTCTGACGGAACAGTCGCAAGCATCGATTGTTCGGTCGGAGATGCCTGTGAATCGGGTCAGGTTCTTGCGACCCTTAATTAAAGAGCGGAACCGGTATTTACAGATTAAAAAACAGTGACTGATATTGCGGACATTCCGGTGATCCCGGATACCGCATGTCAAATCTTGGAGGTCTAAACATGACATACATTTCAAATACTCTGAGCAATCTGGCACAGCAGTCAGCATTTGCCACCATGAGTGTCGGAAATATCATAATGATCGCCGTGGCCTGTGTGTTTCTTTATCTCGCCATAGCGAAAGGATTTGAGCCGTTGCTGCTGGTGCCTATCGCATTCGGCATGCTGCTGGTCAATATCTATCCCGACATCATGCAGGAAGGCGGATTGCTCTATTATTTCTTTAAGCTTGATGAGTGGGCTATACTGCCGTCACTTATCTTCATGGGCGTCGGGGCGATGACGGACTTCGGACCCCTTATCGCCAACCCGCGAAGCTTCTGGCTCGGCGCGGCGGCACAGTTCGGCATCTTTGCCGCATACTTCGGCGCTATAGCGATGGGCTTCAATGACAGGGCAGCTGCGGCTATCTCCATTATCGGAGGAGCAGACGGTCCTACATCCATTTTCCTTGCTTCAAAGCTCGGTCAGACAAATATAATGGGCCCGATAGCGGTGGCGGCATATTCGTATATGTCCCTTGTCCCGATCATACAGCCTCCGATCATGAAGCTTCTTACGACGCATAAGGAAAGATCCATAAAGATGGAGCAGCTGCGTCCTGTTTCCAAACTTGAGAAGATCCTTTTCCCTATCATAGTTTCGATCGTTGTTTCGATGATACTTCCCACAACAGCGCCTCTTATCGGAATGCTGATGCTCGGAAACCTTTTCCGTGAGTCGGGAGTTGTGCGCCAGCTTCAGGAGACGGCTTCAAATGCGCTGATGTATATTGTTGTCATACTTCTTGGCACATCTGTCGGCGCCACCACATCCGCAGAGGCATTTCTTAATGCTACTACCATCAAGATCGTTGCCCTCGGACTTATCGCTTTCATGTTCGGAACGGCTGCAGGTGTGCTTCTCGGTAAGCTCATGAGCGTACTGACGGGAGGAAAGATCAATCCGCTTATCGGTTCGGCCGGCGTTTCGGCTGTGCCCATGGCTGCCAGAGTTTCTCAAAAGGTCGGAGCGGAGACGGATCCTACAAACTTCCTGCTCATGCACGCGATGGGCCCCAACGTGGCGGGTGTTATCGGAACGGCTGTCGTTGCCGGAACGTTCATGGCAGTCTTCGGAATAGTATAAGATCGGACAGACTACAGCAGGGTAACTACAGGCTGTATGTCATACAGGTTTACAGATAAAGATTATGGAGGAAAAATAAATGGCAAAAAAAGTAGGCATTACCGAGACCATACTGCGTGATGCGCATCAGTCTCTCATAGCTACCAGGATGCCGACCGAGGTTATGCTTCCCATCCTTGATACGATGGATAAGGTCGGATATCATTCCGTAGAGTGCTGGGGCGGAGCCACATTTGATTCGTGTCTCAGGTTCCTCAAGGAGGATCCGTGGGAGAGACTCAGAAAGATAAAGAAGGGCATGCCCAATACAAAGCTTCAGATGCTTTTCAGAGGACAGAACATTCTTGGCTACAGCCATTATTCGGATGATGTTGTCGAGTATTTCGCTCAGAAGTCCGTTGCAAACGGTATCGATATCGTTCGTATATTTGACTGTCTCAATGACCTGAGAAACCTCGAGACATCCGTTAAGGCTACAAAGAAAGAGGGCGGACACGCACAGATCGCTCTGTCATATACTCTGGGCGATGCGTATACACTTGATTACTGGAAGAAGATCGCAAACGACATCGAGAATCTCGGCGCTGACAGCATATGCATCAAGGATATGGCAGGACTCCTGCTTCCTCAGGCGGCATATGATCTTGTTACCGCAATGAAATCCAATACCAAGCTGCCTATACAGCTTCATACACACTATACCTCAGGTGTCGCTTCAATGACTTATATGAAGGCGATCGAGGCCGGCGTGGATGTGATCGATACGGCATCCTCACCGCTTGCTATGGGTACTTCACAGCCTGCGACCGAGGTTATGGTTAAGGCGCTTGAAGGCACGGAATATGATACCGGCCTTAATATGGAGCTTCTTATCAAGATCGCGAAGCATTTCGAGCCTTATCGCGAGGAGTGCCTCAAGAGCGGACTCCTTTCACCAAAGGTAATGGGAGTCAATATCAACACATTGAGATATCAGGTTCCGGGCGGAATGCTCTCAAACATGATAAAGCAGCTTGATGAGCAGGGTAAGAGCGATAAGCTTACTGAAGTTCTGGAAGAGGTTCCGAGAGTTCGTAAGGATTTCGGAGAGCCTCCGCTGGTCACTCCTTCTTCACAGATCGTCGGCACACAGGCCGTCATGAACGTGCTTATGGGTGAGAGATATAAGGTCGCTACCGAGCAGACCAAGGATCTTTGCAGAGGTAAGTACGGCCAGACCGTTAAGCCCATGAATGCAGAAGTCGTCTCAAAGATCATCCCCGGAGAGACTCCTATCACCTGCAGACCTGCAGACAATATCGAGCCGCAGATGGATCATTTCAGGGAAGAGACCAAAAAGCTTGTTGACGATCCTTCCGTAGAGGATGTTCTTTCTTATGCGCTTTTCCCTCAGGTTGCGGCGGACTTCTTCAAATACAGAAAGGCTCAGCAGGAAGGCGTAGACCTTACCAAGGGCGATAAGGACGCTAAAGCCTATCCTGTCTGATAAGCAGATCAGCATCATTGTAAAGTCATAAAGCTTTTCGCCATAAGGCGCAGGCTTTATGACTTTTACTTGAAATAAAAAAATTACGAAGAAATTAAAGAAACGGGTGCATTTTTATTTTATTTGTGTTATCATGTCAAATGTTTCTCCCCCATGAGTGATCCGGATCGATCATCTCGGAGTCATCGACGAATATCGGTATCGCATCCGGCATGAATTACAGATAGTGTTGGGGTCAGGTGAAGACCATCAGCATGAAGTTGATACAGGAAGGTTAATACAGTATGGCTAGAAAGCAGGTTATTTCTAAAGAAGGTTTGATCGACGGCGCATTCCGACTCGTACAGGAGCAGGGGATAGGTGCCATGTCAGCCAGGAATCTCGCAAAATTCTGCGGATGTTCCACACAGCCTATCTTCAGAATATACAATACGATGGATGAACTAAAGGCTGATCTGATGCAGAAGTGCTTTGATTTCTTTTCACAGTATGTGCTTGATTTCAGATCCGTATCCGATAAGCCCTTTGTAAATCTTGGAATGTCGTATATCAGTTTTGCCAGGAATTACCCGAACCTTTTTGCTGTGATCTTTGTACTCGAAAACGGAACCGACAGAAACATGTATGATCTTGTAAACGGTGGAAGCAACGGTTTTGTCACGAGAGAATATAAGAAGCTCTCCGGAATGTCGCAGGACGCTTTCATGCTTTTGTTCATGAAAGTCTGGATATTCATACACGGGGCGGCATGCATGGTCATCAAGGATGATTTTGATATGACCGATGCCGATCTGGTAAAGCTTCTCGAGGATACGATCTCGGCTTTCTATGGATAATGATATTGATATCTTCAGGAAGATAAACGAGAATTTTGCCCTTATGAGCAAGGGCAGAAAAGCTATTGCAAGATATATCAATAAAGAAACGGATACCGCAGCCTTTATGACCGCGTCCGAACTCGGAGAGGCATGCGGAGTCAGCGAATCAACCGTCGTCAGATTCGCGATGTATCTGGGATTCAGCGGATATCCGGAATTTCAAAATGAGCTCTCCCGGCTTGTAAGAGGGAAGCTTGTCACGGCAGGAAAACTCGCCGGAAACGATCAGACTAAAAACACCATAATCAAATCGGTCTTTCAGGCCGATGTCGAAAAGATGAACGAATCGCTGGGACTTATCGATGACGAAGCGTTCAGTCAGGCGACCAGGCTGATCCATAAGGCCAGACATATCTATATCGTCGGGATCAAAAACTCGGCTCCGGTCGCAATGTATATTTCATATTATCTTAAGATAATGAGACCCGATGTAAGCTATATATCCGGTGCGGATTCAACGGATATCCTGTCCTCCATATATCATATCAATGACAGGGACTGCTTTATCGGTGTCAGCTTCCCAAGGTACTCGGTCCAGACCTTAAGGGCGATGGAATATGCCAACGAACGCAACGCCGGGATCATAGCCCTGACCGACAGTTTTGATTCACCCTGCAGGATGTATTCTCATATATTATTGTGCGCAAGGACCGAGGAGGTCTCCATCGCCCAGAGCATGGCGGCACCCATGAGCCTTGCAACTTCACTTATTGCCGGGGTATTCGCGGAGAACAGGGACAGCGCAATGAGGAATATAACCGGTATCGAGCAGGTTTATGCGGAATACGATGTGGACAGCAGGGATGATCTGGAACAGGTCAATACAAAGCAGATATACAACTATCCGGAGATAAACTTTAATGCCTGATAATGCCGGCCGGTATGACATAGCGGTCATCGGCGGCGGAGCAGCCGGGATGATGGCCGGGATAACGGCCCTTGAGCGGGGAAGAAGCGCAGTTATCATCGAAAAGAACGGAAAGCTTGGCAAAAAGCTTTTCCTTACCGGTAAGGGAAGATGCAACCTTACCAATGCCTGCCCGGAAGATGAGCTGCGCCGTCATATCGTTTCAAACGAAAAGTTCATGTATTCGTCACTTAAAAGGTTTTCAAATACGGATGTCATGGATTTTTTCAGGGAAAGCGGACTTAAGATCAAGACAGAGCGCGGTGGCAGGGTATTTCCTGAATCCGACCACTCTTCGGATGTCATCAGAGTCCTTGAAAAAAGGCTTAGGGCAGGCGGAGCGGATATAAGACTTAATACCCGGGCGGTAAAGCTTTTGACTGAAAACGGGAAGTGCGTGGGAGTTACCGTCTCCGGAGAAGACGGAAAAGAATATGATATATCAACGGAGAGTGTGATCGTAGCTACGGGCGGATTGTCTTATCCCTCCACGGGATCTACCGGCGACGGCTATAGATTTGCCGCCGATCAGGGCATATCGGTCGGGGAGCTGAGTCCTTCGCTCGTTCCTCTTGAGATAAAGGGAGACATCTGCCGCAGACTGCAGGGGCTGTCATTGAAGAATGTCAGGATCGCCGTCAAAGACGGGAATAAGACGATATTTCACAGTAAAGATACGGGTGAGATGCTCTTTACCCATTTTGGTGTTTCGGGACCCCTTATCCTTACGGCATCTTCGGAGATACCTCCCGAAGCATACCGCAGGGATCTGAAGCTTTATATTGACCTTAAACCTGCGCTTGGAGTTGAGGAACTGGATCAAAGAGTGCAAAGAGATTTCAGGGAGGCCATGAACAGGGAATACAGAAATTCACTGTCAAAGCTTCTGCCTTCAAGTCTTATTCCGGTCATGGTAGAGGTGACCCGGACCGATCCGGACAAGAAGGTCAATTCCGTTACGAAAGAGGAAAGGTCGAGACTGGTGAATTCCTTAAAGGCTTTTGAGCTTGAAATAAAAGGAACCCGTGGATTTGAGGAGGCTGTGATAACAAAGGGCGGGATTTCCGTCAAGGAGACCGATCCCAAGACCCTTGGGTCAAAAAAAGTCGGGGGACTGTATTTTGCGGGAGAGGTATTGGATGTGGATGCCCATACGGGAGGGTTCAATCTTCAGATCGCATGGAGCACGGGATATGCTGCAGGAAGTTTTGCCTGACATTATGATCCAGGTGAGGGATAAAACAGCGGATACGGAGGAGTGAATATGATAAATATAGCGATAGACGGACCTGCAGGAGCCGGAAAATCAACGATCGCAAAAAGGGCGGCATCGGATCTCGGATACATATATGTGGATACCGGAGCGATGTTCAGGGCGATCGGACTTTATATGATAAGGCTTGGAGTCGACCTTTCAGATACGGCGGCGATAGCTTCTAATGTCGAAAGCGCCGGGATCGATATCGAGTACCGTGACGGGGTTCAGTGCGTGCTCCTTAACGGAGAGAACGTAAACGGTCTGATCCGCAGCGAAGAGGTAAGCGATGCGGCTTCAAAGGTTGCCGTGGTCCCTGAGGTCAGAAAGAAGATGCTGATGCTTCAAAGGGGAATCGCAAGGGAGCACGACGTGATAATGGATGGCAGGGATATAGGCTCTGCCGTACTGCCGGACGCCGATCTTAAGATCTATCTTACGGCTTCGGCGGATGTAAGAGCGGAGCGCAGATACAAGGAAAATACGGAAAAAGGGATCGCATCAGATCTTGAATCGGTAAAAGCGGATATAATCGAGAGGGATAAAAGGGATATGACAAGGAGTGAAGCCCCTCTGGTCAAGGTGGATGATGCGATCGAGATAGACAGCTCGTATATGACGATAGAAGAAGCGGCCTCTGCGATAGAGGATCTGATAAGGGGTCTGAAATGAAGGTGATAACCGCCAAATCAGCCGGTTTCTGCTTCGGGGTCGAACGTGCCGTAAGCACCGTGTATGAAGCGTTGGAGAGCGGGGAAAAGATCTATACATACGGACCTATCATCCACAATGAAAGCGTGATACAGGAGCTTACAGACCGGGGAGTCGGGATAATCTCTTCACCGGAAGAGCTTGAGGATCTCGGTGAAGCCACTGTCATCATCAGATCGCACGGGGTTTCGAAGGAGATATACGATATCATGGACAGAAAAGGGATCAGATATATCGATGCCACCTGTCCTTTTGTGTTAAAGATACATAAGCTCGTGCGTGAAGCCTCGGAAAGAGGAGAGCATATAGTCGTTGCCGGAGACCGCACGCATCCTGAAGTGGAGGGGATAGTAAGCTTTGCCGAAAACGGGGTCACGGTCCTTAAAGACGAGCAGGAAGCCATGGACTTTGTGCCTCCGGAAGGAAAAAAGCTGTTTTTGGTTTCTCAGACTACATTTAACAGCAATACTTTTAAAAAAATTGTTGAAATATTTAACAAAACATTGTATGCTTATAATACTGTGTACACTATATGCAATGCGACAGCTCTGCGTCAGCAGGAGACTGAAGAGCTTGCAAAGAAGGTTGATGCTATGATCGTGATAGGCGGAGCGCATAGTTCAAACACCCGAAAGCTTTACGACATTGCAAGTGCCAGTTGCGATAATACGATATTTGTACAGACACTTGACGACTTGGTTTCGAGTAATCAATCCGATTGCAACCCGGCTTCTTGTGTAGGTATCACCGCCGGGGCGTCCACCCCAAACAATATTATTGAGGAGGTTCAAAATTATGTCAGAAGATTTTGGACAGATGTTGGATGAAACATTTAAGACCATTCATACCGGGGAGATAGTTGAAGGAGAGATCATTGGTGTAAAACCGGATGAGATCATACTGAACATCGGTTACAAGTCCGAGGGTATCATAACAAAGAATGAGTATTCCAATGATGCCAGTATCGATCTTACCGAAGCCGTGCATGTTGGCGACAAGATAGAAGCGAAAGTTCTTAAGCTTAACGACGGCGACGGACAGGTGCTCTTAACCTACAAAAGACTGGCTCAGGATCGCGGCAACAAGAGGCTTGAAGAGGCATTTGAAAAGGAAGAGGTCCTCAAGGGTAAAGTCGTCAAGGTACTGGATGGCGGACTTTCCGTTATAGTTGAGGATGCCAGAGTATTTATTCCCGCAAGTCTTGTATCCGATACTTTCGAAAAGGATCTTTCAAAGTATCTTGATCAGGAGATCGAATTCAAGATCACTGAGTTCAATCCGAAGAGACGCAGGATCATCGGAGACAGAAAGGTACTCGTTAAAGCCGAGAATGAGGAGAAGAGGAGAGAACTCTTTGAAAGGATCAGTGTCGGCGATGTCGTTGAAGGTCTGGTAAAGAACATTACCGATTTCGGTTGTTTCGTAGATCTTGGCGGTGTAGACGGACTTCTGCATATTTCGGAGATGTCATGGGGACATATCGATTCACCGAGAAACCTGTTTAAGGTCGGAGAGCAGGTAGAGGTCCTTATCAAAGATATCAACGGAAGCAAGATCGCCCTTTCAAGAAAGTTTGAGGACGAAAATCCCTGGAAGGGCGCAGCCGAGAAGTATGCGATCGGCAGCGTAGTCACCGGGAAGGTTGCCAGGATGACGGATTTCGGCGCATTTATAGAGCTCGAGCCCGGCATAGATGCGTTGCTCCATGTATCTCAGATATCCAGAGAGCATATCGACAAGCCTTCAGATGTGCTTAATAAGGGCGAAGAGATCCAGGCAAAGATCGTGGACTTTGATGAAATCAATAAAAAGATCAGCCTTTCGATGAAAGCGCTTCTTCCTGACCCGGATCCGGATAAGAGCGCGGACGGCGGTGCGGGAAGTGCTGATGAAGTTCCCGAGGATATACCGGATGAGACATCCGGAGGATCATCCGACGAAGAATAAGAATTACGGCAAGCCGGAGCATTTAATGGCTCCGGCTTCTTTACGGAAATAGTTTTTGAGGATATACTTAATCCAATGCTATAAATATTAAATCGAAAAGAGGATATGAAATGAAGGATACTTACACGGATTTCAAAGCCGAAATTCTGAAAATGACAAAGATCGATCTGAATGCGTACAAAGAAGCGCAGATGAAGAGAAGGATCGATTCTTTGATCCAGAAGAGAGGCATCAAGGGTTATCCCAACTATGTCGATGCTTTAAAAAAGGACAGTGAAGTTTTTGATGAGTTCATAAACTATATCACTATCAATGTATCTGAATTTTATCGCAACACGGATCAGTGGGAGCTTATGGATAAGCAGTTTATCCCCGATCTTATCAACCGGTTCGGAAAGAGGCTTAAGATATGGAGCGCGGCATGCTCTACAGGTGATGAACCTTATTCTCTTGTAATGGCTCTTTCCAGACATATTCCGCTCAACCAGATCAAGATCTATGCCACCGATCTCGATAAGACCGTTATGGGTAAGGCAAAGGTCGGTCTTTATAATGCAAAGAGTATTGCCGGTGTTCCCGCGGATTTCAAGAAGAAGTATTTTACCCCGGTAGGTCCTTCGTTCCAGATCTCGGATGAGATCAAGAGCAAAGTAGAGTTCCATGAGCATAATCTCTTAAAGGATCCTTATCAGAAAAACTACGATTTCATAGTCTGCCGTAATGTTCTCATTTATTTTACCGAGGAGGCGAAGAATGAGGTGTTCAAAAAGTTCTCGGACAGCTTAAAGCCCGGCGGACTTCTCTTTATCGGCTCAACCGAACAGATCATGAATTATAAGGATATAGGACTTAAGAGAGAGAATTCTTTCTACTACAGAAAGGAAGGCTGAGAGGACAGACTTCAGTATTCCTGCAATATCATGCTCATTAAATGACCCGCGTAGCGCTTGAAGAGCTCCGGGTCATTTTTGATCCTGGAGGTGAGCTCAAAGTACATGGTGCGGTCATTATATGCATATTTGAAGACAGGAGTGACTATCGTTTCCCATTGCGGAAGAAACTGGGATCTTACCCTTACATAACAGTTTTCCGGTTTTGCCTGTTGCCGGCGATCCTTGTCTACGTATTGGGAGGAGGATTTGTGCATCGCGCGATCCTCGATAGGGAGATAGTAATAATTATTATGATCCGGATAAAAATACCTCAGTATTCCTGTGAATACCGCTACCCGGATCTTACCGCGATTATCTCTGAGCATAAGATAGCAGTCGGAGAAACCGCAGGATACCGGTACCGGTACATAGGTATCACAGGTAAACTCGATGATAAGCTCGGTCCTGATCTGACCTTTGAAATCCCTGTAATTGTTTTTGACGGTCCTCTCGGGATGGATGGCGCCGTTGATGATATCGGGGTAGGACAGTATCGGAAGCAGTGCGAGCAGTCCGATCACATCATCGTGATTATGTCTTAACAGCAGGTCAAGACATACCCGGTTCTTGTCGGCGATATAGTTGCCGTAAAGCGAGATCAGCTCCCGGCCGCTTTTTTTATCCATACGGCGTACTCCGAGAAACTTTTCTATGGTCTTTTGTTTCAGATCCGGAAGGGAAAGCAGCTTTTTATACGGTCTGATCCTCTTATAGAGATCGACGCCGGTCTTTTCGCTGAAACTCAGATCGACTCCGCACTTAAAGGAACGTTTTTCAAGAAAGGGGATATCGAATTTATTGCCGTTAAAGGTTACGATCGTATCATATGATTTCAGGTATTCCGCAAAAGCTGACAGTAACTCCTTTTCCTCGGAGGGATCGCTTGCAAAAAACTGCCGGATGTAAAAATGATCGTCTTTTAATACCGCGGTGCCGATAAGATAGACCTCGGCGGTTGCGGGTGAAAGACCTGTAGTCTCGATGTCGATGAAGATTATCCCCGAAGGTTCGGACAGATTTTCAACAGGGTATTTTATATTTAAGTTGTTCTCTATATATTCGAATATCTGCATTGTTTTTGACCCGTCAATCCTAATGTATTATTATAATATAGTTGCGGATAATTTCAAATCTATTTGTGGAGCGGTCTGTATGTCAATGTTTGATGATGATTCATATAAAGAGGGGGTAAATGTCGGGAAGAGGATCGCCCTGGGCTCAGTGCTGGCATCGGTTGCGGTGCTTGGCATCCTTGCGGCTACGGTCGCGATGAACAGCAACAAACGTCCCTCCGGAAACAATAATCAGCCGAACCCTTATATCAAAGCCTCCGAGGAGACCACCGAGGAGGTCACGGTGAGTGCCGGGAAGCGTACCTCCGATGAACTGTCATTCTGGAATATGTATGACGATGAGGAGGAAGAGGAGATAGTCGTATCCGACAACAAGTCAAAGAAATCCTCCTCGAGCATGAATAAGACCAATAAGAAGAGTGCCAGCAAAAACAGCGCTTCGGGTAATAAAACCGGAGTGTCCGACAATAAATCTTCGGTGTCGGTGAATAAATTCAATATAAGCCCTGAAGGCGCAAAACCCGAATATGTTTCGGTCAATGCACTGATCCCCAAGTCAGAGCTTATCGAAGAGAATTTTTCCATGGTAAGCGGCAACCGGCTTATCTATTCACAGGGCGGACACGATGTTTCCCACTTTGGGATAGATGTATCCAAATACAACGGTACGGTAAGCTGGAATAAGGTCAAAAAAGCCGGAGTGGAGTTTGCGCTCATCCGTGTCGGCGCCCGGGGTTATTCTTCGGGGAATATTGTTCTTGACGAGAAATTTGCCGAGAATCTGAAAGGGTGCAATGATAACGGGATCGATGTCGGGGCATATTTTTTCTCGCAGGCGATCAATATCAACGAAGCCATAGAAGAAGCAAATTACTGTGTGGCTTCTCTTAGCGGCAATTCCATCAAGTATCCGGTCATCTTTGATTCCGAAAAAATAGTAAATGACAGCTATCGTACGGAGGAGCTTACCAGTGCCGAACTGACGGATATCTTCAAGGCTTTTGCCGAGGTTGTGAAGGCTTACGGGTATACTCCGATGTTTGCCGGAACGAAGGAGCAGCTGGCAAAGCATGTAAATCTGACCGATATGAAGGGCTATGACATATGGCTGCTCGATACGGGGCAGAAGACCGAATATCCTTACCGTTACTGTATACGTCAGTATTCGGACAAGGGTAAGATCGACGGGATAAACGGGGAAGTGGATCTCAACATCTGTCTGATCGCATATGCCGAGAAATGATCGTGGATCATACGATCAATGTCAGGCACCGGATCATTCATTCCGGATCGTTTGATCTTTGAGGATCACCGGAGACTTTCAGATCATCTGGATCCTTCGGATCACCTGATTTCTCAAGATATTCGATATATTTTGCCGGAAGCTCGATCGTGGAATAGAGTCTGGCATACAGTGAAGGAGACAGGCCTTCCGGGATATCTATCCTTTCGGTGCGTGTCTTGAAGCCGTGTTTTTTTGCTTCGTCCAGGGCTTTATTGTATGCGATTATCGCCATCTGATGAGTGGGATATGAGCCTATATTCCAGTCCCCGACGATATGCATCTTAACGTTATAGACTTCGTCACGGCCTTCGGTTCTCTTGCGGATATTCTTTACCGGATTGATGACCTCAACATTTCCGTAACGAAGATCGGTATGATCGCCGTTCTTGAATCTGTAATCCTTGCCGAGGACCGCAAAACCGGGGATATCGTATCTTGAAAGGATGCGTTCCTGCAAGCCGAAATCGGCAACGAAAAGATGCTTGCCGCGGCGTTGTATCGTGTGCGAGGAATAGTAAAAAAGATCCTCCAGATCGAACTTCAGCTCGGTTTCCGTATCAAGATAGTAGGAAAAATAAGTACGGTGAAGATAGATCGGTGTCTTTATATATATATTGTTGTCACGTAGATTTGCTATACAGATAAATTTGTGGAAGGACAAGGGCTTAAACTCTGCGGAATATTTGTCCGGAGTGAGCTCTGGATCCCGTATCACAAGCCGGGCATTTTCATAGAGCTTTGAAGCTTCTTCGATGCTCTCGGAGCTGCCGATGGAGATATGCTTGCCTTTATAAGTAACGGAGGCCCGGTAGTAGGTCGTGCCGTCCTTTTTCTTTGCCGTGAATATGCCCTTCATTTTGTTTATTCTAACAAACCGG
>JAILQK010000078.1 GCA_024699045.1 Lachnospiraceae bacterium | reverse complement strand
TTATATATCCCTCGATCGCATGTGTGAGCGCATCCATTCCGGTAGCAGCCTTGAGGCTTGCAGGCATTGAAGCCATCATGTCGGGATCTACTACAGCGACAACGGGGATATCATGAGGATCTACACATACAAACTTTCTTTTATTCTCAGGATCGGTGATAACATAGTTTATCGTCACCTCCGCTGCGGTTCCTGCGGTTGTCGGCACGGCAATGATGGGCACGCACGGCTTCTTTGTAGGCGCCACACCTTCAAGACTCCTGACATCTTCAAATTCCGGATTCGCGATTATGATGCCGATCGCTTTGGAAGTATCCATTGAAGAACCTCCGCCGACTGCGATAATGCAATCCGCTCCGCATGCCTTAAATGCCTTGACACCAGACTGTACATTTTCTATTGTCGGGTTAGGCTGGATATTAGAGTAGAGTTCAAACGGTATACCTGCCTCATCAAGCTTGTCCGAGACCTTCTTTGTCACATTAAATTTTACCAGATCGGGATCTGATGCAAGAAAGACCTTCTTGAACCCTCTGTTCTTGATCTCTTCCGGTATCGCGTCTATAGCGCCTTTACCGTGGTACGATGTTTCATTGAGCATAAAACGATTAGCCATTGTTACCTCCTTGATTATGAAATACCTTTTATTTGCCCGTATAAAAACGGGCCTGTTAGTCAGTATAGCATGATTTTTCTGCTCGCGAAATACCCAACGGTATTTTAATCAAATGGACACGGAAGGCTGCATTACCATACAAAATCCGGATCATCCGATAAAAAGATAAAACTCATGGTCATAAAATAATGAAATCTATAATATAATATAAAAGAATATCCGGCTATCATATGCCAAAGCATGACCGCAGACCGGGACATTGACCCGGAAGCAGAAAGGACATTACATGAAAATATGCTTATTGAATGACTCTTTTCCCCCGGTGATCGACGGGGTTGCAAATGTAGTGATGAATTACGCAAAGATCCTTACCGAAAAGGGAGAAGATGTACTTGTTGCAACTCCCCGGTATCCCGAAGCCGATTATGAAGGATATCCATATGAAGTACTTGATTATAAAAGCTATAATATCAAGGATCTCGTCGAAGGGTACAGGGCCGGAAACCCGTTTGATATGAATGCGATCGAGAAAATGGTCGATTTCAGACCGGATATCATCCACACCCATTGTCCGGTGGCCTCAACCATTATGGCCAGGATACTTAAAAACGAGATCGATGTTCCGCTTGTTTTTACTTATCATACAAAATTTGACGTTGATATCGCCAGAGCGGTCAAGGGCAGGTTTTTGCAGGCTCAGGGAGCAAACCTTCTCGTGGATAACATTTCTGCCTGCGACGAAGTCTGGACCGTTAGCCATGGAGCAGGAGAGAATCTGAAAAGCTTAGGATATCAGGGAGATTACCGCGTGGTCTCCAACGGAGTGGACTTTGAAAAGGGAAAAGTCGATGACAGTTTTGTTTCTGAAGTTGTTTCAAAATATGACATACCGGAGGATGTCCCGGTATTCCTGTTTGTAGGTCGTTTAATGAAATATAAAGGCCTTCCGCTTATTATCAAAGCCATGGATATACTTTCGAAAGGCGGGAATGATTTCCGGTTGATCATTGTCGGAGGGGGCGGTGATTCTGAAGAGCTTAAGGATATGGCCGTAGGATTTGGTCTTAGTGTAGATGCAAAAAATGAGGACGGTGATATAATCAGCCTGTCAGCTGCTGAAAATCCCGGAAAGATCATATTCACCGGGCCCGAACACGACCGGAAGGTTTTGAGAGCCTGGAATACCCTGGCGTGGCTTTTTCTCTTCCCTTCTACATATGATACCAACGGTATTGTGGTGCGTGAGGCAGCAGCCTGTGGTCTTGCCAGTGTCCTTATAAAGGATTCCTGCGCTGCCGAGGGAGTGACCGACGGAGGAAACGGTTACATTATAGATGAAACTCCCGAAGCAATGGCGGCTCTCTTAAAAGAAACGGGATATGATAAAGAAACCGTAAAAAAAGCCGGAGATCGTGCAATGGACGAATTGTATATTTCCTGGAAGGATGCCGTATATGATGCTTTTGAGCGCTATCAGGTGCTTATCGAAGAGAAAAAAAGCGGCAAATTACGCCCTTCAAAAAAGGAACGTTCGGATTACTTTTTAAGATTTGCTTCATCTCTGGCTGAAAAAACGGATAAAGCATTCGTTATTCCCAGAAATATAAAAGACGGAATGATGGAGAATATGACCGAAACCATAGAGGAGATGCAGAACACGAAGAAAGCATTAACCGAAAAGTTTTGGGATAAAAAAGATGCCATGGAAGGCCACTTCCAGGAAAAACGTGATCATATGAAGGCAAAAAGCCAGAACCTTCGCAGCAGAATAAAAGGAACTGTAGAATAACCGATAGTCCTTAAAAGATCTTCTCTTTCGCAAACCAAAACCGTCAAGCCGTGATCTCACATGCTTGACGGTTTTCCATCGCAGTCGGAGTGACAAGATTCGAACTTGCGGCCTCTACCTCCCTAAGGTAGCGCTCTAGCCAAACTGAGCCACACCCCGATAAAAATATGATCGTCTGCCCACATTGTCCGTTATCATTCGGATATCTGTCCGAATATGGTATCCGAAGCCTTATCGCATGACGAACGATGCTATTTTATAGACTTTTAGGACAGGTGTCAAGTATTCACAGGAATTTTTCCAGAAGGCCCCTTAACAACACGGTACGCTTTATAGACTGCCTGTCGCCCTCCTTGAGATCAAATGTGTATTTATCATATCCATTGATGATCGTCGTGCCCGACGGATGTTTTGATTCCCTCCTGAAGCCGCCCATATACGAGGCATGCACGTGACCGTGCAGCATATAGGACGGATGGCATACGTTAAGAAGACGGTCAAAGCACTCATAGCCTATATGCGGAAGATCGTTCATATCCCCGTAGCCTCTTACCGGGGCATGGGTCACCAATATATCAAATCCTCCGTTTTTCACTATGGTCCCCCTCGCTTTCCTTATACGCTTGCACATCTGTCTCTCTGTATACATATAAGGTCCATCTTTATACTTCATGGAGCCTCCGAGGCCGAAGATCCTGAACCCTTCATGGATAACTATCCTTCCGTCTATGTTTTCACATCCCTCCGGAGGTTTATTTACATATGCGGTATCATGATTTCCCGGAACATACAATACCGGGCAGGATGTCATAGTCACCAGGAACTCGAGATAAGCAGCGCTCAGATCCCCGCAGGATATGATAAGGTCTATCCCCTCGACTTTGTCTGGAGTATAGTAATCCCATAACGACTTGGATTCCTCGTCTGCTACAACAAGTATCTTCATGCGGGCCCCTATATGATGTTATCGTTCATCCATTCCATAGAAGCGATCTTTGCAGATGATAAGGTATCATATGTAAGCGCAACCGTATTTGGCCGGAATGCGGGGATTTCCTGTATTACTTTGGCCTGAGAGCGGAGCTCTCCCGAAAACGGATCTATATTTCCGCTGACCAGTGCGCACTTGAAAAAAGTCAGCAGTTTATATGTCTGATACGGAAGGTCCGATACTCGGATATCTACCACTCCGGTCGACAGACCAAACCAGTAGTTCGTAGCCATGTGGTTATCTATGACCTGCCGGGCATCCCATTCCCCGTAAAGGACAGTCTGTACTATCTGCATATAATACCTTCCCCAGTTATAGTACGGAGCACCGATATAGATGTCCTTATCGGATCCGATCATGAATACTCCGGGGCGTCTCGCATCGGCCCTGGTCAGCGAATAGTCAAAATCGGCATATATCCTTACTCCTTCTTCCTCCCATTCCTTACGGTAATCATAGCTGCCACTGGCTCCGCTGTACTTCATGGAAACTCTGCAATCCGGATCGATCATGGACGCGCCTATGGCAAAAGCATTAAGGCTTGCCATGCTCATGTTTCCGAAATTCCGTACCAGATATCCGATCCTGCGCTCTGCCTTGCCACCGTCCTCACGCAGCAAAAGATCCGCCGCAAGGATCCCCATCAGGAAGGAGGCTTCGTACAGCTTGCCATGGTAGCTCCTGACCGTGGAACTGGTACCTCCTATCGAACAGTTAAGATATCTGACTTTGGGATTCTTTATCGCAGCCTTCAATGTCTCCGAAAGCATATTGGGAGATACGGTAAATATAACAGCGTTATCATCCGATACTGCCCTGTCAAGCACCTCGGCAAGGTCCGTAAGATCCCCTCTTGTCTGGTAGCTTTGAGTCACTACTTCGTCCCCGGTCACTTCTTCAAGATAAAGCCTTCCGGCTTCATGGCTGTCGATCCATCTGGATTCATCGGGCTCGGCATCATAAATAAAAGCAACCTTAAGAGGCGTCGTCCTCGTATACCTGACTGTATGAGAAAACAGTCCCCTGAGTCCTGTCGGACGGACGCCTTCTGCAAGCTCCGGAGCCTTGTCAAGAAACTGTATATCTTCCATATCACTGCTGCCGAGCAGCTCATTCCTGGCTGCTTTTATATTTTTGATTATCTGATCATCAGAGTCGGTAAGCAGCGTCTTCATCGGAAATATGGAAACATAGATCAAAAAAGTCTCGCTAATACTGAGATCCTGCGAAGACTTTATAGCCGATCTGAAATGCTTTTCAAAACTTGTAAATGCCGCTTTCAGATCCGACTTAAGATCATCGGGCCATTCATTTTCAAGATCCTGTCCCAAAAGCTCTGCAAGCTTTTCGTACTCTCCGGGCTCGGTAAAGGCGATATGGAAGTTTTTTGTAACTTTGTAGAAATCAAGGAACTCAAAATATGCTTTTACTTCCTTTGTATCATTCTTTTCCGGGATGATACGGGTAACATCCGCAAGTATATAATCCACGTTTGCGAATTTAGAAACGGAAACCCTTTTGTTTCCCTCCCGCACATAATAATTATGCATGTACTCATATACTATGATCGCATCCCGTATCCCTTCTTCCTTGAAAGAGTCATACAGATTTGACCATTTTATGGCAAATTCGGTGTTTTCCTCAAAAAGAGGCATGAAATTGTTTGCGAACGCATTATTTCTGGCCAGCTCTTTATTGCCTTTTATCCGGTCGAGCGGAAGCTCAACAAGTCCTACAGGAACCTGCTTCGTGCAACGTTTAACCTCTTCAAAAGAATCAAGTGCCGGAAGATAAGGTGACATTCCCTGTCGTATAGCCTTTCTCTCAGCCGCCTGTCCCAATCTCAACGCTTCCTGATAGTCTTTTCTCATTTTGCCCCCTTTTAAGCATTAAATCCAACGCAGCTTAAGACATATAGATGCTCTTCAGTCATTCTGACCAAGTCCCTTAAGATATTCTCCGATCTGACGGTCCATTATATCCTCCAGATCTCCTCCTTCAAAATACACCCGCGTCCAGTCAATGATCTTTTCCACGGCTGTATCGACATGCCAGACAGGTCTCCAGCCAAATGTGTGTTTTATGAGTGAGCAGTCCAGTTTAAGAAAATTTGCCTCATGAGGGCCGCCATCATTCTCACATTTCCAGGAGGCCTTAATTCCCTTTGGATCTCCCTGATTCCATTTGTCGCAAAAAAGCTGCACAAGCTCTCCCGTCGTAAGGCAGTCGGCATCGTCCGGTCCGACATTATAACTGCCCTCGTTTTTTTTGTCACCAAACTGCCTGGCTGCGATCATCAGATAAGCACAGACCGGCTCGAGGACATGCTGATACGGTCTTGTCGATGCCGGATTCCGTACAATGATCTCCCGGCCCTCTTTCACAGCCCTTATACAATCAGGTATGATGCGGTCATTGGCAAAATCTCCGCCTCCGATTACATTGCCGGCGCGGCAGGTCGTGATCGAGACATCCATGCCCTCAAAAAACGCTCTCCTGTATGATGAAGTCACAAGCTCGGAGCACGACTTTGAATTAGAATAAGGATCGTACCCGTTAAGCTCCTCTGCCTCCCTGTATCCCCAATGCCACTCTCTGTTAAGATATACTTTGTCGGTCGTAACATTGATGAACGATCTGACCGAAGGCGTCCTCCGGATGCATTCCAGAACATTCACAGTCCCCATTACATTTGTTTCATATGTGTATCTGGGATCCTTATAGGAATCTCTTACTATAGGCTGTGCCGCCATATGGATAACGATCTCGGGCTGCGTTTTCTTAAACACCTCTTCCATATGCTCAAGGTCTCTGACATCCCCTATCGCATGCACTATCCCTTCTTTTATTCCGGCAAGTTCAAACAAAGACGGGTCTGTCGGAGGCTCCATGGCATATCCCGTGACCTCGGCGCCGGAGTTCAGCAGGACCCTGCACATCCATGAACCCTTAAACCCGGTATGCCCGGTGATAAGCACTTTTTTTCCTCTGTAAAAATCTGTGATCATACCTTTATCTCTTTCCATAAAATATTATCCTGTAAATTTTATCATAAATAAGGGACGTGATAAAGAATGGCGTATCTGATAACGGCGTGACACGGGTATTTCACATGGTCGGGATCCGGGTTGATTTTCTTCCGCAGACTGCCGATATAATAACTGAAGGAACAGCCGGTCGCGCAGGGAGAGCGCGGTCTTCTGTTCCTTTTTCTGTAACTTTTATATCACAACAGGCTTCAGGAAGCCGGAAACGGTCATCCGAAGCTCAAAGAAGGGGGGAAACTGTCATAAAAATCCTGAATTCAGACGTCAGAATGGAATCTGCCCGAACATTTAATGAAAAACGCACGGATGCATATCTTGAATCGTCCTGGGGAATGTCGGGGAAGAAGACCGCCATGTCTTTTTCCGAGACCGCATTGTCACTTGGCGAATATGAAACTACCGATGGAAATACCGAAAGCGAAAAGAAAGAAACCGGAGAGGTTTCCGGGGATCCCGCTTCCGAGATCCGGAAGCGCTACGAGGAATTGCGTTCGCAGATGCGTTCCAGGCTTGAAGATGAAGAGACTTTGTACATCGAAATGCAGGCCGCCTGTATCGACTATCTGCTTATGATCTTTCTCGGAATAGACATCTCCGAATGGCCTCACATTTCGGACGGCTCGGGCAGATCTCCCATGTCCATGCTGACCGGAATGCGCTCATCTTCCTTAAACTCAGCTGAAGGCTGCAGTTATGCCGAATACCACTATCATGAAGAGACCGAGGAGACTTCCTTCTCAACCAGGGGGACCGCTGTCACCGCGGACGGCAGACGACTGTCCTTCAGTCTTGATGTCAGCATGAGCCGAAGCTTCGTAGAAGAATCAGCGATGGAGATCACTCACGGAAGATCCGTTGTGGTAGATCCCCTGGTCATACAGCTTTCCGGCTCTCCCGCAAAGGTATCGGATCAAAGCTTTATGTTTGATATCGACTCGGATGGGATCGAAGATAAGATCGCAAAGCTTGTGAGCGGGACCGGATTCCTGGCCCTGGACAAAAATGAGGACGGGATCATAAACAATGGCTCGGAATTATTCGGAGCGGATACGGGAAACGGATTCGAGGAACTCGCAGCCTGGGATTCTGACGGAAACGGATGGATCGACGAAAACGATGAGATCTACGATAAGCTTCGTATCTGGTCGAAGGACCCGGACGGTACGGATCGGCTCACCACACTGAAAGAAAACGATGTGGGGGCAATATATCTGTCTTCACGCAGAACGGATTTCTCGGTAAAAGATGCGGAAAACAACGATATGGCCAAGGTAAGGCGAACCGGTATGTTCTTAAAAGAATCAACCGGAATGCCCGGAAGCATACAGCAGATGGACATGGTCAAACTGGCTTACGCATAGCAAAAGCCGCATATCAGATAGGGAAGCTTTAAGCTTCCCTATCATCTTTTCTTATTAATTTACTTTAATTTCCCCCAGAACAGCTCCTATCGGTCCGTTTATCACAAGATCGGCTCCTGCTTCACGCCCCGTGGTGCCTTTGTTGATCAGAACGAGTTTATTTCCCCTGTAATAATCGATCAGTCCCGCTGCCGGATAAACTACCAGTGAAGTTCCGCCGATGATAAGCATGTCTGCATTTGATATTGCCTTTATTGACTGCTCCATTGTATACATATCAAGGCCTTCTTCATAAAGTACGACATCCGGCTTCACTATGCCGCCGCATTTATCACATACCGGTATCCCTTCCGACTGTTTGATGTAGTCGGTATCAAACTCACTGTCGCAGTCCATGCAAAAATTTCTTGTCACGGTTCCGTGAAGCTCATATATCGTCTTCGATCCGGCTCTGTGATGAAGATCATCGATATTCTGTGTGATCACCGCTTTAAGCTTGCCCGCTTTCTCCAGTTCGGCAAGTTTAAGATGCGCTGCATTCGGCTGCGGGTCTTTATCGCTCCCGACCAGCAGGATCTTTTGTTTATAAAATCTGTAAAATTCTGCGGGATTTGCCATAAAAAAACTGTGTGACAGTATCGTCTCGGGAGGATAGTCATACTGCTGATTATATAATCCGTCCTGACTCCTGAAGTCGGGGATCCCGGATTCCGTAGACACTCCTGCTCCTCCAAAGAATACGATATTATCGGACCCGTCGATCATCTCCTGAAGCTGTTCAACCTTCTTTTTCAGTTCTCCATCCATAATTCTACCCCCTTACCATGATATCCATTTTTCCCCTGAGGACTTTTTCTCCCCGTTGATTCTTCATTGTGACCTTTAGTACGATCATATTGAACGTATCGTTCTTATCAACGACCTCCCCCTCGACAAATACCGTATCTCCGGGATACACCGGTTTTACAAATTTGATACTCGTTTCCTTTATGAGTGATCTCTCCCCTGGCATATACACTCCCGCCAGCGCTGACATGAACGACGCCGTGAGCATTCCGTAAGCAACCCTGCCGTCATATCCATGCTCCTTCGCATATGCTTCGGAAGCATGTAATGGATTGACATCTCCCGTAAGTTTCCTGAAAGCGTCCAGCATCTCCTCCGTTACGGTCGACTCGAAACTTTCTTTTTGTCCTATGGAGATCTCATCAAATGTATAATCATTCATCACTTACTTCTCTTCAACCTCTTCGAACAGTCCGCATTCCAAAAGCTTATCCGTCAGGGGGATCAAAAGATCCACGGGCTGGTCTATGAGTTCTGATATACCGATCAGATCGTTCCGTCCGTCCGCATATGCTATCAGGTCTTTAAGCGCAAGAGTCTGCCGGTATGTCTCCTTGCTGGACATCGTAGGCACCAGTCCCCGTCTTCCCAGCTGAGGCTCACAGAGGGTCGTCGTGCGGTACTTTTTGTTATGTTCTATCAGTTCGATACATTTTACCATCATATCATACGCTCCCTGCAGTCCATCGGGAGAGATAAGATCCAGATCATCGGCGCTCGTATGATATTCCGGATATATGTGATACTTGCTCCTGCAGAAGCATACCATAGGTATATCAACCCCCGGAGCCTGATACTGCCTCTCATCAGATCCTCTTTTTATATACGGATACTCATCATATCCGCAGCCCGAATGGGCCAGCACATTGGTCAGGACCCGGTCTGCATATGTATCTCCGTATCTGGAATGTATGATACTGTATGTCCGGTCATCCCCCACGCATGTAAGGTTAAAGGCTGCTATAACATGCTCCTTAAGGTGTTTCAGATTCCTGTCTATATAAGTTATCGCCCCTATAGTCTCAGGTCCCAGCACCAGTCTGTATGAATATCGTCTGTGCGGCATGGCCGAAATATATGATGCAAGAGTCACCAGGAGAGCCTGTCCGCTGCACTCATTGTTTGCCATTGAAGGATGACAGGTATAGGAAGAAAAAAATACCTCTTCTTCCGAATCTCCGGGGATCAGGATCTCCCCATAGGTAAGAGAACCCGGTTCAAGAGTTGACTTTATCACCGCGTGATAATCACCCGGGATCAACTCCTGAAACTGTTTATAAGTCATGGAAAAACCCCATCTCGGAGAATAATAACTTGTCACATAGGGAAAGACATCCGGTTGGTCTTTAAGATAATAGATATGCTCCGACATTTCTTCCAGCGGAAGAGTTATGTCGGTCGGAAGCGAATAGCCCAGCAGATGCAGATTGGAATCTTTCATGTCGACTATCCTTGTCCCATCCGGTCCCTCAAGGTAGGCCTCATCACAATTCCACTCATCCGGAACCGTCCAGTCACATACCTTCGTCCCGCTGGGAACCTCATACATCTTAAATCTTATCTCCGGTATATATCCCTGCAGTATCCGAAAAGTCTCCCGAACGGCATTTCCCGTAATGCTTCTGTTTAAGGGAAATATCTCTTTGCAGAGATCATACATCTTCTGTCCTTCATCCATATCATGACTCCCGATCCATCTGTGTTATGGAGTTCATTATAACTCATTCCCCTCTTTTATCCAATCTTGACAGTAACCGGTTTTACCGCTAGTATAACGTTTGCACGACACCACGGTCCATGTTCCGCGCATCACATAAGGCAGCCTGGCCGGCCAATATATCTCGGAGAGCAGATATGAACAGAGAAGAAGTTTTTGAAAAAGTCAGACAGATATTCAGGGATAATTTCGATGACGATGAGCTTGTGATCGTCGATGAAACAAATTCCTCCGATATAGAGGACTGGGATTCGATCGAGCATATCAACCTTGTCATAGCGATGGAAAAAGCTTTCGGATTGAAATTTAATATCAAAGAAGTCGGCAAACTCGCAAATGTAGGCGAAATGGTGGATCTTATTCTCTCCATGCTCGATCAGCAAAGCTGATCTCGATCATTATACGTCATTCGTCGGGCAACCCCCTTTATTTCAGACTATAGGTACACAGCTTGCTGCTGTGATCATAACGGACATCCTTTGCTATGATATCATAGGTTTTACCCATTGATATCGTCTTCATCGGGATCCCGTTCACCTCATATCTTCTGGATGCCCCCGCCTTTATAAAATCCTCTTCGTAAGGATATATCGTAACGAATATGTCTGCCTTCAGATCTCTCACGTGCATGCAATAAGTCCGGATGCTTTCTCTGCCCTCCTCATCAATATAGCCTGCCGTGAAATTCTTCAGATATCGGTAGGGAACCCCTATCATCTCCTCCACATAATGGACAAAAGTATAACTGTGCTGGCACTCAACATCTATGAACACGTTCTTTGTATCATGCTCCCTGCACCATGAAAACGGACTGTGAGCTCCGAAAGATGACCGGTTGTCCATGGAAACAAGTTCTTCCGCCCCTGCGCCCCACACCGAAAAGGAATAAATCGGATGCCTTGTTCTCCTGAAATCATCCCTTTTCAATGCTATCTTTCCTATAGAACCGGTCTGTGAAGGTGACTTTCTGATATCAAAAGATCTGCCCTTACAGAAATCCCAATTGAATGTAGGGATGAGTATCGTCCCCTCAGGCCCGATGATGTCTTTAACACTGTCTATAAGGACATTCAGATCGGTATCATCCTGATTCTCGATACATGTGTAAAGGAGCTGCTTCACATCAGACGAGATCCAAACGGAATCACCCCTTTCCAGTCCGAAATATGCCGGTATATCCCTTAGTTTTACATACTCATCCAATGTTATCACTCCGATCGGTCCCGAATATTACCCTGATCCGGCCGAATTCCGCATGTTTCTCAGTTTTTTTCAAGAAGCTTAAGTCTTGTGAGCGCTCTGGCAAGTGACATCTGAAGCAGTCTGTATTCTCTTTCGGAAAGCTTCTGCTGAAGCTTCTTCTCTGCCCTGATCTTGGCCTCCTTCGCCCTGTTTATATCGATATCCTCGGGTTTTTCGGCAGTATCCACTACGATCGTGCATCTATTGTTCGCGAACTGGATGGTTCCCCTGCCTATCGCCGCTTTATGCCATTCTTCTTTGCCATCCTGATATCTGAGGATCCCCTCCTTCAGGGCTATTATCATCTCTTCATGTCCGGGAAGGATGCCGAGCTCACCATCCACGGCCGGAATGATCATGTTTTTTAGCCTGCCGAAATAAAACATACCGTCGGATGAGATTATCTGTGTGGCAAACGTATTCATAGCGTCTTCGCTTTCTCCGCGACATCATCAATGGTTCCTACGTTGAAGAATGCCCCTTCCGGATAACTGTCCGCCTCCCCGGATATGATCACGGAAAAGCCCTTCACCGTATCTGCAATGCGCACATATTTGCCGGGTGTGCCCGTAAAATTTTCTGCCACAAAAAACGGCTGCGAAAGGAATCTTTGTATCTTCCTTGCCCTGCTGACAGTCAGCCTGTCCTCATCAGAAAGTTCCTCTATCCCAAGTATCGCGATAATGTCCTGAAGCTCCTTATACTTCTGCAGGATAGCCAGCACTTCTTCCGCAACCTTGTAGTGTTCCTCTCCCACTATCCCGGGAGTCAGTATTCTTGAAGAAGATTCCAGCGGATCAACTGCCGGGTATATTCCCTGTTCCACTATCCTTCTTGACAGCACCGTAGTCGCGTCAAGATGGGCAAACGTCGTTGCGGGTGCAGGATCGGTAAGGTCATCCGCAGGCACATAAACCGCCTGTACCGAAGTGATGGATCCATTCTTCGTAGACGCTATCCTTTCTTCAAACATTCCCAGATCAGTGGCCAGGGTTGGCTGATACCCGACCGCGGACGGCATCCGGCCTAAAAGCGCAGAAACCTCTGACCCCGCCTGTATAAATCTGAAGATATTGTCTATAAAGAGAAGAACATCCTTATTCTCCTCATCCCTGAAATACTCCGCCATGGTGAGGCCGGTCTCTGCGACCCTCATCCTCGCACCGGGAGGTTCGTTCATCTGTCCGAAAACAAGCGCGGTTTTTTTGATGACCCCGCTCTCGGTCATCTCACTCCAAAGATCGTTTCCTTCCCTCGATCTTTCACCGACACCGGTAAATATGGAATAACCGCCGTGCTCAGTCGCGATATTTCTGATAAGCTCCTGTATAAGCACCGTCTTTCCGACACCTGCTCCCCCGAAAAGCCCTATCTTTCCGCCCTTGGCATAGGGCGCGATAAGATCTATGACTTTTATCCCGGTCTCAAGGATCTCCTGTACCGGAGACTGCTCGGAAAAAGACGGCGGTCTCCGGTGTATCGACCAACGCTCCGCTTTATCGAGCTCATCCGTGGGCAGTCCGTCGATCGCTTCCCCCGTGACGTTAAACAGTCTTCCCAGCCCGGCTTCTCCAACCGGAACAGAAATAGGAGCACCGGTCGCCTCTACCTCTATCCCCTTGGCGAGGCCTTCCGAAGCGGAAAGCATAATACAACGCACCGTATCCGACGCTATATGCTGTCGCACTTCCATGGTACACTTTGTTCCGTGATTATATACGATTAGCGCATCGGATATGCGGGGAAGTCTGCCGTTATCGAACTTTACATCCACAACAGGCCCCATGACCTGTAAAATATGACCTTTCATTGAACGTCTCCTATTTATCGCCCAGTGCTTCCGCTCCTGCGGACACTTCCGTTATCTCCTGGGTTATAACACCCTGACGGGCCCTGTTATACTGTACACGCAGATTCCGTATCATCGATGTCGCCGCATCGGATGCTGTCTGCATTGCAAGCATTCTCGAGTTCTGTTCGGCACAAAAGCTCTCTATAAGCGCGCTGTAGATATAACCGTTAAGATAGTTGGGGACAACAGCGCTTATTACCTCATCGGGTGAGGGTGAAAAAATAAATTCCTCGTTGTAGATATCCCTGGGGATCTGTTTCTCATACTCGGCTTCAAGCGCCGATACCAGCGGCAGCAGCTTCCTGACTCGTACCTCCGCTTCCATAGCGGATTTCATGGCGGTATAGACGATACGGAGGTCATCGATCTCTCCGTCCCTGAAAAGCGGGAGCAGGTAGCTTGTGATGGCCCGTCCTGTATGATGAGTCGGTGCCTCGGACGAGAACACAAAATCCTCCTCTATCTCCTTGCCGTGATTTTTGAAGTATCTCCTCCCGGTCTCCCCCACAACAAATATCCTTGCCCTGCCACCGTCTTCTTTGATAAAACGTTCAGTCTCTTTAAGGATATTCTGATTGTAGGCTCCGGCCAATCCTTTATCCGCGGTTATCATAAGATAGCCGTGTGTCTGGTCATCACGTTTTTTTTCGGATACCCTCAAATACGGATGCTCGGACTCGGGAAGATGCCTCAAAAGCCTTTCTATCAGGTTCTTCAATGCACTGAAATATACGGCGTTGTTATCCCTGCTCTGTCTCGCACGGCGGAGCTTTGTAGTCGCGATCATGTACATTGCTCCCGTTATCTTCTGGGTTCCCTCTATGCTGTTCATCCTGTCGCGGATCTCTTTCAGCTGCGCCAATTTTCCTTATACTCTTTCGCTATATCAGCTATCTTACGTGCAAGTCCGTCGGAAAGGGCTTTTGTACTCTCAAGTTCTTCAACGATATCCGTATGGTCACTCTTTATATGATCGATAAGGTCTTTCTGAAATTCCTTGACCTGATCCTTTTCTATTCCGGCAAAGATCTTTTTCCCCGCAGCGACTAAAGTTATGACCTGCTCTGTCATGGACATCGGACATGCCCCGGGCTGCTTAAGTACTTCCATAAGGGCTCGTCCGTTTGTCAGCTGCTGCTGTGTCGCATCATCGAGATCCGCAGAGAACTGAGTGAAAACCTCCATCTCTCTGTACTGGGCAAGATCGATCCTGAAAGATCCCGTCGCCTTCTTCATTGCTTTGGTCTGCGCCGCGCCCCCGACACGGGACACTGATAATCCGACGTTTACCGCCGGTCTCTGGCCTTCGGCAAAAAGATCGTCCTCCAGGAATATCTGACCATCGGTAATGGATATGACATTGGTCGGTATGTAGGAAGATACATCTCCTGCCTGCGTCTCTATTATAGGCAGCGCCGTTATCGAACCTCCCCCCAGCTCATCCGACAGCCTGCTGGATCTTTCGAGAAGTCTTGAATGCAGATAGAATACATCCCCCGGATAAGCCTCTCTGCCGGGAGGACGTCTTAAAAGCAGCGATATCTCTCTGTATGAAACGGCATGCTTGGAAAGATCATCATACACGATAAGGACATCCTTTCCCTTGTGCATGAAAAACTCTGCCATTGCCGTAGCGGAATAAGGTGCCAGATATTGAAGCGGTGCCGGATCCGAAGCAAAAGAACCCACGATTATCGTATAATCCATTGCATTGTTATTTTTCAGATTCTGCGCAAGAGCCGCTACCGTTGATGACTTTTGGCCTATGGATACATATATGCAGATAACATCTTTGCCTTTTTGGTTTATTATCGTATCCGTCGCGATAGTTGTCTTTCCGGTCTGACGGTCTCCGATTATAAGCTCTCTCTGCCCCCTGCCTATAGGGAACATGCTGTCGATGGCAAGGATCCCGGTTTCCATCGGCTTTGATACGGGCTGCCGGTCTATTATTCCGGGAGCAGGAGATTCCACCGCCATCTTCATTTCCGTTTCCAGCGGTCCCATATCATCAATCGGCTCCCCCAGAGCGTTTACGACTCTGCCTAAAAGAGCATCTCCGGTCGGGACCCCGGCTGCCGCTCCGGTACGTACGACCCGTTCATCTTCATATACCTCATCATCGGTGCACAACAGGATGCAGCCGATATGATCCTCTCTTATATCAAGGACCATGCCTCTGACCCCGCTCTCAAATATAACTATCTCACCATATTCGGCGTGGGACAGTCCCTCTATACGGGCTATCCCGTCACCGCAAAAGATCACGTGACCGGTTTCATAACCCTTTGCCTCAAAAACGTGTGCATCAGCAGCGTTTTTTATTACAGAGATGATATTCTGACCGGAAGAACGTGCCGCAAACTCTCTGTCTGCCTCAGCCTTGATCTCCCGGACTCTGCCGGTAAAGCTCCAGTCGTACTCATCCTCTCCGACACACAGGATAAAGCCTCCCAGCAGATCATCATCCTTTTCGAGTGTAAGATCTATATCGTCAGCAGCCACCTTATATTTTGCCGCGATAAAAGCCTTAAACTGCTCTGCCTGTCCGTCAGACGGCGGCATTACGAATCTAAGCTTTGCCTGAAGCTTTTTGCTCATCTGTCACTACCTGTTCCCGAACCTGTCGCCTGTGATAAGAACTTATCGTAGAGTTCGCTGTTTGCCTCCTTCGAGATCGCCTGTCCGGCCAGTCTCGAAGCCACATCGAACACAAGCTCTTCTACCTGCTTATCGTGGTCTATCTCCGCCACACTCTTTATCCGCGAGGCTTCCTCCCTGGCTTTCCGGATTATCTCTTCCGTCTCGGCGTTTGCTTTCCCTATGATGTCACCTTTTTCGGCATCAGCCTCCTGCCTTGCTTTATCTAATATCTCTCCCTTTTCTTTTTCAAGCTCTGCCAGCTGCATCTGATATTCCCGTCTGTCCGCCTGCGCTTCCCTGGTCACTTTATCCGCAGTGGCATAAGCCGACTTGATCTCCTCGTCACGCTTTGCTATGATCTCATTTACTCTTCCGAACAAAAATTTCTTTGCAATAAAGAACAGGATCAGGATGTTTATGATCATACATATGAAATTGACCGGATCAAAACTAAGCACTTATTACCCCTCCTGTACTCAAAGAACGAATATTATCAGAATGGCCACCAACAGTCCGTATATGGCAGTTGCCTCTGCAAGCGCACATCCCAGCAGCAGCAGTGTCATTATCTTGCTGTGCGCTTCCGGCTGACGCGCTGTCGCATCTACAGCCTTTGCCGTTGCAATACCTATTCCGATTCCTGCTCCGATCCCGGTAAGCGCCGCGATCCCTGCACCTAATGCTACCATTTCCCTTTCCTCCTGCTCCCGGCATCAAAGCTGTGCGTTCACGACAGCATCCCCAGCCGATAAAAGTGATGTGTTATTGCTACTCTACTGCCTCGTTGATATAAAGTGATGTAAGAAATACAAAAACATATGCCTGCAAAAGGCCGTCAAACAGGTCAAAATACAGACACAGCGCTGCGGGCAGCACCACCGGCACCACCATCTTTATAAGTTCCATTATGACAAATGCCGCGAATATATTGCCGAAAAGACGCATACATAGTGAAAGCGGCTTAATGAAGAGCTCCAGTATGTTCATGGGCAGCATGACCCCGATGGGCTGAGCAAAGCTCTTTAACCACCCGCTGACCTTTTTTTCACGTATCCCTGCTATCTGTACAAGCACTATGCTCATCAATGCCAGCGCCACTGTGGTCCTAAGGTCTTTTGTCGGGGGAGCGATGTTAAATATCCCTATCGTGTTGGATACCCCGAGGAACAGCAGTATGCTGCAAAGATACGGGACATAGGCATGAGCCTTCTCGCTCATATTGCTGCTGACGAGATTCTGCATCCATACAACAAATGCCTCGACCAGCACCTGTCTTTTTCCCGGATTCTGAGTCACAAACCCTCTTGTGAGTATCAGGATGCAGATAAAAAGAACAGCGATGATACACCAGGTTATCACCACTGTCTGGTTTATAGCAATTCCACTCCCTATGGGAATTGTAAATGCTGTTGGTATTTCAAGCTCGGCCTGAAGTTCTTCTGCGAGATCCATTTAACACCTCATGGATGAAATCTTCTTCTAGTCGATTGTATCACTAATTTTTCTATTGTCAAAACGAGTTTGCTCCTGATGGCGCACGCCTCTTTTATAATCTCCACCACCTGAGTCCCGACCTGTCGAGTTCCTCTATATCATACAGTCCTTTAACATCTATAAGAACCTTCTCCTCGTCCTTCGAATCTCTGTAAAGCTTCTTAATGCCCTCGATCCCGTATTTCTTAAAATCATCGTGCGCGACCGCTACGATCACACAATCTGCGCCACTGACCTCTTCAGGGGATTTAAGGCTCACTCCGTATTCTCTCATGGCATCTGCTTCATCGGCCCAGGGGTCCACAACATCAGGTCTTATCCCGTATTCGGTAAGCCTCCTGATTATATCGTATACCTTGCTGTTTCGCGTATCCGGACAGTTTTCCTTGAAAGTAAGTCCCAGTATTACAACCTTGGACCGCTTCGGAGCCAGACCGGCAGCAACCATCTCTTTTACGGTTGCATCCGCGATATATGCTCCCATGCTGTCATTGACTATCCTTCCGTTCAAAATGATCTGACTGTGATATCCGAGTTTTTCCGCCTCATATGTGAAGTAATACGGATCCACTCCTATACAATGGCCTCCAACCAGGCCCGGTCTGAATCCCAGCGCATTCCATTTAGTATTCATTCCGTCAACAACTTCTCCGGTATCTATCCCCATCCGGTCGAATACCATCGCAAGCTCGTTCATGAAAGCAATATTGAGATCACGCTGGCTGTTCTCAACGACTTTTACGGCTTCCGCAGTCTTTATCGAAGAGACCGGATATGTGCCGACCTCTATGACCAGATCATAGACGTTTTTTATCTCGGTCAATGCCTCATCATCTATTCCGGATACTATCTTTTTTATATTGGTAAGTGTATGGACCCTGTCGCCGGGATTTATCCTCTCCGGGGAATAGCCTACCTTAAAATCTCTTCCGCATTTCAGGCCGGAGTTTTTTTCAAGGATCGGAATACAGACATCCTCGGTAACTCCCGGATAAACCGTGGATTCAAACACTACTATAGAGCCTTTCTGCAGATTACGCCCCACCACCTCACTGGCGCCTTCCACCGGACTGAGATCCGGAGTATGATCGGAATTAACAGGGGTCGGAACGGCCACAATGAAAAACCTTGCTTCTTTAAGCATAGCCTCCTCATCGGTAAAGAAAACCTTTGCCTTCGCTATGGCCTCATTACCAACCTCATTGGTAGGATCCATGCCCGATCTGTACGAGCTTATCTTTTCAGTGTTCGTATCAAATCCGATGACTGAGATCTTTTTTGAAAATTCGACGGCTATGGGCATCCCCACATATCCCAGACCTACTACTGCCAGTTTTTCCTTTTTGTTTTTCAGATCTTCATATAATGACATTTTATTCTCCCATTAATATGCCCGGTCTGCGTTCCCTCTCGATTTGACCGTGAGAAAACAGCTAATCCATTATACCATCGGTCAGGCTAAACACAATAAAAGATAGGTGGCGACAGAACTCCCGGCGAATAGGACCGTCAAAGCAGCCGCCCCCACCCCGAACCATTTCTCTCCTTTATCGGCATACATTCCCATCATCACTGCGCAGACGGGTATCAGGTAGATGACATATCGGAAATCCATTGAACTCGAATACGGTGATTTAAACATAAAACTGATGTACATGATCATGGACACGGTCAGAACCGTCCCAAGGTATGCCCTGATAACAGGATCCTTTATATATCTTTCTGAAAAAAGCACACGGCAGACCGCATAAATCCCGAGCACGGCAAGAATCGCGCCTGATATGAACACCGCCCACCCGAGTCCCATAAAAACAGATCTGCCCAATCCACTGTGCCCGGTACGGGCGATCTCATATGCAAAATTTTCGTCACCGAAAAACGATGTTTTGAGCATCCCCAAAAAAATATTGAATTCATCGTACTGATCTCCGTTTGAGATCCTCGAGACATAGGGAATGCTGCTCCTTATATCAAACAATCTTGCAAGCAGCGGACGTTCGACCGGTTCCCCGACCTCCGGGGTATATCCGAAGGGAACCTTGAAGAGTATATAATTTCTTATCGGAGACCATAATGCGATCGGTCCGCAAATAAACGTAAAGACTACAAGCTGTTTCATATACCGGACAAATCCGTCGGCTCCCCCCTGTACCATCCTTACAACAAACAACAATGCGGTTGCCGGAACGACAAGCGCCACCGAAAGCTTTGTCATCATTCCCATTCCGATAAAAAGTGCCAGGATTATCGTATGTTTCCATGATCGGTCATCGTACCATCTGAGACTGTAATAAACAGTCAGCAGCGTAAACATGATCGCGGCCATATCATTGTTGACCGACCCCGACATGAGTATGAACCCCGGGTGGATAGCCGTGATCGTAAAGGCGAGCAGAAGAGCTTTCTTTTCAAGTCCGAAATACTTAAAGATCAGAAAGGCAGCCCAGAGAGCTATCAGACTGTATATCAGTGTCAGAACCTGAACATGCTCACACGCCGCATCATAACCTATCCCGAAAAGCTCCTGGATACGGATCCACAGCGCCGCGACCATATGGTGCAGGGGAGGCTGGAAAAACCCCCACTTTTCCCTCGGATCGAAATCCAAAAGAACATGACCGCCATAAAAGAATTCAATAAACGCCGCCTGTCCTTCACCCGTACCGAAGCCTATAACATCATGCTGCCTTCGCCATGACGGAGTGTAATAAACATAAAAAGCTCTCAAAAAGATCGCCGTTATACCTACGACAGCCAGCGCGAACTCTGTTATCTTTTCACTGCGGTCTTTCCTGTTCACTTCTCACATCGCCTCAGGCGCCTCAAATCCCAAAAGCTCAACTGCGGTCTCCAGGATCTTTAGCGTCAGCGTTATGAGCGCTATCCATCCACCCTGTCTGTTTTTATCCGGTTCTGCCAGGATCCGGGTTCCATGATAAAACTTATTAAAATCATTTGCCACCTGATATATATATGCACAGATCCGGTGCGGAGCTATATCCTTCCAGGCGCCCTCGAGCATGGGAACAAACCCGGTAAGCGTCATCATCAACGCTTTTTCATCGGCGGATGCGGGAGGCAGTATCTTAAGTATCTCTGTTTCGTTCCCACCTTCCCGATATTTTCGAAGTATAGATTTGATCCTCACCATGGTATACAGTATATAAGGCCCCGTATTCCCTTCAAATGAAGTAAATTTATCTATATCAAAAACATAATCTTTCCTTGCTTCATTTGACAGATCTCCGTATTTTATTGCTGCAAGGGCTATCTTTCCTGCGGTGTCCTTAAGCTCGGTTTCAGACATGTCCGTGCCGTTTTCGATCATTCTTTCAAGGCATTTCTCGTTGACCTCCTCAAGGAGTGTCTCCAGTCGCATAACTCCCCCGGACCTTGTCTTAAAAGGCTTTCCGTCCTGTCCGTTCATTGTTCCGAAACCTAAAAAACTCAATCTTGTCCGATCTGGAACTATCCCGCATTTTTTTGCGGCTCTGAAAACCTGTACGAAATGGAGCTCCTGTCTCTTGTCAACAACATATATCACGGCATCCGGATCGTAATCCTCCTCCCGCTGTACGAGTGTAGCCAGATCCGTTGTGGTATAAAGCGCTGCTCCGTCCGATTTCAGTATCATGCAAGGCGGTACCTCTTTTGCGTCATTCTCCTCCGCAACATCAACTACCAGCGCCCCGCGTGACTGATATGCATAGCCATCATTTTTCATTTTTTCGACCATGGGAGCAATATACGGATCGGCATCCGACTCTCCCTTCCAAACCTCAAACGATACATTCAGCCTGTCATAGTTCTGCTTAAGATCCGCGACCGAAATATCCATTATATGCCTCCAGATCTTAAGGTATTCCTCATTGCCGTGCTGAAGCTCATATGTGATATCCATGGCCTTTTCCTTAAACGCTTCGTCATTCTTTGATTTTTCCGAAGCGGCGGGATAGATCTCTGACAATTCATCCAGCGTCGGCATCCCCGTCATTTTTCGATCCTGCATTTCCGCTATGATCAGCCCCATCTGAAGTCCCCAGTCCCCCATATGGATGTCACCCAGTGTATCATTACCAACATATTTCGATATTCTTTTTACTGCTTCCCCGATTATAGCTGCGCGAAGGTGTCCTATATGAAGCGGTTTAGCGACATTAGGTCCGCCATAGTCCACGATCACCTTACCGGTGTCCGACGGTTCCATTCCGAACCTGTCCGACACGGCTTCCTGTTCAAGATACGAAGCCAAAAAAACATCGTTGATATCAAGATTGATGAATCCCGGCTTCACGCATTCCACCTTGCTGAAAAAGTCAGACGTCCTGATCTTTGTCACAACCTCTTCCGCTATATCGATCGGGGCCTTGTGCGCCTGTTTTGCAAGTGCCATGGCTCCGTTACACTGGTACTCACAAAGATCCGGACGGTTGGATACGGTCACCGTGATCCTCTCGTCATCATAACCGGCCTCTTTGAAGCACTTTTTTACCTCTTCTCCCAACAGCTCAAGCAGTTTTTTCATCCCGGGGCCCTTTCTTTTTTTCGCGGCTGTTTTTGCTGTAAACGCAGCCACAGTAATCCTGTCTGTAAAGATCATATTGCCTTGAAAGCTCTATGGATCTTTTGTATCCGTTTTTCTTCTTAAAATCCGATGGAAGGTGGCGTACCCCGTATTCTTTTCCGAGGTTTTCCCCTATCTCATTTATCCATTCGGCATTTTTGTACGGTGAGATCGAAAGCGTTGTCGTAAAATAATCAAAGTTATGCTCCGCAGCATAGCAGGCCGCTCTTCTCATCCTGAGTTCATAGCACCTGTAGCACCTTTTTCCGCCTTCTTCTTCCGTCTCCATTCCTCTTGCTGCAGCGTCAAAGCTTTCCGGGTCATATTCGCAGATAACCGGTTCAGAAGAAAACCCTGCTTCCTTAATAAGACGCAACAGCTCGGCGCTCCTGTGGTCATATTCCGCAGCGCTGTCCATATTAGGATTGTAAAACAGCAATGTTATATCAAAATGATCGTCCAGGTATTCCTGAACGTATGAAGAACAGGGTGCGCAACACACATGAAGCAGCAGGCTCGGCCTGGTCCCTTCATGTTCGTTCCTTTCTATTATAGCATCCAGTTCTTTCTGGTAGTTTCTGTTTTTCACGATCATCAATCCCCGGCAAAGAGGAGCGTTCCCGATTTGCTTTCGGTCTTACGTCCCCGAGAAAACAAAAAGACCCAAGATACCTCAGGTCTTTTTCAAAGGCGACAACCAGAATCGAACTGGTGATACGGGTGTTGCAGACCCTTGCCTTACCGCTTGGCTATGTCGCCATTAACTATAAAATCTCCGACTATTATACCAAATGTCCCCGTAAAATCAATGTTTTTTTTACAGTTCTTTTACGTAACCTTCTTCGGACTCGATAAATCCCATCTTCCTTAAATATGATCTATGCTCCCCGGAGCCTCCGGAAAAGACCAGCTTTGTCACACCGTGATCGGGAAGATATTTATATAAGAATTTCCCGACCGAAGTATCCCGGTATACCGGAGTGGCATAATCGACCATTACTTTCATCGTATTATTTCCATCATATGTTCCAAGAAGCACTCCCGCCGGAACAGCCTCATACGTGACAAGAAAAACCCGGTTGCATTCTTCTGTCCTGGTGATCTCAAAATCGGGAAAATACTTCCTGATATCCTCTTCGTAATACTCCAGCAGGCCGGCCGTTTCACCTGCACCGATGACACCCTCCATAAGCCTGAATTTCTTCTCATCTTTTTCCAGCCTTATAAGCTGATAAATATTTATGATGATCAGACATAGGTTCATAAGCGCAGTCGGATATGACCTTATGATGAGCGCATAGGCCGTAAATATGGCGCTTCCGACGGTATTGACTATCCGAAGCCTCTTGACCGACGTCATCAGCATGGACACGACGACCAGAGCAGAGCCCAGATAACCGACCAGTTCAATGAGTATCTTTATATCAAACATATACTTTTATTTCCACCGTCTGCGCACACTTACCGGAACCCGGTTCGGATATGCGGCAGGATCATCCTAAATATACGCCTTAGTTCTCTTTTTACCAGATAAAACAAGTCCCCTGCAGGTTCTGCACCTGCAGAGGAATGTTTCAACTGACCCGGACGGGAATTGAACCCGTGTTACCGCCGTGAAAGGGCGATGTCTTAACCTCTTGACCACCGGGCCTTATTTACAGCTTCAGCATCTGATGAACGATCCCAGCCCATCCGGCGTGATGCTTATGCTTTCAGCTCCCCGAGCTGGGCTCGAACCAGCAACCCTTCGGTTAACAGCCGAATGCTCTACCATTGAGCTATCGAGGATTGTACCAAGGAGGGACCCACACGAAGTGTGGGAGGA
>JAILQK010000109.1 GCA_024699045.1 Lachnospiraceae bacterium | reverse complement strand
GCTTTCCACCTGCCTTTTCAAGCTTCAGATGAACGGAACCCCTGTTTCATCCGGAATGGGTACCTGCGGTCTTGTAGGTCAGATCGGAGTATATACCGGCTGGGTGAATGATATCGCTTCGGGAACAAAAAATGCGATAACGCCCATGGACTGGGCCGGATTGCTGCTGATCTCCTTTATTCTCCCCGCCGTTTTGTGCCCTCTGATAAACATGGGCGTCAGAAAACTCGGCTGGGTAAAGGACGGAGACATGCCGCTCGGCTGATCCCGCACCGGGAACCTCTTTCAGGTCCTTCAGCCTGCTTTACGACCGCCCGGATCCTCTTCGGGATGCCGGGGTTTCCCGTACGCTACCCTCTCTCCGGGATGCCGGGTTTCCCGTACGCTACCCTCTCTCCGGGATGTCGGGGCTTCCCGCACTACCCTCTCTCCGGGATGTCGCCGTCTTCGTAAGCCGAAAGGAGCACGGTAAGCTCTGCTATCTGCTCTCTAAGCTCCATTCCGGTATCGGTATCCGCCACTAGGATCCTTTCGGTCCTTGATTCGATTATCTCGGAATCCGAGACGATATCCGTCTCATTTCTTATCGCATCCTCAGCGGAAGTAAAAGGCTCATGCGCCACCAGGCGAAGCCCGTGCGAATTATAGACCAGGGTATAGCCTGCGATCCCCGTCTTTGACTGGTAGGCCTTTGAAAAACCTCCGTCTATGATGAGGAGCTTTCCGCCGCAAAGCACGGGAGACTCACCCTTTTTAAGCTCGACCGGCACATGGCCGTTTATTATGTGTGCATCCTTCACGTCAAAAAGACCGAATTCACGAAGGATGCTGTCGATCACTTCTTCATTGTCCCTGAGCGAATAATAAGGATTCTTGTTCTCCTTGTGGGCCGACTTGTCATCGATCATATAGCTCTCAAATGTCGCCATCCGGTCCTTGCCGAATACCGGCGACTTCGCCCCGGTCCAGATATAATACATATAGTCCTGGCATTTTTCACGCTCCGCCGGATCCTTGGTGGAATAATAAGCCTTCCTCGCGCAGGACTCCAGCTTGTCATAGAGCGCTTTGCCCGCATACTCCCTGCCGTCTATCGTCATCGACATGAACCTGCCCTGTTCATCCATCGGCACACAGCCGTGATACAGGAGATTGCCGTTATAGACCTTATACATGCTCCCCTTGGAATAAAGGAACCTCACATGCTTCTGCAGCTTTTCGCTGCGCCTGAACACAAGCTGAAGGCGTTCCACGACTTCCTCCTCCTCGGGAGTGAGCCTGTAGGGATCCTTCGGATCCACTGTCGGGAAATCACGGCACTTCAGCGGATATTCCTTTCCGTAAAGCTCTATCGTCCCCTTTTCGTGATCGATATGCTCGAGCACGAGCCTGTCATCCATATCAAACTCCGGCCGCCTTTTGATCAGCTGCCCCTCAAGCTTCATCTGTATCACGAATATGGCCTTATGGACCATCTCGTCCATGTTCATATCGTGCTTATTGTATTCTTCTCCGGGTCTTATCGAAAAGGCACTGCAGTCCGTGTCTTTATAGGTTTTAAGCGCAAAGGTCACAAGCGGGATCAGGTTGATCCCGTAACCCTCCTCAAGCGTTCCGAGATTCGCGTATCTTACCGAAACCCTTATCACGGTGGCGATCGATGCCGGATGTCCCGAGGCCGCTGCCATCCATATGATGTCATGATTTCCCCATTCAATGTCCACCGAATGGTACTGCATGAGTGTATCCATTATGATATGCGCGCCGGGACCCCTGTCATATATATCACCCACGATATGCAGATGATCGATCACGAGCATCTGGATCAGATTGGAAAGCGCCGTTATGAACTCGGGAGCCCTTTTAAGCCAGATGATGGTCGAGATGATGGAATTATAATATCCCTCCTTATCCTGGACCTCGGCTTTTTCGGTGATGAGCTCCTCTATGACATAAGCAAAATCCTTCGGGAGCGCCTTACGTACCTTGGACCTCGTATACTTGGAAGCCACCCTCCTTGTAAGCGCCACGAGCCTGTGCAGCGTGATCCGGTACCAGTCGTCTATATTCTCCTCTTCGCTTTCAATGAGCGCGAGCTTTTCTTCGGGATAATAAATAAGGGTAGCCAGACTCTTCTTGTCCTTGATCGTGAGCGTGTTACCGAACTCCTCGTCGATCTTTCTCCTGACCGAACCCGAACCGTTCTTCAGCACATGATTGAACTGCTCATATTCCCCGTGGATATCGGTCAGGAAATGCTCCGTCCCCTTGGGAAGGTTCAGTATCGACTGCAGATTGATGATCTCCGTTGATGCAGCCGCCTTGGTGGGAAACTGCTTCGACAGACTATCTATCAGTTTTTTTTCTAGATCCGAGCTGCTTCTGGCCATTTTATTCAAAGTCTCTCTTTCTCAGGTCTTTCCGTTCTCAGGTCGTCCGGCCTCAGGTCTCGCCGGTCTCAGGGTCTTTCCGGTCTTAGGGTCTGTCCGGCCTCAGGTCTTTCCGGTCTCAGGATCGCACCCTGTGCCCGATTCGATCAGATCGAGCTTCTGCCTCCGGCTTAAATGCTTGATCTCCCACTCCCGGCTCATAGCTTCTTCTTTGGTTTCAAAGGCTTCCAGATAGACCAGTTTTACGGGGCGCCGCGTCTTTGTATACTTTGCGCCTTTTCCCGCATTATGCGCCTCCGTCCGCCTCTTCGGATCGTTTGTCCATCCGCAGTAAAGAGTACCGTCGGCGCATTCAAGCATATATGTATAGTTCATCCCCTGTCAGATCAGCCTGCGTAGTACAGCTCCTTAAACAGAGCGTCCTCGCTGATCGTATTGTTCACCTTATGCGGATAATCCGGGCTCACTTCCATCCTTACGATCCGGCCGTCGGAAAGCTTCGCATCCACGATCTTTTCACCATCGGTACGATAGAGCCTGTATTCCTCTCCCTTGGGGATCACCACGTCCTTCTCCTTCACTTCGCCTTCCTCGTCCACGATATCGCTCGTAAGATCGGCGATGGATGTCAGAACATACTCGCCCGGAACCTCAAGATAGTCGCCCTTTAATTCCGGAAGCCCCTTATCATCCATCTCATATCTGCCGCACGCATTGTAGGTCGACAGGAGATCGCACCTTTCCGCAAGCAGCATGTTTTCCGGATCCGTGGATACCATCGTTCCGTAGACCCCGTTATCGTCATCAAAATAATCCATATAGGTGTAATTAGCCTTATCTTTCAGCTCATTACGTACAGGCTCCTTGCCGTTCATATCAAAAATGATGAACTCTTTGTAGTCGCTCTCCATGTTTGCGATAACATACATGAAATACTTATCGTCGTCGGTTTTTGCGATAAAAGGACTCATGCTGTAATAATAAAGATCATCGATCTTTGCCTCGCTGTCCCCTTTATAGGCCCGGAGCGTTTTGAACATCCCGTTTTCCTCATAGTCGTCCCTGATGACTCCTATCGACTCAACCTTCCCGTCGATGCCGTATTTATTATCCCTGTCCGTCATATACGAAATATACGGCCCCTCTACGGCATAATCCTCCTTAAATAAGGACGGTTCCTCGCTGTAGAGTATCTTTACGATCTGATCGCCGTATGCATAAGCGCTTATGCCGTAAGGAGAAAAATAAAAACTCACTCCGTCGGGATCGAGTGTGAAAGCATATGCGTATACCACCTCTTCGTCATCGTCATCCCCGGTCTCAAGAGCGCTCATGTCATAGCCGGCAAGTGATTCGCTCAGTCCGAAATATTCCACATCCGGATAATCCTCCACGAGCTTCTTCTCGAGGATCTCATTAAGCTTCTTCTGATCCTTGATCACATCGGAAAGCCTGATCCGTTCCCCGGTCTTTGGATCATAATTGTAGGTCTCATAGTAATAATCCGGATGTGCGCCTCCGAGAAAGCCGTTCACGACCCTTAAGACGCTCACGCATTTGTCATCGGCCCTCTTCAGGACATCTTCGGCGTAGTGGGAATAATAAGCGCTCGCTCCGTTTTCATTCATCTCTTTCGCAAATTCAAGGGCATCATCCTTAAATTCCCTGACCTCATCCCTGAAAAACTTTTCCTCCTGGTCGGCAAGTTCCCTGAGTGATGCCGCAAGCCTCGGATAGGCCTTTTCACTCTCAAACGGAAGCAGGATATGATTTCCGAAGCACTGGAAATACAGTCCTATATTGCTTTCGTCATCGTACTTGCTGTCATCAAAATATGTATTTATGAACTGAAGCTGTGACTCTCCGTCATCGTCTCCGTCTTTTCCGGATCCGTCCTTATCTTTATCTTTGGAATCCTTATCATCCTTGGAATCCTTATCATCGTCGGAATCCTTATCATCGTCGGAATCCTTGTCCTCATCCGAAGCTTTATCCTCGTCCTTATCCGAAGCCGTCACTGCCTGATCATAATCAGCTACTGTCTCACTGCTTCCGCATCCGCTGAAAACAAGCGCAAAAGCCAGTCCTGCCAATATAAGCATCTTTTTCATCTTCACAGCGATCCTTCCTCCTTCCGTCTTTTTGAATTTATGTAAACCTATCGTTTATTCGAAACGCAGATTCTCGATTTATGTAAACTTATACCCTGCCCGGAATGCAGATTCTTGATTTATGTAAATCATCCTCTCCTTCAGGATGTCAGTTTTTCATAAGCCTCACGATACTTGTCCACGGTCTTCTCAATGACCTCCTCCGGAAGATCGTAATCGGAATCCGGGTTTGCCCTAAGCCAGTCCCTGACATACTGCTTATCAAAGGACGGTTCGCTCTGTCCGACCTTGTATTCCGATACCGGCCAGAATCTGGACGAATCCGGAGTCAGCACTTCATCGGCAAGGACGATGTTTCCGTCCTCGTCAAGCCCGAATTCAAACTTGGTATCCGCTATTATTATCCCTTTTTTGGCCGCATGGTCTGCACACTTTATGTAAACTGCAATCGTAAGATCCTTTATCTTTTCCGCATACTCCTCGCCCCGCTCGGGATAGAGTTTCTTTAGGATCTCCACGGATCTCTCGTAGGAAATATTCTCATCGTGTTCTCCGATCTCAGCCTTGGTAGAAGGAGTATAGATCGGCTCGGGAAGCTTCTCCGATTCCCTGAGTCCCTCCGGGAGCTTTATCCCGCATACAAGTCCTGTCTTCTTATAGGATTCCCAGCCCGATCCCGTGATATAACCTCTCACTATGCACTCGATCGGAAGCATCTCCAGCTTTTTCACAAGCATGGAACGTCCCTCGAATCTATCATTCCTGAAAAACTCAGGCATATCCTTCACATCGACGGATACCATATGGTTAGGCACGATATCCCGGGTGAGATCAAACCAGAATGCAGACATCTGCGTGAGCAGCTGTCCTTTACCCGTTACCTGGTTCTTAAGGATATGATCGAACGCCGATATCCTGTCGGTCGCCACCAGGATAAGATTATCACCTGTATCGTAGATCTCCCTGACCTTGCCTTCTTTGATCGGTCTGTATTCCTTCATTGATATGCCTCCAATTTATGTAAACTTAAATATCTTCCTGCCACTCACCCGGTGATCACACCGAAAACCTGAATTCAGCCTATGATCACCCCGGGCGCCCTGCCTCAGTTTTGTTATCATTTCAAACGTTGCGCTTCACCCGGTTATCACTCCGAACGCCGAGACTCCGGCAAGCGACACTGTCATCATTATAACGCCTGCGAGCAGCACTCCTGCCATCGCAGCTATTACCGTTTCCTTGAATTTCATATCCAGGATCGAAGCGGCAAGCGTTCCGGTCCAGGCTCCGGTTCCCGGGAGCGGGATGCCCACGAAAAGCGCCAGCGCCACAAAAAGCCCTCTTCCGGCCTTCGCTTCAAGCTTCTTTCCGCCCTTTTCCCCCTTTTCAAGACAGAAGGTAAAGAAACCTCCGATCACCGGCTTATCCTTTCCCCACTCGAGCACCTTTCTCGCGAAAAGATAGATGATAGGGACCGGGAGCATATTCCCTATTATCGCAGTAACAAAGACCGCTATGATATGCGGCACCGAATCCGTAAGCCCCATTCCCGCGGCTATCGGTATCGCGCCTCTCAGCTCTATGAGCGGGACCATCGAAACAAAAAATACGATCAGATATTTGGTAAGCATTATCCTGTTATCTCCTTTAATACATGTATGAGCATATGCATCTCGTCATCTGTGCCTATAGTGATGCGAAGCCGGTCGGATATCCTCTCTTTGTCAAAATACCTGACATAGATCCCGTTCTCCTTAAGCTTCAGAAAAACCTCTGACGCTTCAAGGCCTTCGGGCGGCTTTGCAAAAATAAAATTGGTCGCGGACGGAAAATACGTAAATCCAAGCTTTGTAAGCTCTGCTTCCGTATGCTCTCTGGTCTTTATTATCCGTCCGACTATCTCCTTAAAATATCCGGTATCCTCGATCGCAGCCTTTCCCGCGGCTATCGCCGGATAATTAAGTGTATATGAATTGACCGAATATTTCACGTCATTAAGATACTTTATCAGCTTCTCATCCCCAAAGCAGTATCCTATCCTCATTCCGGCCATCGCTCTCGACTTGGACATTGTCCTTACCACGATCAGATTATCATATTTTTCTATCAGGGGAAGCGCAGTCTCCGCTCCGAAATCAACATAAGCTTCATCAATGATGACCACGGAATCGCGGTTATTCTTTATTATCTCCTCAAGAAGCTCTATGCTCTCGGCTCTTCCCGTCGGCGCATTGGGATTTGCGATCACGATCCCGCCGTTTTCGGTGAGATAATCCGAAAGCCTGATCTTAAAATCCTCATCCAGGGGCCTGGTCTCATACGGGATACGATAGACCTCCGTCCAGACATCATAGAAAGAATAAGTTATGTCGGGAAATATTACCGGCTTTTCTCCGCAGAAAAAAGTGAGAAAACACATTGAAAGCACATCGTCCGAACCCACTCCCGCAAAGACCTGCGACGGTTTTACCCCGTAGTGATCCGCAATGCTCTCCGTAAGCTCCGTCATCGCATGGTCCGGGTATAATCTGAGTCTGTTCCAGTCAAGCCTGTTCAACGTTTTCGTCACTTCAGGGGACGGCGGATACGGACACTCGTTCGTATTAAGCTTTATCACCTTACTCTTTGGCTGCTCGCCCGGAGTATAGGGCTCTACTTTTCTGATATTGTCTTCTAAACTCATTATACCTGATCCATCCCGGAAATTACCGGACTCATCTGTCCGGCTTAAGTCCGTACCTTTCCGCAAGTCTTGAAAATCCCGGCAGCGAATTCTCACAGGTCTCGTAGGAAACACAATATGACAGTCTCACAAACCCCGGACAGGCAAACGAAGATCCGGGAACCAGCAGGATGTGTTCCTTTTTCGCTTCCGCCACAAACGCTTTTTCATCCGCTTCGGGCGACTTGATG
>JAILQK010000114.1 GCA_024699045.1 Lachnospiraceae bacterium | reverse complement strand
AGTATGGAGAACTTCCGGATTCTTTGCTATAATAGTGCAGCATTATCAGATAAAGGAAGTGATCAAAGTTGAAAAAGCAGGACGGGGGCGTAACGTACGCTAAAGGTTTTAAGGCGGCAGGATGTGCGGCAGGAGTAAAGTATAAAGACAGGCTTGATATGGCTATGGTCTATTCCCCGAAGGAGTGCACTGCAGCCGGTGTTTTTACAAGTAATCTGATCAAAGCTGCACCGGTATTATGGGACAGGAAGATCGTCAGAGAGGGGACCGGTCCGGTCCATGCGATAGTGGTAAATACAGGGATCGCCAATGCAGGAACCGGCAGAGAGGGCATGAAACTTTGTGAGGAAATGGCCGCAAAGACTGCTGAGGTTTTGCATATTGAAAAGGAACAGGTACTTGTCGGCTCTACAGGAGTGATCGGACCTCAGCTTAATATGCCGTCCATATTGCACGGGGTGGAAATGCTTTCCGGGGCACTGGAGGATACACGTGAAGCGGCACAAAATGCCTCGAGGGCAATAATGACGACAGATACCCATCCGAAGGAGTCGGCCGTAGAGTTTGAGATCGGCGGGAGGACCGTACATCTGGGAGGGATGGCAAAGGGATCAGGGATGATACATCCGAATATGTGTACAATGCTGTCATATCTGACCACAGATCTTTGCATTTCCCGTGATCTGCTTCAAAAGGCTTTGTCCAAAGCGGCGGAGGACACCTTCAATATGATATCGGTGGATGGTGATACATCGACAAATGACACCCTTATAATCCTTGCCAACGGCGAGGCCGGGAACGAGGAGATAAACAGTGAGGATGAAGGATATTCCATCTTCCTCGAGGCCTTGTATCAGGTGACGGAGGATCTTGCAAGACAGATGGCGGCAGACGGCGAGGGCGCGACAAAGCTTCTGACATGTCGTGTGATCAACGCGTCAGACAAGGAGAAAGCCAGGATCCTGGCTAAATCGGTGATCACCTCCAGCCTTACCAAAGCTGCCATATACGGGAATGATGCGAACTGGGGGAGGATACTCTGCGCAATGGGATATTCCGGGGCCGGATTTGATCCGGAGTCTTTGGATATCAGCTTCGAGGCCGGGGGCTGTCAACGGATCACGGTTTATCATGACGGAGCGGGAACCGATTTTTCCGAAGAAGAAGCGGCAGCGCTTTTGAAACATGATGAGGTTATCGTGACCGCGGATATGAAGGAAGGCGAAGCATCCGCCACGGCCTGGGGATGTGATCTGACACATGATTATGTCAGCATAAATGCGGATTACAGAAGCTGACAGTTTATTGGTACCTTTTCCCCTTGATATGATATAATGACCGGGATACAAAACCAGAACAGATAAAAAGAAAGCGAAAAGCGGGTTTCAGGCGGTGAAGATATGAATGATGAAGAAATGAAGATGATCCAGGATAAAGCATCGGTTCTTGTCGAGGCTCTTCCTTATATCAGGGAGTTCAACCGTAAGGTGATTGTTGTTAAATACGGCGGCTCCGCCATGTCGGACAAGAATCTGGAGGAAAGTGTGATAAAGGATGTCACGCTTTTGAAGCTTGTCGGATTCAAGCCGGTCATCGTGCACGGAGGGGGCAAGGAGATAAGCAGATGGATAGAAAAGCTCGGGATGAAACCCTGCTTTGTCAACGGACTCAGGGTAACGGATAAAGATACCATGGAGATCGTTGAGATGGTCCTGAACAAGGTCAATAAAGATCTTGTCACGCTGGTAGAGGAACAGGGCATAAAGGGCTGCGGTATCTCAGGCAAGGACGGGGGAGTCTTCACGGTCAGGAAGAAACTGTCCGAAGGAAAGGATATCGGTTTTGTGGGAGAGATCACCGAAGTGGATACGACCCTGATAGAAAATCTTCTGGATGACGATTTTCTTCCGATAATCTCGCCGATCGGCATGGATCAGGATTACAGGACCTATAATATCAATGCGGATGATGCCGCCTGCGCCGTGGCGAAGGCTATGAAAGCGGAAAAGCTGGCTTTCCTTTCGGATATCAAGGGAATATACAAAGACATAAACGATCCGGATTCCTTTATTTCCAGGATGAGCGTAAGAGAAGCAAACGAGCTGATGGATTCAGGGTTTGTGGGAGGCGGAATGCTTCCAAAGCTTAACAGCTGTATAGATGCGGTGATGGGCGGAGTTAATAACGTGACGATACTTGACGGCAGGATGATACATTGCCTGCTGCTCGAAATATTTACCGACCACGGGATCGGAAGCGCGATTTATAAATGATGACCGGCGACGGCCGAACGATGACGCCGGCTCGGTGACGCCGGGTTGATGACGCCGGCTCGATGATGCCGGCTCGATGACGCCGGGTTGATGACGCCGGGTTGATGACGCCGGCTCGGTGATGCCGGCTCGATGATGCCGGCTCGATGACGCCGATTTGATGACGCCGGCTCGATGACGCTGAACCGGGGGATAAAGATGTTGGTCAGGGGAGGAATGGTTTAATGACAGACTATATGAAACTCGGAGACAAGTATCTCGTTCATGCATACAACAGATTTCCCGTCGTCCTTGAAAGAGGAGAAGGTGTAAGACTGTATGATGATAAGGGCGGAGAGTATCTTGACTTTGCCGCGGGAATAGCGGTATATGCGCTGGGATACGGCAACAGAGAACTGAACGATGCCTTAAAAAAGCAGATGGATCTGATCATTCATACCTCCAATCTTTATTATAATGAGCCTGCCTGTCTTGCCGCAAAGGAGCTTTGCGAGGTCACCCATATGGACAGGGTGTTTTTTACAAACTCAGGGACAGAGGCCATAGAGGGTGCGATCAAAACCGCCAGAAAATATGCGTATCTGAAGAATAACAGCACGGATCACGAGATCATCGCCATGGAGCATAGTTTCCACGGGAGATCGATGGGAGCACTTTCGGTAACGGGCAATGTTCATTACAGAGAGCCTTTCGGACCGGATCTTGGAAATGTCAGATTTGCTCAGTTCAACGACCTTTCATCGGTTGAGGCTCTGATCAACGATAAGACCTGTGCAGTCATCATGGAGACCGTGCAGGGAGAAGGCGGGATATATCCGGCAGACGAAGCCTTTATCCGGGGAGTAAGAAAACTTTGTGATGATAACGGACTTCTTCTCATACTGGATGAGATACAGTGTGGTATGGGACGTACCGGGTATATGTTCGCCTGGGAGAAGTACGGGGTAAAACCAGATATAGTGACTGTAGCGAAGGCGGTCGGAAACGGTGTTCCGGTAGGGGCCTTCCTTATGACCGAAGAGGTTGCCGGGAGCTCGCTGGTCCCGGGGGATCACGGTTCCACCTACGGAGGCAATCCGTTTGCCTGCGCCGCTGTCCTGGAAGTATTAAGACAGTTTAAGGAAAAAGATATTGTCGGACATGTCAAAGCACTGACACCGGTGCTGGAAAAGGCCCTTGATGAGATCAAGGACAGGCATGAAACGATAAAAGCAAGGAGAGGCGCCGGTTTTATACAGGCACTTGAGTTTGACAGAGCCTGCGGCCCCGTGATCGAGAATGCAAGAGCCGAGGGCCTGCTTGTAATAAGCGCAGGGACAAATATTTTAAGGCTTGTACCGCCTCTTATCATTGAAAAAGATGATATAATCGAAATGCAGACGAAACTTGACAAAGCCATAGAGAGATCCTAAAATCGTTCCTAAGCTTCTTGGGACACCGTTATCTCGGATACGGTGAGGTTTTCTATGAAATTCAGGCTTTTTCTTTTACTTTCTCTGTGCATCTTTTTTGGTGGATGCGGAAAGTCTTATTCCGATGAGATAATGCTGGACGAGCTGACGACGGAAAGTATCCCTGCAGATAACGCGGGAAGCGGGGCAATGTCCGAAGCCTCGGGAAGCGGGGTGATGTCCGAAGCTGAAGGCAGCGGCATGACGCCGGGGGCTGCAGGAAGCGGCTTCGCTATGGGGACTGCCGGAAGCGGTGCCAGGATGGAAAATGCAGGTAAAGTGGCCACGATCGGGATTGCTGACAGTGGTGCCCCGGGAGATGATCCATCCCCGGCGGACAGCATTTATGTGTATGTGTGCGGAGAGGTGAAGTCTCCCGGAGTGATCGAGGTGGGATCCGACAGCAGGGTCTTTGAGGCGCTTGAGATCGCCGGGGGCGTCACGGCAGATGCGGATATATCTCTTATAAATCAGGCGGAACGATGTTACGACGGGCAGAAGCTTTATGTGCCCGCATATGGCGAGTCTGTTGATCCGGGTGGAGGTGTACCGGCTCCCGGTGACAGCGCATTTGTTCCGGCTGACAGCGACGGTCTGGTCAATATCAATACGGCTGACAGCGAAAAGCTACAGACCCTTAACGGGATCGGAGCATCAAGGGCCGAGGATATAATCTCATACAGGGAGACTAACGGAAGATTTGATTCTATAGAGGATATCATGGGGGTACCGGGGATCAAGCAGGCGACATTTGATAAGATAAAGGATCGGATAAAGGTATAGGACAGTGAAAGTATTAGTGGTGGATGATGAAAAGCTTATAGTCAAAGGGATTAAATTTTCCCTTGAGCAGGACGGGTATGAGGTCGACTGTGCCTACGATGGTGAGGAAGCACTGCAGCTGGCCGGAGCGGGAGATTATGATATCATACTTCTCGATATAATGCTGCCCAAACTTACCGGCTTTGAAGTCTGCCAGCAGATCAGAGAGACATCAAATGTTCCGATCATCATGCTCACGGCGAAGGGGGATGATATGGACAAGATCCTCGGACTGGACTACGGAGCGGATGATTATATCACAAAGCCCTTTAATATCCTGGAGGTAAAGGCGAGGATCAAAGCGATACTTAGACGTTCGAAGAGTGAGAAGGAGCCACCGCGGCCGGGAGCTGAGGTTATCGAGACGGAAACCCTTAAGATCGATACCGGTAACCGCAGGGTCTATATCGAGGGGAATGAGGTGAATCTTACGGCAAAAGAATTTGATGTGCTTGAACTCCTTGCGACGAACCCTCAAAAGGTATACAGCCGGACCGACCTCCTGAATCTCATATGGGGAAAGGATTATCCCGGAGACGGCAGAACGGTGGATGTCCATGTCAGAAGACTTCGGGAGAAGATAGAAAAAGAGCCCGGGGATCCAAGATATGTGCGTACCAAATGGGGAATGGGCTACTATTTTGAGGGATGAGACGTATAGAGTAATATATCAATGCAGTGAAATAACTATGCGAGAATATGGAAATAATATAATTATAATATGTTTGTAATCGGAGAAGCATTATAAGGCATAATAAAAGGGGACGGCTCTTCAGGAACCGTCCCTTTGTCTATCAAGATCTGTTTACGGATCACATTCCTTTAGGATTGGGACCGTACTGGTTTTCACCGGGATCGGAATCCTTACAGGCCCAAACTATTATCAGGATCGTTCCTACGATCGGGATAAGTGAGATAAGAACGAACCAGCCGCTCTTGTTTATGTCGTGGAGTCTCCTGATAGATACCGCAAGACCGGGGAGAAGGCAGGCTAAACCGAATATTCCGCTTAGTACCGAAAAGATCGTGGAGCCTGTCGTCTGCGCAAGAATAGAGAGTACTACGCCTATAATACCCTGGAAAAGGGCAAAATACCAATACTCACTCCTGCGTGCACGGCCACTGAAGCCTACATATTGCGAAAAACATGATTTGACTGCATCAATAAAACTCATTCTAATTCCTCCCTAATATAATACTATTATTGAACCAAAGCATTTATATCACAAATCCGTACAATATTCAAGGCGAATGGGTGAATGATCAAGACAAAAGGGTTGGAATGATCAAGTCAAGAAGGTGGAATATTCATGGCAAAAGAGGGTATCAACATAATTAACAAAATTGCTGAAAAGTAAACATTTCAACTGTTTTGTGTTGTAATTTTGAAATAGAGTATTTATAATTAATTTCTCAATACAGGGTGCAGATATGATATCAGATGTAAAACGTACAGTATATTACTTTGAGGGATGAGGACACTTACTTCAAAGCTTTTACAGAATATCAGATTATATAAAAGTCTCAGATTTCGTATATTCCTGATCGTCCTTTTGATAGGGATCATTCCGGCTTTTGTTATGAGATATATCATGGTTCAGGGTTATGAGAACCGGGCGATGAATCAAAAAGTAGCCGAGGTCACCAATCAGTCAGCGATCGTAGCGGCGCATCTTGCGCGAACCGATTATTTTTCCGATACGAGCGATATTGTTATTAACGATGAACTGACGCAGATGTCAAACCTTTATGACGGACGGATCCTCGTGATAAACGATGATTTCCAGATCATAAAGGATACCTATAACAAATCACAGGGGAAGTATATAGTCTCCAGCGAAGTCATATCCTGTATGAACGGAAGCCGTAACATGTCCAGTCAGGACGAGGAGAACAGATATCTTGAGATCACGGTCCCGATACTGGATGAAGCTACCGGTAAGATGTATGGAGCGCTGGTCGCAAGTGCTTCCACCGACAGCATCCATGATAACGTGGAGGTCCTTGCGCGCAGAGCCAGAGTGGTCGAAGTAGTGATCGCCGTTCTTATCATCATTATCGCTTATTCACTGTCGCTTACCCTGCTAAAGCCGTTTGACAAGGTCATACGTGCCGTTGACTCGGTCAAAGAGGGTTTCGATCCCGGGGTGGAGAGCATAGAGGTTCCTGATTATACCGAGACCAAGGATATCATGGATGCCTTTCATCATCTGATGTCGAGGATGAAGGAGGTGGACGAATCCAGGGATGAATTTGTGGCTAACGTATCCCATGAATTAAAGACACCGCTCGCCTCGATGAAGGTATTGTCCGATTCCCTGATACAGAGCGGGGATTCGGTCGATGCGGAAACCTATCGCGAGTTCATGCTTGATATAGCAGAGGAGGTAGACCGGGAGAATAAGGTAATAAACAATCTGCTTTCTCTTGTAAAGCTTGACCGCAGCAAGGAAGCCGAGGTTGCTCTGGAGACACGCGATCTTTCGGAAATGCTGCAGCAGCTTATAAAGACCCTTACTCCGCTCGCCGAGGAATCGGGAGTAAGCCTTTTTTATGAGGAGAAAGTCCCGGTGAAAGCGGATATCGATGAAACAAAGCTTTCGCTTGCCATAATGAATCTGATCGAAAATGCGATTAAATATAATAAGGAAAACGGATGGGTAAGGGTCACGCTTGATGCGGATCTTCAGTTTGCGGTGATAACGGTCTCGGATTCCGGAATGGGGATACCCGAGGATTCGATCAATAAGATCTATGACAGGTTTTACAGGGTGGATAAGTCACATTCAAGAGAGATCGGCGGAACAGGATTGGGGCTTGCGATAACGCGTAATGCAGTACTCCTGCACCGTGGAGCGATAAAGGCAACAAGTATTTTGGGAGAGGGAACGACATTTACGGTAAAGATCCCTCTGAGAAAGGATATATGAGAAACAGACCGGCGATGATCCTTAGCTGCATGATCATACTTTTATTGATCGTTTCATGCGGCAGGGCAGACAGTGAAGACAAAGACATATATAAGGTGTTTTTTCCCGATGCTGAATACGCATCCATAATAAGCGAGGAACGAAGGATAGTTTCCGGAAATTCCGCCGAGATGGTAGGGATCCTGATCGAGGCGCTCAAGCAGCAGCCTTCCGATGCCAGGGGGGTAGCCCCGATTTCGGAAGATATCATACCTACAAGCTACAGTATCAGTGACCAGAGGGCAGTGATAGATTTTCCGGCGGCCTATCTTGATATGGATCGTACAAAAGAGATCCTTGTAAGGGCATCGGTTGTCGAGACTTTGACACAGACTGAAGATATCCATTCGGTATCTTTCCTCGTGGACGGAAATGAACTGCTCGACAGCAGCGGGATGCCGATAGGAGATATGACAGTCGATTCATTTATCAATAATACGGGAGTCGAGCTTAATTCTTATGAGCGTACCAATGTAACCCTGTATTTTACCGATATCAACGGCAAGAGTCTGAAGAGATACGATGAGGATCTCGTGTACAATACGAATATCTCCATGGAGAAATTTGCACTGGAGACGCTCATCGGCGGTCCGATTAACCTGAAGGAGGAGAACGCCTTTCCGACGCTTTCTCCGGATTCAAAGCTCCTCTCCGTGACCGTTAAAGACAGGATAGCCTATGCCAATTTTGACTCATCGGTAAGAGAGGAACCGTACAGCGTGGACGAGGAGGTTGCACTTTATTCGATCGTCAATACCCTGGCCGCTCTTCCCGGGATCGATCAGGTTCAGATATCCATCGAGGGATCTACCGAGGGCGTGTTTATGGATCATATGAAGCTAGAGGTGCTTTATGAAAGGAATGATGAACTGATCCAATGAAAAGACCGGCATGTGTCGTCGGTTTCTGCCTTCTGTTTTTCCTGGGACTCCTTTATTATCTAAAGCCGCCCGAATCATCCTTACCGGATGAGCTCTCAGGCGAAGAAGCAGTTCTTGAAGGGATAATCGACGACAAATATCACAAAAATTCTGATACATATCTGACGGTGAAAGATGCCGGTTTCATTTCCGGCATAAGATCTGAAGACCGATACAAGATCACGGTAAAGCTGAAAAACAACATAGAACGACTGGCCGAAGCGCTGCCGATAGGCACAAGAGTCAGGATAAACGGGAAACTCTTTATCTTTCCGGGGGCGAGGAATCCGGGAAATTTTGATCAGGCCTCATACCAGAAGGCAAGAGGCATAGACTTTGAGATATATGGGGCAACGGTCAGTGGAGTGCAGGGAGGAAGGGAAAACCCGGTAGAAGAGGGTATGTGCCTCCTAAGAGAGGAGCTGGCAGCCTGCATCGATCGCCTTTACGGTACGGATGATTCGGGAATAATAAAAGCGATGCTTTTGGGAGACCGGTCCGGACTTACAGAGGAGATAAGATCCGGCTACAGGAGGTCGGGGATGAGTCATATCCTCTGTATATCCGCGCTTCATATCACACTTCTCGGTATGGGAGTCCTGAAACTTATAAGCAGAACGGGTCTGAATAAAACAGCCTCATACCTGATCACATTCTTTTTGATCCTGCTTTACGGCAGTTTTACCGGAGCCGGAGTTTCCACGTTGAGGGCCGTCATTACCTTTGGTCTTATGATAATGGCAGATATCGTGGGAAGAACGCCCGATCTTCTTTCATCAATGTCGGTGGCAGGCACGGTAATGCTCTTATTCAGGCCTGTATATGTGACCGATGCAGGTTTTATCCTTTCATATACCGCGGTATGCGGGATCGGAATCCTCGTTCCGGCGATAAAGAAGATCCTGCCTGCAAAAGGGGGCTTTTTTGAATCGTTAAGAGCTTCAATGTCAATAACGATCTTTATGTTTCCTGTTACACTGTATTTCTTCTTCAGAGTGCCTCTTTATTCGACGGTGATAAATCTGGCGGCGATCCCTCTGCTGGGGGTTCTGCTCGTAAGCTCTTTAATATCTGTTGTTATTGGTTTTTATTTTCCTTTTCCCGGTTCGTTCGCGGCAATTCCGGCGAAGCTTGTACTGAGGATCTATGCAGGCTTGACAGAGTTTAATGATGGACTGCCTTTCTCCCTTATCACATTGGGCAGACCTGAAATGTGGCAGTGTGTTATTTATTATATCCTTATAATAACTGCAGTTTTAATTGTTGAGAGAAAGTCCGGAACAGGTTTCTTTGAGAGGGTGTTCTTTATGACAGCGGTAGTGGCTGCAATGTGCATCCAGACATACCATATCAGACCCGTGTTGGCGATCACTATGATTGATGTGGGACAGGGAGACTGTCATCTGCTGGAGATAAAAGGAGGGAAGACGGTGATGATAGACTGCGGGAGCAGCGATGTGGACCGGGTAGCGGAGTATCGGGTGAAGCCGTATGTGCTTTCCAGAGGGATCGATACCATTGACTATGCTGTGGTAACGCATACGGATGAGGATCATATCAATGGATATATGGAGATGCTCGAAGACAGCGGATACGGGGGAATCCGGATAAAAGTCCTTATCATGCCGGATATCGGCAGTAAAGATGAGAATTATGCGGCTCTTGTAAAGGCAGCAAAAAGGAGGGGGACAGAGATCAGAACAATAAAAACAGGAGATATATTTAATGTGAGCGGGGTCAGATTCGAGTGCTTAAACCCGGCAAAGGGGAGAATTTATGATGACTGCAATGCTTCGTCGGTCTGTCTGGAGGCCGGACTGACTGATACTTCGATCAGAGCTTTGTTTACCGGAGATGTACAGGGCAAAGGCGAGCAGGACCTTATCGCTCTGCTCAGGGAGCGGGCCGGTATGTCAAAGAGGAGATATACATTGTTGAAGTGTGCGCATCATGGGTCTGCGAATTCCACACCTATGGAATTTCTGTCGCTGACCGGTCCGGTATTCACCTTTATATCGGCAGGTGTGGACAATCGTTACGGTCATCCCGATGAGCTCTTGACAAAACGGCTTGAAAAGAGCGGGACGCGGATATATGTCACGAAAGAAATGGGAGCCGTGAGATTTGACACCGACGGTCAAAAAGTAAAAATAACACACTTTATAGATAAAAGCTGACGGATATTACAACAAAGGAGGTAAAGAATGAAAAGGAACAATCTGTTATTATTTGTTATGCTGCTTGGTTTATTACTGAATCTGATCCTGCCTTCTGTGGCCTACGCGGAAGAGACGGTATCAGTGTCGGGAGGAGCCGGAGAAGGCGGATCGGAGAGTTCAGGTACTGAAGGGAGCGATACCGGAGGAGCCGGTACGGGAAGTACGGGGGAAGTCAGTGGGAACGATCCATCATCCGTAAGTGAAGATGAACTCTCTAAAATAACAATCGTGTGCAATACTTTCCATGACGGAAACTCAGGGGTCGGAGTTAAAGTAAACGTGGACTCCGTCGGTTCCGGTATTTCTTTGATACAGGCTGAGAACATCGCGGTCGGGATCAGGAAGACTCTATACGGTCCTAAAGAGATATCGGCAGATATTAATGAAGATCATGCAGAAGCAAAGCTGAGGATCACGGCAAACGGAGTATACATGTTTTATGCCTATGACGGTAAAGCCGTTTCAGATACCTGTGAGGTCAGGATCTCTGATATACCGGGGGCCGGATTTCAGGAACGCATAGAAGAGGCTGAGAAAAACCGGAATGGATCGACTGTCAATACATCCGGTATCGATACCGATGACGGTAGCGGCGACGATGGCGATGGCGGCGACGATGACCGCGGCACTGAAGGGAATTTTTCCGGAAGTGTGATATTAGGAGGGGCCGGACAAAGCGGAGCGATACCGTCTTCCGCGGGCATCAGGGATTATACGGTCAAGAGCCGGGACGACAGGGAACGGTCGGATCTTTTGAAAGCCGGTGAAAAATACAGTGGATGGAGCCTCTTAAACCGTGTCGGGGATAAGGGAGACCTGAAGGCATGGTACGGTACAGATTATGATCTGACAAAGGGGGGATCGGAAACCGACCGGGGGCCTTTATATAATGTGATGGATCTTTCCGATTATGAAACCGGGGTATTCAGCCGGGAGCTTTCCGTGGCCGGGGAGAAAACAGAGGTGGGAACGGAGGATCCCGAAAGCCTTAACAGGGATTTGAAATCGTTACGGGAGGATGATAACATTGCAAATGCGGGAAAAAACCGCAACCGGCGTGCATTCAGGTTCATAGCGCTGCCGGTGATATCAGTCATGATGTTTTTTGGCATTTTAACCTTAATACAGAGAATAAAGATCCTGCGGAACGAAAAAGCGGGGTATGTCATATGTCACGGAAGATAACGGGGAAGGCGGTGAAATCAATGAACGGTATGATAAAGCAGATCGGAAATCTTGATCTCAGACAGATCGCCGAGAGCGGACAATGCTTCCGGATGAGGATGACCGGAGAAAAAAGCGCGAAGGTCACGGCATTCGGGAAGGTCCTTGAATTAAAGGATGAAGGAAACGGTGAGATATGGTTTTCGTGCAGTGAAAAAGAGTTTAATAGCATCTGGTACGATTATTTCGATCTTGAGACTGACTATGCCGGCTATATAGATTCCATCGATCCCGCTGATCGATTTCTTACAGAGGCTGCAAAATACGGTCATGGGATCAGGATACTCAGACAGGATCCTTTTGAGACCCTGATCAGTTTCATTATTTCACAGAGGAAAAACATACCGGCGATACAGTCGGCGGTTGAGAAACTGTGTTGGGTCTGCGGAGAAAAAATATCGGAGGATATTTATTCGTTTCCTTCACCGAAAGCGATCGCGGGTCTTTCGGAAAAGGAGTTGTCGGAGTGTTCTTTGGGGTACAGGGCTCCCTATGTCAGGGAAGCGGCCAGAAGAGCAGCATGCGGGGAGATCGATCCGGAGGCTATGCGAAAACTCCCGGATGCGGAGCTTTTCGATGAGCTTGTATCTATCTACGGAGTAGGCAAAAAAATAGCAAACTGCGTGATGCTGTTTGCTTATCATCGGATAGCGGCCTTTCCGGAGGATGTCTGGATACGGCGTATCGAGGACACTTATTACGGAGGGGAATTCCCGGTTTCGGAGTACCCCGGCTATGCGGGAGTACTCCAGCAGTATATGTTTTTTTATGCCCGAACGTTCCGGGATAAGTGACGAAGATCAGATATGTACAAACACTTTGGTTCCTACCGGAGCCGTCTCATATAAGGTCGCTGCGGTGGATTTTGAAATGTTTACGCACCCGTGTGAGCCGTTGGTCTGATAGATATCTCCTCCGAAAGAGCTCCTCCAGGTCGCATCGTGTATACCGTAATTTCCTGTAAAAGGCATCCAGTAGTTTACGAAGGCTTCATAGTCATCACCCTTGAGCGTGCGGCTTTTCTGTTTGCCGTAGATCTCGTATACCCCCTGGGGAGTATCGCAGTTCCGGGAAATATTGCCGGTGACTACGTCAGCGCATAAGGTTGTTCCGCCGTTAATATAATAGGTGAGCTTCTGAGTAGTCAGATTTATGTCGATGTAGGTGTGATCGGGCATTGAATCGACGATCTCTTCATATTCTTTTATCCGGTTTTCCTCGGCCGCTTTTTCTATAGCTTTATTTGCTGCGGTGATGGCACCTTTCTCTTTCTCGATCCGCTCAAGGACCGCGGCTTCTGATGCGGAGACCGGTCCGGTCGATTCTTCATCAGAAATAGCATCCGTTTCGATATTATCGGTGTCAGCACTATCTTCGTTTCCGGTATCAGAAATGCTCTCTATTTTCTCCCTTGCGGCTTTCATTGAGGCTTTCTCACTTTCCATCCGCTCGAGCGCGACTTTGGCCGAGATATGTCTGGAGTGATCGGGATCATGGGGAACACGCTTCTTTTCAAGGACCTCGGTCGTATCGGCTGCGTCACTTTCCGATGCGGACTCCCGGACGGAGGTCTCATCATTTGAGAGAGCGGCAGGATCCGAAAGCTCTGTCTGATCCTTCTTGAGGCTGTGCTCCGCAAAAGGAGCCAGGAAGGTCGGATTGTTTGAAACCAGCTTTGCATAGCCGGAGATATTATGCTTTGAAGCGATAGGCGATGTCACGGCGATAGCGGTAAAAGCATCAGGCGATACCGCATAAGCCCTGGTTGAAAGCGTCGTTACTATAACGGCAGAAACGCAGATCGCTGCTGCCACGATTCTTATCAATTGCTTTTTCATAAATTCTCCCCTTACATCTAAACGAAACATAATAATTATAGCCGTGCATAAATCCTGTTATCAACTACAAGATATGGGGTGAAAACAAGGATACAACTCAATTTTCATTGTTCTTTTTTGCCGCGCCGCGTATGAGGGATCAGATAGATTTAAGTCAGGGATCCTGCTTTTTTGTCTTATTTGACTATATATTGTATGCCTGAACTGCAAGAACCACTATATATATTAAAAATAAAACTTGAAGTGAGGTACAACTAGTTCTATAATGTAAAAGAATGTCGAGGAGATTCTTATATATATATTTGGGAGAGGAACCATGAAAAAGTTATTATTATCCGTAGCGGCGGTGTTCGCTTTTATTTTTGCTCTGACAGGACCTTCCTGCGAGGCATATGCTCAGAATGTTGCATCCATAAAGTATGATTTCAGCTCTATACCTATCCCGTCGGGAGCACAGGCGGTTTACGATCTTGACCAGAATGCGATGACAGGATTACTGCAAAAGAATGCCGATGGCTCCTTTGCGGTTGATCAGGCGGGAAACTTTTATGCGGACAGCGCGGCAGTGAGCAGTTTTGTCTCGGGACTGGCGGCTCTTTATGAGCTTCCGGGTTATACCGTTATGAATCAGGAGATGGAAAAACAGTATCTGATCACAGCGATAGCGGCAGGAATGTCAGGAACCCGGGTTCCTATGGTAACGGTATCCACCGTTCCGGGGGCTAAGGAGAGTGCCGAGAGTCAGATAGTAGCCGAAAGTGAAAAAAAGACCGAAGACCAGACCCAGCCCCAGATCCAGGCGGCAGCATCAGGCATGACTTACGTTGATATAGATATCGCAAATCAGAAGCTTGTTTACTATGTGAACGGACAGCCGACGCTGATCTCCGATATAGTGACAGGAAACGTGTCGAGGCACCATGATACACCTACCGGCACATATCAGGTTTACGGCAAATCAAGGAACAGAACTCTTAAGGGGCCTAATTATGAGTCCTTCGTAAGGTATTGGATGCCTTTTACCGGTAACTACGGCATGCATGATGCTTCATGGAGAAGCTCTTTCGGTGGTTCGATCTACCAGACAAACGGCTCACATGGATGTGTGAATATGCCCAGGGAGACAGCAGAGGCACTGTACAATACGATCTCAGTCGGAACTACGGTCATTATCCATTAGAATCTGACGGATGAAACGTGTCATTACTCTGCAGGATCTTTCTTGTGTAGGTAAATGTTCGCTGACAGCCGCGATACCGGTTCTGTCGTGTCTGGGTGTGGAAACAGCGGTGATCCCTACAGCGGTCTTGTCGTGCCATACTGCGTTTGAAACTTTTGTTTCGTATGATCTGTCTGATAAGATAACACCCATATTGGAACAGATCAAGAAAAACAACATGCGTTTCGATGCTATCTATACAGGATATCTGGGATCTCCTGAACAGATAGATGAAATTTCAGTTGTTATCGATGAGTTGCGCGACAATGATAATCTCGTGATCATAGATCCTGCGATGGCTGATGACGGAGAGCTGTATACAGGGCTTTCCGCAGACTTCGTATCGCGCATGAAGCCTTTTGTAAAAAAAGCCGATGTTATAATACCGAATCTTACAGAAGCCTGTATGCTTTTGGATAAAACATACACAAGTCCGTCTGATTTTACAGAACAGGAGATATCTGATATGCTCCTGATGCTCTCGGATACCGGTCCTGAAAAAGTGATAATAACAGGGATCCATTTTGGAGAGCATGAAATGGGCGCAGTGTCATATGACAGAGCCGAAAATACTTTCTCCACAGCAGTCAATAAAAAACATAACGGCAGATATCTCGGGACGGGCGATATCTTTTCATCGGTCGTGACCGGATGCCTGCTCGAAGACCAGACTCTCGGAGAGGCTTCCGGACATGCGGTCGATTTCGTGAACCGCTGCATAGAGGAGACCGAAAAGGCTCCGGACAGACGCTGGTACGGAGTGAATTTTGAGAGCTGCCTGGGGGAGCTCATCAATTATATTTGATGTTATTGTAATATTAGACAGATAACCATATTAAGGAGATGATCATATGTCATTACTTGAGATAAGAAATCTTTCCGTTGCGGTGGATGGAAATGAGATACTGAAAAATATCGATCTGAACATCGGAAAAGGTGAGACACATGTCCTTATGGGGCCTAACGGTGCCGGAAAATCCACTCTGGGAAATGCACTGATGGGAAATCCCGTATATGAGATCACCGGAGGCAGCATCTATTTCAACGGTCTTGATATAAAAGATGAGAGCCCCGATAAAAGGGCAAAAGCCGGGATGTTCATGTCTTTTCAGAATCCGTTAGAAGTTCCCGGGATCACGGTCTCATCTTTTATAAGGAATGCGATCGTTCAAAAGACAGGTGAGAAGATCAAATTTTCGGAATACCGCAAAGATCTCGCGAAGAATATGGAGATCCTGAATTTTGATACGCCTTATAAGGACAGGGATCTTAATGTCGGTTTTTCGGGAGGCGAGAAGAAAAAGGCCGAGATACTTCAGCTTTTGATGCTGAAACCGACTTTTGCCATACTTGATGAGACGGATTCCGGACTTGATGTCGATGCGGTACGTACGGTGTCGGCAGGTATAAAGGAATATCAAAAGCGGGAGGACGGAGCGCTTCTTATCATCACGCACAGCGCGAAGATCCTGGAATCCCTGCAGGTCGATTATACCCATGTTCTCGTGCGGGGACAGATAGTTGCCGACGGTGACGGATCCCTTGTGCAGGATATCAACGAGAACGGATTCGAAAAATACATGGGGTGAGCCCAAAAAGGATATCATATGGGAAGAGAGAGAAGTGAAGTAAACGATATAGACAGAAGTCTGTATGATTTCAGGTATGAAGAGAAGGAAGAGGATTTCTATAAGGTAAAGGAAGGTCTTACCGAGGATATCGTCAGGGAGATATCCGTCGAAAAGAACGATCCTGAATGGATGCTTGAATTCAGGCTGAAAAGCCTGTCTGTTTATAATGAGCTCAAGGTACCTGACTGGGGTCCTGACATTTCCGGGCTCAACATGGATGATATCGTTACTTATGTGAAACCCAGGACCAAAATGAAGACGGCCTGGGAGGATGTGCCCGATGATATCAAAAACACTTTTGAGCGTCTGGGGATCCCCGAAGCCGAAAGAAAGAGTCTGGCCGGGGTCGGAGCCCAGTATGATTCCGAGCTTGTGTATCATAACGTGAAAGAAGAAGTCCTGGCTCAGGGGGTCGTTTATACCGATATGGAATCGGCCCTTACGGGTGAGTATGAGGAAATGGTCAAAGAGCACTTCATGAAGCTCGTGCCTCCTACCGATCACAAATTTGCCGCGCTTCACGGTGCTGTGTGGTCGGGCGGATCCTTTGTATATGTGCCTCCGGGAGTTAAGGTTGAGATCCCGCTTCAGTCATATTTCAGGTTAAATGCGGCAGGAGCAGGACAGTTTGAGCATACACTGATCATCGTATCGGAAGGAGCGGACCTGCATTTCATCGAAGGCTGCTCGGCGCCGAAATACAATGTGGCAAATCTTCATGCGGGATGCGTGGAGCTTTTTGTCGGTAAAAATGCAAAGCTCAGGTATTCCACGATAGAAAACTGGTCCAAGAACATGTATAACCTTAATACAAAGAGGGCGATATGTGAGGAAGGTGCTACCATGGAATGGGTATCCGGGTCTTTTGGGTCGCACGTTTCATATCTTTATCCGATGACAGTCCTTAAAGGAAATGATTCCCATTGCGAGTTTACCGGGATCACTTTTGCCGGAGAGGGTCAGAACCTTGATACGGGAGCTAAAGTGGTACAGACCGGAAGGCGAACGTCTTCATACATCAATACGAAGTCCATATCAAAGAGCGGGGGGATCAGTACTTTCAGAAGCGCGGTCACTATAGGCAGTAAGGCGGAGGATTCCAAGGCGGCTGTATCGTGCGCTTCGCTCATGCTGGATGATATATCCAGATCCGATACCATCCCTGCGATGGATATCCGTACCAACGAGGCGGACGTCGGACACGAGGCAAAGATCGGGCGCATCTCGGATGATGCCGTCTTTTATCTGATGAGCAGAGGCATATCCGAGGAGGATGCCAGGGCAATGATCGTATCAGGTTTTGCCGATAATGTTTCAAAGGAGCTTCCGCTTGAATATGCGGTTGAGATGAATAACCTCATTCAGCTTGAGATGAAAGGAGCGATAGGATGATGCGGGTCAACAGGCTGCATTCGCCTACATGGAATGCTCTTAAGATAAATGAAGCTGTTATCGAAGAACGTATAGTCCTTAATGACAGCGGTAAAGCAACAGTCGAAAAGATACCGGCAGGGGTTATGATCGGAAACGAATCCTGCAGGGAATGCGGAGGCTGTGAGCTTAAGGATCAGGTTGACATAAAATCAATAACGTGCGGTATGGGTAACGAAGCAGATGTTTTCTTTGCGGACGCGAGCAAGGATGTGCTTATGATCCATACCAGACCGGGAAGAAAGGCAGCAGAGCCTGTTAACGTCCGTTATTTAATGGAGAACGGTGATTCAAATGCAGACAGGGTTGAGATCCTTGCCGAGGAAGGAAGCTCTTTGACTGTTATCATGGATTATTCTTCTTCAAGACTCGATGCTTCGGGTTTCTTCGGGATACAGACAAGGATCAGGGTAGGAGCCGGCGCCAGTGTGCATCTTGTAAAGGTTAATCTGCTGGGATCGGGATTCCTCAGCATGGATGATATTGGAGTTACAGTGGAGGACAACGGTTTCTTTGACATAACCCAGATGTGTCTTGGCGGTGGACGCAACCTGATCGGAATGGCGGCCGATCTTAAGGGCTATAAGGCTCAATTTAACGGTGATATGGCCTATCTTTGCATAGGCAGCCAGGATCTGGATATGAATTATCATATTTCCCATCATGGAAGAAAGACAGGATCTGAGCTTCAGGTCAAGGGAGCCTTGAGGGATGCCGCAAAAAAGAATTTCAGAGGGACGATAGATCTCGTAAAGGGGGCGAAAGGCGCTCACGGCAATGAACTTGAGGATGTGCTCCTTTTGTCCGAAGGAGTCGTGAACAAGACTCTTCCGGTGATCCTATGTGATGAGGATGATGTGGAGGGGACACACGGAGCATCGATCGGAAGACTTTCATCGGATATGCTGTATTATATGCAGACAAGAGGTTTTTCCAAGGGAGAGGCGGAGTTGCTCGCAACAAAAGCAAAGCTCAATTCGGTGAGGAACCTGATCAAAGACGACAATACCCACGGTCGTATACAGTATTTCATTGAGGAGGCTTTCAAATAGATCCGGTCCGAAGGGTCTGTCAGGATGACGGTATACGGATCTGGAGAAAATGCGTATGAAGCGAAGTATCCTGGATTTGGACAGCATCTTAATAAAGAAATATAAGCAGTATCTGCTCCCTTCCATTCTGACGTCGCTTGCATTGGCGCTTAATGAGTTTGCCGATTATATGATAATATCCAATCTTCTGGGGGAACAGGCCTTTGCTACAGCAAACCTCGCTGCCCCTTTGTGTTTAGGGATCGCGGCATGTTATATGCTGCTTGGGAGCGGAGGATCCGGATGCTATTCCGTTTTTCTCGGGAGATGGGAGAAGCAAAAGGCCGGGAGTGTTTTCCGTTTATCCGTCTATCTGGCCTGGATCTTTGGGATCGTTTATATGGCTGTGGGTTTTATCTTTCGTGATGCTCTGACCAATATCCTATGTCCTGACCGGTCGCTTGTGACTTATTTTTCGGAATACTATGTAACGGTCCTGCTTACGGCCCCGTTCATTGTCGCAATGCTTACAACGATATGGTTTCTTCCGCCCAGCGGAGCACCTGTTATAGCTACGGTCGTAAATATCGTTTCCAATGTAGTAAATATCATAATGGACTTTGTCTATATGAAGGGGCTGGATCTTGGGATCAGGGGTTCGGTGCTTGCGACGTTTACCGGATATGTGGTCGGAATGCTGGTCATGCTCGTGCTGCTCAAGAAACATAACGTGCGTATAGCAAACTCTCCGGTGGGATCCGACGCTGCGACGCTTTTTACAAAGATATTCAGGCTTGGCGCCTCCGTAGCACTGCTTCAGGTTTGCTTTGCCGTGAGATACTCGATTGGGAATCAGCTGGCGATCCGGTATGCCGGGCAGGATGGTATCATCGCTTTTCCTTTATGTCTCCAGACCTTTTCCATTGCTTCGATCTTTATCCTGGGTACTGCCGATGCGGCACAGCCGATACTTGCGATGCTGAACGGGCAGATGGATCATCAGGGAGAGGCGCAGGTATTGAAAAGATCGCTTTTCTTTCAGGTGATCTTCGGATTGGGACTTGTCGGTGTTTTGGAGCTTTTTCCCGGAGTTCTTGTCTCTCTTTACAGGATAACCGGACCGGATACCATTGCGATGGCGATAAAAGGGGTAAGGATATTTGCCCTGACATATATCACCAGAGGAGTATGCATTCAGTTCATGCGATTTTTCCTTGTTGCGAGAAAGACAAGATATGCTTTGCTGATAAGTTTATTTGACGGACTTGGAGTCATCCCGGCAGGGTTTATTCTTTGCGAATTCTTT